>CACELG010000002.1 GCA_902560315.1 uncultured SAR86 cluster bacterium | reverse complement strand
AACAGTGAGAGCTTTAGATGATGTAGATTCAGCTCCATTTGAACTAGTTGTATTGAAATCAACTACTGGTGCACTGTCGTTATCAGTAATGGTATAAGTATGGACACTATCGCTGCCTAACGTTGCATTACTTGGATTCGACAAAGTAACGATTACTGTTTCATTTGGTTCATCAAGTGAGTCGTTAACAATACTAGCAATTGTGATAGTGCCAGATGTTGATCCTGAGTTTATTGTTAGTGTTCCATTGGCTAAAGTGTAATCTGTACCTGATCCAGTTGCTGTTCCAGTAACAGCATAATCAACTGTCACGTTTTGAGTTGATGAAGACGATAAATCAACAGTTATAGCTTTGGAAGATACAGATTCAGCACCACTTGAACTAGTCGTATTAAAATCAACAGTTGGATTTGCTGCTCTAGTAATAACTCGAATATAATCACCTGGCTTACCATTTTTAGAGCCAAATCTTAATGTTCTTTTATCGGAGCCAATAGATACCCAATCGCCAGATTCTGTTGAACTGGTTGTACTACTACCATAATGAACATGATCTTCTGTCTGCCTTGCACTGAAACCGCTATTACCTGAGGTTGGATAGGTTGCGCCTGCTTTATCTACGTAATCAAAATCAACTGTCATTGAGGGATCCGTCCAGTATCCCAATATCTCATAATCAAATACAATTTCACCAATCATTGAGGTTCGATCGGATCTATTATTATGTTGGTCATTAATAAAAACTAGGTAAGAATTTGCTAGTGTGTTCGAAAATACTATTGAGGTCGCACTTCCAGTTGGCACATAACCAAGGCCACTAAAGTTGTATGTATTGGTGCATGTAGAATTACTTAGACCCTGACAGATATTTGTTCTTTCAGGAGTAATTATAAAGTCAAATCCTGAAGTAGATCTTTGACCATTGTTGCTTTGTTTTCGCGCTCTAAAATCAGTAGCACTATCTTTAATTTCTACATATGAATTAACGCTTGCAATACCATCTGCATGAGCTTGCAGAGATAGAAAGCCAATGAATATTAGAAATGCACTAGTATAAAAGTGTCTACGTAAATTATGCCTTTTGTTCATTTTTATTCTTTAAATAGCTGCTCCCCTAGAGAATAAAATTTTTCGAACAGAATTTTATATAAAAAATGGCAATAGGTAAATTAAATATGTATTAAATCAAATCTAATGCAAATTCTTTCAGAATATCTATATCTATAACTGATAAGGCTTTTTTATTAGTTCTATTTAGGTATATTTTAGGTGCAAAGCCAGATTCATAAGCCTCTTTCCATCTCTCAGCACATAAACACCAAGAATCTCCTTCTTTTAAACCTGGAAAATTAAATTCTGGTCTTGGAGTAGATAAATCATTTCCTCTGCTCTTAGAAAAATCTAAAAATTCATCTGTAACCTTTGCACAAACAACATGAAGACCTCTATCTAATTCATCTGTTCGACAGAATCCATCTCTGTAAAATCCAGTAATAGGATTTGAACAACATTCCTCTATGAGATCTCCATAAACGTTAATCTGTTTTGCTTTCATCTAATTCCTTTTTATATTTTTTATAATCTTCCCAATCATGAGGAGTCCCAACATTTTGAATTCCATTTCTAGCCCTGTACAAACTTTTTGTTCTTAATTTTGTCATGTCCTCTTCTTTACCAAAAATCTTATTCCATCCTTCTTTAAAAATATTTATAAATTTTTTATCTGACATTTTTACTATTATGCAATGAATTTTAATTATATAAATATAAATGATTGTTGGTATTATATTTTTATGGATGATTCAAAAGTTCTGTTTAATGAAAAATGTGCGATATGTAATTTTGAAATTAAACACTATAAAAAAAGATCAAATCTTCAATTTGAAGATTGCAGTTCAATGAATGAAAAATACCTAAAAAAACTACATGTCGTCTTTGAAGATGGAAAAGAATTATCAGGAGTTGATGCTTTTATATATGTTTGGAAAAGAACTAATGGTTATAAGTGGGTTGCTACAATAATTAGGCTGCCTGTTATATATCATCTATCAAAAATAGCATATTTCTTTTTAGCCTATATATTATTTTGGAGATATAAATACTTTGCTAAATGAGAATGATAATCATATTGATTATCATTAAAAAAATACCTTATATCAATAGTTTACATAAATTATAATAGCATTATAATGCTATCTAATACAACTTAGCATCGGGGTTAAATCAAAATGGAAAATATAGAAATTAATTCAAAAGAAGTATGCGATATTTTAAATTCAATAATGGAATATGAGCTAGCTGGCGTAGTAAGATACACTCACTCTTCCATGATGGTAAGTGGTCCATATAGATTACCAATTGTGTCATTCTTAAAAGAACAGGCTGCTGAATCTTTGATGCACGCCCAACTTGCAGGTGAAAAAATTGCCGGCCTTGATGGTCATCCAAGTCAGAAGATTGCAAAAATTGAAGAGACAAACAGACATACCATTAAAGATATTCTTGAAGAAAGTTTACAACATGAACTTCATGCATTGAGTCTTTATAAAAAATTACTTACCTGTGTTGAAAATAAATCAGTTTACCTTGAGGAGTATGCAAGAGCACAAATTGCTGAGGAAGAACAACATTCATTAGAACTTAAAATAATGTTGAAAGATTTTAGTTAAGTCGACTTTTTAAAATATCTATCATGATGAGCTTCTGAAAGTTCTAGAAGTTCTTTATTGATTTCATCTTTTATTTTTTTAGGGTCAAAATGGCATAAGCTTTTTATTCCATAATTATTGAGATCGAATGATTGAGAACCTGCTGCCCTGAATAAATCGAAAATCCAAGTCAATGGATCAAGAGAATGATTAAAACTAATTGCTTTGTCTGTTAATCGATTTCCGAATAATTCTTTGTCTGTTATTTTAAATCTATCTTTTAAGATTTTTACTTTAAATTTTTCAATGCGGTCATTTACTATCTCTCTTTCTTCTAATGAATACTTGGTCCAACTAACAACCTCATGTGAAAAACGTTTACATCCTTTACAGACTTCGTCTCCAAAAGTTGTAGAGCAAATACCAAGACAAGGTGTGGCTGACTTTAACTTATTTAATTTGCTCATATAGGAAAATAATAACCCATTTTTAAATAAATTTGCCCTATTTAGTGGCTATCTTTAGCTATAAGGGTAAAATATCACCATCGGAGACCAGGCGATGTTAAAAAAATATAAAGAACACGTTGATGAAAGGGCTAAATTAAATATCCCACCTTTACCTCTTGATGCTGATCAAACCTCTCAACTCGTAGAGCTGCTAAAATCCGAACATGATGAATCAGAATTTCTTTTGTCCTTGTTTAAAGAAAGAATTCCTGCCGGTGTTGATCAGGCTGCCTATGTAAAGGCTGCATTTCTTGCAGATATCACTGAAGGAAATACTTCCAGTCCTTATATTAAAAAAACAGATGCTGTTGAGATACTAGGTACAATGTTGGGCGGATACAACATTCAACCTTTAATAGAATGTTTAAAAAATGACGAACTTGCAGATAATGCAGTAGATGCCCTAAGTAAGACTTTATTAATTTTTGATGCATTTAATGAAGTGTTTGAGTTATCTAAAACAAATAAATATGCTGAGCAAGTTATAAAAAATTGGGCTGATGCGAAATGGTTCACTGATAAACAAGACTTAGAAGAAGAAATAAAACTTACAGTGTTTAAAGTTTCAGGAGAAATAAATACTGATGACCTTTCTCCAGCTCCAGACGCTTGGTCTCGTCCAGATATACCTCTGCATGCCTTAGCAATGTTTAAAATGCCAAGATCTGGACTTTCTGATCCACTTGAAACTATTGAAAAACTTAAAGAGAAAGGTAACCCATTAGTCTTCGTTGGAGATGTTGTTGGTACAGGATCTTCAAGAAAATCAGCGACCAATTCCGTACTATGGCACATGGGAGATGAAATACCTTTTATTCCTAACAAAAAAGAAGGTGGATTTTGTTTTGGAGGAAAAATTGCCCCTATATTTTTTAACACCCTAGAAGATTCAGGAGCATTTCCAATTGAAATGGATGTATCAAAAATGATTACTGGGCAAGAAGTCATATTAGAGCCATTCAAAGGAACTGTCACTGATGCAAATACTAATGAAGTTATATCAGAATTTAAATTAAAAACTGATGTTATTCTTGATGAGGTTAGAGCAAATGGAAGAATACCACTAATAATTGGTAGACAGCTAACTGATAAAAGCAGAGAAGCTTTGGGTCTAGAAACCTCAGATGTATTTAGAAGGCCTAATGCAAAAGATAAATCAACTAAAGGTTTTACCTTAGCTCAAAAGATGGTTGGCAAAGCTTGTGGAGTTGATGGCATTAGACCAGGAACATATTGTGAGCCAAGAATGTCTACTGTTGGATCTCAAGACACAACAGGACCTATGACAAGAGATGAATTAAAAGAGCTTGCGTGTCTTGGATTTTCAGCAGATTTAGTTATGCAATCATTTTGCCATACCGCGGCATACCCAAAACCTGTTGATATTGAAACACAACATAATCTTCCCGATTTTATTATGAATCGCGGCGGTGTATCACTCAGACCAGGAGATGGAATAATCCATTCATGGATGAATAGAATGTTGTTACCAGACTCAGTAGGAACTGGTGGAGATAGTCATACAAGATTTCCTATTGGCATTTCTTTTCCTGCTGGATCAGGATTAGTTGCATTCGCTGCTACACTTGGTGTAATGCCTTTGGATATGCCCGAATCGGTATTGGTAAGATTTAAAGGCGAAATGCAACCTGGAATCACTTTGCGTGATCTTGTTAATGCTATTCCTTATGCTGCTTTACAAATAGGACTCCTGACAATTGATAAGGATGGTAAAAAGAATATTTTTTCAGGTCGATGTTTAGAAATTGAAGGACTGCCAGATATGAAAGTCGAACAAGCATTTGAATTATCAGACGCTTCTGCAGAAAGATCGGCATCTGGGTGTACTGTAAGACTAAATAAAGAACCGATTATAGAATATCTTAATTCAAATATTGTTATGTTGAGATGGATGATTGCATCTGGTTATGGTGATGTAAAAACTTTAGAAAGAAGAGCGCAAGCTATGGAAGAATGGATTCTAAATCCTGAATTACTTGAGCCTGATAAAGATGCAGAATATGCAGAAATTATTGAAATAGATCTTAATGAAATTAAAGAGCCTTTGTTAGCTTGCCCCAATGATCCAGATGATATTAAACCCTTATCAGAAGTTGCTAATACAAAAGTTCAAGAAGTATTTATTGGGTCATGTATGACAAATATTGGTCATTTTAGAGCAGCAGGAACTTTGCTTGAAAAATATAAAGGTATTAAAGCTAGGCTATGGGTTGTGCCTCCAACAAAAATGGATGAGAAACAACTTATAGAAGAAGGTATTTATAATATATTTGGGGTTTCTGGTGCAAGAACCGAGCTTCCAGGATGCTCATTATGTATGGGTAATCAGGCAAGAGTATTAGCAAATTCAACTGTTATATCAACCTCAACTAGAAATTTTCCAAATAGGCTTGGAGATGGAGCAAATGTTTTCTTGGCTTCAGCAGAATTATCAGCAATTTCTGCTGTTTTAGGCAAACTTCCAACAGTCGAGGAATATCATCAATATATGAGTGACATTAATCCCCTCTCAGATCAAATTTATAGATATCTAAATTTTAATGAAATCGATACTTATGTTCAAAGTGCAAATTCTGCAGAAATACCTTCGATTAATATTGTGAATCCTTAGCCGCTTGCTGTAGATTTCTCTCTTTGCATCTTAAGTTCATCTTTTCTGGTATTTTCAAGATCTTCTAGATAATTCTCAACCAAAGGTGTCATGTATTCACCAGTAAAAATAGAAGTTTCAAATTCCTCTATTTCAGGATTACCTTCTTTTACAGATTCTATAAGATCATCAAGCTTTTGATAAATTAACCAATCTGCATTAATTTCTTTTGCAACATCTTCATCAGACTTATTTGAAGCAATAAGTTCAGATGTTGCAGGCATATCAATACCATATAAATTTTGATATTTTATTGCTGGAGCGGCAGAAGCGAAATAAACTTTATTAGCTCCTGCTTCTCGTGCCATTTCAATTATTTTTTTACTAGTTGTTCCTCTTACAATTGAGTCATCTACCAATAAAACATTCTTGCCATCAAACTCTAAATCTAAAATATTTAATTTTCTTCTAACTGATTTTTTTCTTTCTTCTTGATAAGGCATTATAAATGTTCTTCCAATATATCTATTCTTAACAAAACCCTCTCTATAGGGAACATCTAAGTCAACTGCTAATTGATGAGCTGCAGTTACTGAACTATCTGGAATTGGAATAACTACATCAATATCATGATCTGGTTTTGAGTTTTTAATTTGAGAAGCTAGCTTTGTGCCCATTCTCGTTCTTGCCTTATAGACTGATATTTCGTCAATTTTAGAATCTGGTCTAGAGAAATAAACATATTCGAAAATGCATGGTCTTTTTTTCGGCTTATCTGCACATTGCTGTGAGAAGAGTTCTCCATTTTTATCAATAAAAATTGCTTCGCCAGGCTCAACATCTCTTAATTTTTTAAAACCATGTGATGAAAATAGTGCGTCTTCAGATGAAATTACATATTCATCTCTTGTCTTACCTTTTCTTATTCCAATTGATAAAGGTCTAATTCCATTATTATCTCTAAAGGCTACTAAGCCATGCCCAGCTATTAATGCTAGAACAGCATATGCACCATCACATCTTAGATGCGTCTTTGAAACAGCTTTAAATATATTTTCTGCAGATGGATATATTTCTCTCTGTTTTGCTAATTCGTGAGCAAAAATATTTAGTAAAACCTCAGAGTCTGAGTCAGTTTTAAGGTGTCTCATTTCAGCATGAAACAATTCATTTGCAAGCTGTTTTGAATTTGTTAAATTGCCATTGTGCGCAAGACTAATACCATATGGTGAATTGACATAATATGGTTGAGAAAATTCCTTACCTGCACCTCCTGCTGTTGGGTATCTAACGTGTCCTATTCCATAGTCGCCAATTAGCTTTTCCATATGTCTTTGAGCAAAAACATCTCTTACATATCCTTTTGATTTTCTTGTGCTTAATTTATCGTCGCTATTACATACAGTGATGCCTGCAGCATCTTGACCTCTATGCTGAAGCATTAAAAGAGCATCGTATATTTCAGCAGCTACGTTAGATTCAGCTGAAATTCCAACTATTCCACACATTAAGAATCCTCGTCTTCAGTGTCTTCCTTATTTGGATCTGGAATAAGTTCATTTTGTATAGGTTCTATTATATCCAGAGCCTCCTCCACAACATTTCTATTATCTATTAAATCTCTAAAATATTCTTCTATTTCAGGTGCATATTTTTGAATAATCGGTGTTATTTTTGAATTATTAATTAAATCGGTTGTTTTTAAACCAGATGGTAATAATAAAAAGATTACAAATAAAACAATAAGACCTCTTATTAATCCAAAAAGAACACCAAGAAATCTATCAAAGCCAGAGGCACCTGACCATTTTATAAGTTTGCTTATAAACTTTATAACGATGCCACCTATGAATATGAATATTATAAAAACAACAATATAAGAAATAATCTTTGAGATTTCTTCATTCCCTATAAACTCATTAATTTTTGGTGTTGCTAAATATTCTAAACTTATTGCTGCGATAAAAGCTGCAATCCAAAGAAATAATGACAAAAATTCTTTTGTAAAGCCTCTTGCAAAAGCAATGATTCCTGAAGCAATTAAAACTATTAATATAAACCAATCAGCTAGGTTTAATCCTAAAGCTTCCATCTGGATATCTCTCCATTATTTGATTCCGATAATACTTGAATTGATCTCATATTATTTACAATATCATCTTCTGATAAAAAAGGTCCAACGTAAACTGCAAATAAATTTTCTTTATTACTAAAATTATCAACAAATGCAGGATATCCTCCATCTACTATTTTTTCTTTTAATTTAATAGCATTGTCTTTTGATGATAAAACATGCGCTCTGTATACAAAAAAATCAAAATCAGACTCATTAAATTCTTTGAAATCATTGATTTCATCTTCTTTGATTGAAGAGGCTTCATCTTTTGTTAAGGACTTATTTATCTTTGGAGATTCTGGATAATAAATAAAGATTAAAAATACCATTACACCAGATAAAAAAAGTAAGCCAACAAATCTTTCAGTGGTCATTAATGTTTATAATTTTTTCTTTAATGTCTGTATTTCATTAGAGACTGGCACAATTTTATTTTTAAAGAATGTTTCATGGTTCTCCTCAACAACATTTAAGTCATATAAATAGTTAGCCATAACTCCATAAGATTGTAATAGCCCCTTCTCAGACAAATCTGCGTTTAAGTTTATTCTCTCAAGACTTGCACCATTCCCAACATGAAATCTCCCCACTGGATCATTTGGCATGCCATCTTTTCTATCTGATTCAGTAAGAAATTTTATAGCTTTTTTCATCAATTCATCATCACTACAATTTTTTTCAGAACATCTTTCGAAAGTTATAGGAGCATACTCCTCCATCCATTTCATAAATCCTGGAAGCGGAGATAATGTTAAGAATTGATTTAATTCTGGTAGTTCTCTTTTAAGGTTTTTGGCAACTTTCTTTATAAGAAAATTACCAAAAGAAATTCCAAGCAAACCGTTATGACAATTTGAAATAGAATAAAATATTGCTGTGTTTGCCTCTTCTATATCTATCTCCTCTCTATCAATCTGAATAATATTTTGAATAGATTTAGGAATCCCGTCACATAAAGCAACTTCTACGAATATTAAAGGATCATTTGGAATAAGTGAATGAAAAAATGCAAAGCATTGCCTGTCTTCTGGAGCTAGTCGTGCTCTTAAATCATCCCATGAATTTATTTCATGAACAGCTTCATATTCAATAATTTTTTCAAGAATATTTGCTGGAGTTTCCCAGTCGATTTTTTCTAAAACCAAAAATGAAGGATTAAACCAATATTTAAAAAGATTTAACAAACCATAGTCAAAAATCTTCAAATCATCATTGTTTAAAGATCGAATCCTTTCTCTTAACTGAACTAGTTTATAAGTTCCATTTGATGTTGAATTTAACCTTCTAAATAATTCAATCCACCGAGGCTCAGAGGAATTTCTTATTTCTTGATAATTTTTTTGAGTTTTTTCAGATGAATAAGTTTTTGCATTCTTAAGAAGTGTTTTCGTATCAATATCATATTTTATTAATAGATTATTCAGGAATTTATTTAAACCATTATCATCCAGTCCTTCGATTAAATTTAGTAAGTGCTCAGCATAAACCTGTGTAGAAACTTCTCCTGTTGTTGACATTACTGAATCTACAGCTTTATTGATATCTTTATGAAGTTTTCCAAAATTTTTTGAGCCAAAACGATTTAAGCGACGTGTACCCTTCATTACAGAAGATAGTATATTTTGAAAGAAACTCACAATATTGCCTTCTTTATTTCAGTAAGATAATTACCTATTCTATCAAATTCTTTTGATTTAGAGCTCTCTTCAATCATTTGTACAATTGACGAACCAATAATGATTCCATCAGAACAGTCAGATAGTAATTTTGCATCTTCTACAGATTTAATTCCAAAACCAGCTAATGTTGGCACAGAAGCATGTTTTTTAATTTCTTCTACATTATTACTAATCTCATTCACATCTAAATTTGATGCACCGGTAACACCTCTTAAAGTTACATAATAAACAAATCCTGTACTATTTTTTGCAATGGACTCAATTCTATTTATCTTAGTGGTTGGTGAAATTAATGAAATAGTATTTATATTTGAGCTATTAATTCCATAATCTTTTAAGTTTAATTCGCCAGGTATATCAACAACCAATATTGAGTCTATTGCATTATTGTGATTCTCTTCTATTAATTTCTTATAGAAAATAAAAGTATTTAAATACCCCATTAAAACTAATGGTGTTTCGTTATTATGTTTTCTAAATTCACCTACCATGTTAAAAATTGATTCTAAAGAAATATTATTTTTTAACGCTCTATCATGAGCTTTTTGTATTATTGGGCCTTCAGCTATTGGGTCTGTAAATGGGACGCCAATTTCGATAACATCTACTCCTGATTCAACAAATAAATTCATCAACTCAATAGTCGAACTAATATCTGGATCGCCAGCCACAAGATATGCAACTAGAGCTTTTTTATTATTATCTTTTAAATCAGAAAGTGTTTTTGTAAGCCTATTCAAAACTTAATTCCATCAATTTCAGCAACAGTATTAATATCCTTATCTCCTCTGCCAGATACATTTACAATTATGTTTGCTTTCTTATCAAATTCTTTCATTAAAGTATCTAAATATGCGAACGCATGAGCTGTTTCAAGCGCAGGGATAATTCCTTCAAACTCAGAAACTTCATGGAATGCTTTCAAAGCTGCATTATCACTTACAGCAACATATTCAGCCCTTCCAGAGTCTTTTAGCCAAGAATGTTCTGGGCCAACTCCGGGATAATCAAGGCCTGCTGAAACAGATTTAGTTCCTTTTACCTGACCAGTGTCATCTTGCATTAAATAACTTAATGCTCCGTGAAGTACACCTGGCGTGCCGTCATTTAGTGGAGCTGCATGTTCACCAGTTTCAACACCCTCTCCACCGGCTTCTACTCCAATTAGTCTAGTTTCTTTTATATTGATGAAAGGATAAAAAGCACCCATTGCATTTGAACCTCCGCCAACACATGCAACTATGGCGTTTGGCATAGAGTTAAATAATTCTTTAGATTGATTTATAAGTTCCTCACCAACCACAGAATTGAAATCTCTAACAATCATTGGATAAGGATGAGGTCCTGTAACACTGCCAATAATATAGTAGGTATCATCGACATTAGTGACCCAATCTCTTAAGGCTTCATTTAATGCATCTTTTAGAGTTGCTGATCCTGAGTCTACTGCATGTACCTGCGCACCTAAAAGTTTTATTCTGTATACATTTAACGATTGTCTTTGAACATCTTCAGATCCCATATAGATATGACATTCAAGTCCAAGCCTGGCAGCAACAGTTGCAGTTGCTACTCCATGCTGACCAGCTCCAGTCTCAGCAATAATTCTTTTTTTGCCCATATGTTTTGCTAATAAAATTTGTCCAATAGTATTATTTATTTTATGAGCGCCTGTATGATTAAGGTCTTCTCTTTTTAACCAAATAGAACCAGTCCCATAATGTTTGGTTAGTCTTTCAGCAAAATACAAAGGAGATGGTCGTCCTACAAATTCAGAAAGATCTTTATAAAATTGGTCTTTAAATTCGGGATTATCTTTTAATTTCTTATATGTACTCTCTAACTCCTCAAGAGCATACATAAGTGTTTCAGGAACAAATTTACCCCCATAGTCTCCAAAAAAACCATTTTTATCAGGTAGTGTTTTATTATTTGAATTCATAATTAAATTTTATTTAATAATTCTGTTATTAAATTTAAATCTTTTTTGCCAGGAGAAGATTCCACACCTGAGTTAATATCAAGACACCATGGATTAATATCTATAGCATTATCAACATTTTTTATATTAATTCCACCTGATAGAATAAATTTTGTATCTAAATCTTTTATATTATCAACCAAACTCCAATCAAAAGACTTTCCTGTACCTCCATACTGCCCTTTTTTATATGTTTCAAAAAGCATTGCAGATGCATCGGGATAATTTTTAATTTCTCTGATACTGTTATTATTTTTGATTTTAATAACCTTCCAAAATTCTCTATTAAATGACTTACAGAAATCATTAGATTCACTTCCATGAAATTGAAGAATAGGATTTTGAAAATTTGATGAGGTTTCTTTGATAAAGTCCTTATCAGCATCAACATAAACACAGACCGGTCTTTTATCTCTAAGATCAATCTCATTAATTCTATTAACTAAATCATCTGAAATAAAACGAGGGCTATTCTCGTAAAAAATAAATCCCAAGAAATCAATTTTATCTAGATTAACTAATTCATTAAGAATATTTAATTCTTTAATACCACAAATTTTCACTAAAGGTTTCATTATTGTTTTAGTCTATCAAGTATATTCATTTCAAAAGTATCTATATTGAGTTCATCCTTATATTTAGGGCCTAGAAAGAAAAGTCCGTTAGCTGGAGCTGTTTTACCTGCAAAAGTCCTATCTTTTTTCTTAATAATATCTTCAATGGTCATATTTTTTTCATTTTTTGCGATATCTATTATGGTTCCAACCATAATCCTAACCATATTCTGTAAAAATGCATTAGCAGCTATTGTGATAATTATAAAACTATCTATGGTTTTAACATCAACATAAGAAATATTTTTATTTGGATTCTTTGAATTACAACTTGAACTTCTAAATGAACTAAAGTCATGATGACCTAGAAACATATTAAGTTGATTTTTTATAATATTAATTTCAAGATTATTTGTTACCCAATATGAAAAAGTATCAAAAAATAAAGGTTTATTTTTTGAATTGTATATAACATATGAGTACCTCCTTTCAACTGCTGAAAACCTCGAATCAAAATCATCTGGAACATTAAAAACTTTTCTTACTGCAATTGTCTTCGGTAAGTTTGCATTAATACCTTTGATCCAATTTTCTTCCTCTCTTTGAATTTCGGTATCAAAATCAAAAACCTGAGACAACGCATGAACTCCTGCATCAGTTCGACCAGAATAATTGATTCTTGTTTTGGTATTAGTAATTTTTTCAATAGCTCTCTCGATATGATCTTGAATAGTTATTGAGTTTTTTTGACTTTGAAAACCTGAAAAATCAGTCCCGTCATATTCCAATGTGAAAGCTAATTTCAATTTTGATTTAGTTTATCTAATAAGTTAGATGAAGCAGTTTTAATACCTTCATCTTCAGAATTTTTAATTAAGTTATTGAGTATACTTTTTGCATCTTCTAAATTATTCATTTCATAATAAGTAACAGCTAAATCAAATTGTTGTTGATCTTTATCATTTTCAATACTTAAACCTGATGGCAAACTAGATAGAACGGATTCATCATCTAGTGCCTCTTCAAAATCATATTCAATATTTTTTGAATCTCTGATTTTTCTAAGCTGAATAAATATGAGAGCTAAAAATATTCCAGAGGCTAATGATATTAATGAAATAAATATTAAATCAAATATTTCAAAATTGCCCTGCTCAGCATCATTAGATAATTCATTTTCATCAAGTAAATTATCCAGAGACTCATTTTCAATGCCTAAGTTGATTTGTTTTGTATTCTCTTCTATTAAAGATTTTGGATCTATACTTTCATCAAAACTAATTTGAGAAGTTTCCTCTTTAATTTCAACAATAGTATTCTCTTGAACATCCTCAATTATTTTAGGTGCGGTAAGAACTAATAATGATTTGGATGCAGATCCAAAGCTTTCTGCATATGACTCATTCATTTTAAGAATAGAATCCCTAGCAATTTCATATGAAATATTTTCTATCTCAGAATCACTTGGGACATAGACATCAATATCTTGTCTAATTAGATTAATATTTTCATTTATAAATGCTTTTTTGTTGCCAAGATAGATAGACCACATGATTTGGTATATAGAAATATTCTCTTTATCTCCCTTAATTTGTTTAGCCATGCTCCAAGCTGTAGTTATTTCAGAACCTTTAATAATATTTGGTTCTGTATAAGGAGGTTCTTCTTGTATATCCGTTTTTAAAGAAAAATAATTGGCTCTATACGACGGTGGTTCTTCTTGTATTTTCCTTTCTAAGGTTGGCTGCTTATTTGATTTAATTTGAGTTGTATTTGGATTTTCAATGCTTCTCTGATTTGTGTTTTCTTGATAATATTTCCTAATCTTTGAAGGTAAAAAAATAAAAATATCTTTTGTAAAGTTATCCTTTATCAAAATCTTAAAACTAAAATAATCTTCCTGATATTCTCTTGATAAAACAATTGTAAATGTTTGATAACTTTCAAAACTTTTTATTAGGGTATAGTCAATATCGTTATCACTAATAGGATTCTCTCCTTTGTATTCTTGAAGAAGAATATCCCCATCTCTTAAATTTGCATTTTGTATCTTAAGTTCAACAACTACCTGATCTTGGGCGTTAAGCTTAATCTTTGGTGAAGACAATAATATGTCAGCTAAAATGTTTGTACATGAAAATAAAAGAAGTAATAAAAGAGATCTCAACATAATTTGTTGTTCTCTATTAAAGTTTCTATTATTTGGACAGCATTTAAAGCCGCACCTTTACCATAAACATTATCAGCAACAATCCACATTGAAACCCAGTTTTCATTCTTTATTGATTGTGATCTTATTCTTCCAACATATACTTCTTCGGTATCATCAGCATGTTCTAGTGGAGTTGGATAATCAAGATTTTGTGGATTATCAATTACAGTTATTCCTCTTGAAGAAGATAGTAATTCTATAATTTCATCTTTTGAAACTTCTTGTGCGGTTCTAAAAAAAACTGCCTCTGAGTGGCCGTTGACAACCGGAACTCTGACGCATGTTGCCTGAACTTCAATATTAGGATCAAGAATCTTTTTTGTTTCCCAGGCTACCTTCATCTCTTCCTTGGTAAAATCATTTTCAAGAAAAATATCACATTGAGGAATTACATTAAATGCTATTTTTTTTGGATAAACGCTTGGTTTAATAGATGCATCTTTAATTTGATTTTCAAGTTCTTCGACTGCCTTTCGACCTGTACCAGATACTGCCTGATATGTTGCAATATTTAATATATCGATTTTATATTTCTTATGAATTGGTTCAATCGCCATTAAGAGTTGTGAGACTGAACAGTTTGGATTTGCAATTAATATTGGGTTAGTTGCTTCTATAAGCGCACTTGGATTAATTTCAGGAATGATTAAAGGAATATTTTCTTCGTACCTAAATTCTGAGGATAAATCGATTACATAAACTCCTTGTTTTACAAAATCTTGTGCATAGTCTCTTGCTACAGAAGAACCAGCAGAAAAAATAGCTAAGTCTATCTTTGAGCAATTAAAATTAGACAATTTATCTATCTTAAATATTTTTTGATTAAATGATATTTCTTCTCCTACAGAAGATGAGCCAAGCGGATAAAAATTATTTACAACAATATTTTTCTTTTCTAATAAAGAAATAATCTTTCTTCCAACAACGCCGGATGCGCCTACTAATGCTATGTTTATACCGTTACTCATTGTCTATTATTTCTATTATTTTTTTTGAAACTGCGGATGTCTTTAAATAGTTATCTTCAGTTGCAATATCTATAGTTCTATAGCCTTGCTCTACAAATTTTTTAATTGCTAAATCAATTTTATCTGAGATATCTTCCTCATTAAGAGAATATCTTAATGCCATTGATAAAGATGAAATCATAGCTATTGGATTGGCTATATCTTTTCCAGCAATATCTGGAGCACTTCCGTGGCATGGTTCGTACATACCCTTAAATGCACTATCTAATGAAGCTGAAGGAAGCATGCCTATCGACCCTGTTAATGTTGCAGCAATATCAGACAAAATATCACCAAATAGATTGCTTGCAACTATGACGTCAAATTGATTAGGGTCTAAAACCAATTGCATTGCGGTATTATCTGCAAGTTGGTGGGAAAGTTCGACATCTGGATAATCTGAGGACATTTCAGTCACAATTGATCTCCAAAATTTTGATACCTCTAATACATTTGCTTTTTCAACTGAACATAGTCTTCCATTTCTTTTTTGTGCAGACTCAAAAGCAATTTTTGCAATTCTTCTAATTTCATCTTCGTTATATATCATTGTATTGAATGCATAATTTGGTTTTTGATCCTCAACAACTCCTCGTGGTTCTCCAAAATATATACCGCCAGTTAATTCTCTTACAATTAAAATATCTAATCCTTTAATAACATTTTCCTTCAAAGGTGATGCACCTGAAAGTTCATCAAATAAAAATGCGGGTCTTAAATTTGCGAACAAATTAAGTTCTTTTCTTAATGTTAACAGTGCATTCTCAGGTCTATCATCCCAACCAAGATCATCCCATTTTGGACCTCCAACAGCACCAAATAGAACAGCATCAGCTTCCTTAGCTGCATTTAAAACGTTGCTTGGAATAGGAGAACCAAATTCATCATAAGCTGTTCCACCAACTTCCATTGAGTTTATTGAAAACTGAAGATTAAATTTCTCAACAATAAAGTCTAATACTTCTACTGCCGATGCGGTTACCTCTTGTCCTATTCCATCTCCTGGAAGGATTAAAATTTTTTTAGTCATTAGCAAAAATCCAAGGCTTATTTTTGATTCTTTCTTTTTCGAAATTCATAATTTTATTCTTTTCTTTAAGAGTTACGTCTACATCATCAAGACCATAAATAATTCTATCAATTAAAAAGTCATCGACTTCAAATTTAATAATTTTTTGTTTAAGGTTAATTTCTTTCTTTTGTATATCGATTGAAATCTCAAGAAGATCATCTTTAGTTTCGTTAAACATCATCTCTATATAATTTTTTTCTAATTTAATTGGCAAAACACTATTTTTAAAACAATTATTATAGAAAATATCTCCAAAGGAAGATGCTATAACGGCTTTTATTCCAAAATCTCTTAATGCCCATACCGCATGTTCTCTTGAAGAACCACAACCAAAATTATCTCTAGATAAAAGTATTTTAGATTTATTGAAAGGTTCATTATTAAGGATAAATTCTTTATTTATAATTCTTTCTTCTTTCTTTACGCCAAGTTTTCCATCATCTTCATACCTCCAACCATCAAATAAATAGTCTTCAAAACCAAACTTTTTTATTGATTTTAAATATTCAGTTGGAATTATTTGATCAGTATCTATGTTATCTCTATCAATATATGCAACTATTCCATCAATTATTAATCCCTCACTATTTGATTTCATGATGGTTCACCCACTGTTCCATTAATAGCGGTATAAGCAGCCATTAGAGGACTCATTAAATGAGTTCTTCCAAGATAGCCTTGCCTACCTTCGAAATTCCTATTTGAAGTTGAGGCACATCTTTCATAAGGTTTTAATTGATCAGGATTCATTCCTAGACACATTGAACAGCCAGGGTCCCTCCAAATAAAACCAGCTTCTTCAAAAACTTTATCTAATCCTTCATTTTCAGCCTGCTCTTTTACTAAGCCAGACCCTGGAACAACAATTGCTTCAGAAATATTATCAGCAACAAACTTTCCTTTCACAATTTCAGCGGCTTGTCTTAAATCTTCTATTCTTGAATTAGTGCATGAACCAATAAAAACTTTATCAAAGACTAAATCAGATAATTTAGAAGCCGTATCTATGCCCATATACTCTCTAGCTAATTCTATGTTCTTATTATCATCTTCCGCTGAATCAGATGGGGTTGGAATTTTATCATCAAAATTTACTACCATTTCTGGTGAAGTTCCCCATGTAACTTGAGGTTTAATTTTAGCAATATCAATAACAATCTCTTTTTCAAAATTAGCATCATCGTCAGTTTTCAAATTAAGCCAATATTCCTCTGCTTTTTTTAAAGTTTCACTATCTAAAAAGGATTTTTCTCTAACATAATCTACAGTCGTTTTATCTGGAGCAATCAATCCAACTTTAGCGCCTGCTTCTATAGCCATATTACAAATAGTCATTCTGCTCTCTATAGAAATACCTTCAATATAACTGCCAGCAAATTCTATTGCATAACCTGTTCCACCTGCTGTTCCAATAAGCCCAATAAGATATAGAACAATATCTTTTGAAGTAACATTATCGGCCGGTGTTCCTTCAAATTTAACAATCATATTTTTAAGTTTTGAAACTTTTAAGCACTGCGTAGCAAGAACATGTTCAACCTCTGATGTCCCAATACCCATTGCCAAACAGCCTAGTGCACCATGAGTAGACGTGTGAGAGTCTCCACATACAATTGTCATGCCGGGTAATGTATAACCTAGTTCTGGCCCTATTACATGAACAATACCTTGCTTTGTTGATTTAATATCAAATTGTTTAATACCAAAGATATTGCAATTTTTATCTAATTCTACTACCTGTATCTTAGATATTTCATCTTTTATTTGATCTGAATTAAAGTTATTCCCCCTAGTTGTAGGAACATTATGATCGGGTGTTGCTATATTTGCTTCAAGCCTCCAAGGCTTTAGATTTTTTTTAGATAATCCTTCGAATGCTTGAGGTGAAGTAACCTCATGTAAATAATGCCTATCTATATATAACAATGATTCACCTGAATCAAGTTGGGTTACGTGATGCTCCTCCCAGAGTTTGTCGTATAAGGTCTTCATTATCTTTATTCACTAAATGGTAATTCCTGTTTAACTTCGGCACACTGTGCTCGATTAATCAATAAATGATCGACCAACACAAGACTCACCATGGCTTCAGCAATAGGAACTGCTCTTATGCCTACACAAGGGTCATGTCTTCCAGTTACTACAATGTCAACTTCCTCACCGTCTTTATTTACTGTTTTACCTTTTGATTTAATGCTTGAGGTTGGCTTGATAATAAAACTTAGGCTTATATCATCTCCATTTGAAATGCCTCCCAAAATTCCACCTGAATTATTTGAAGCATATCCTGATGAAGTCATTTCATCCCTTGCCTCAGAACCTTTTAAGTTCAAAAGATCATCTGCATTCCCAATCGATACAGATTTAACAGCATTAATTGTCATAATTGCTTTGGCAAGATTAGCATCTAACTTCTCAAAAACTGGATCACCAAGTCCTACAGGACAATTTTTAACAACAACACCTAACTTTGCACCGACTGAGTTACCCTCTTCAATTAAATCCTTAAACATTGAATCTAAGTCAGCTAGTTTTGACTCATCACAAAAAAAGTATTTATTATTTATATCTTTATGATTAATTGAGTCAGCTTTAACTTGTCCTATCTCAGAAACAAAGCCATGAACTGAAACTCCTTCCTTTTTAAGTATTTTCTTTGCAATCGCTCCGGCAGCTACCCAATTTACAGTCTCTCTAGCACTTGCTCTTCCACCACCTCTGTAATCTCTATGACCATATTTTGCTTGATAGGTAATATCGGCATGATTTGGTCTAAAAACATCTTTTATGTTTGAATAATCCTTAGATTTTTGGTCTTTGTTATAAATAATCATTCCAATAGGTGTTCCAAGAGTTTTTCCTTCAAAAACTCCAGATAAAATCTCTACAGCATCGTCCTCTTTTCGTTGGGTTGTAACATCTGATTGACCAGGCTTTCTTTTATCTAATTCGTGTTGAATATCCTCTTTTGTGAGCTCAATTTGAGGCGGACAGCCATCTAAAATACAGCCCATAGCAGTGCCATGACTCTCACCAAAAGTCATAATTTTAAATATTTTTCCAAACGTATTGCCTGACATGGCGATAATTATAGTCCAAAAAGCTAAAAAAGCTTTATTTTATGGGATTTTTAACAAATAAAGACTGAAAATCAATAACAGAAGTTTCTTCGAGTTCCTTTTGGTTCATGCAAAGTTTGAATATTTTGTTAGATACTTCCTCGTTGAATGTTATGTCTAAATTACCTTTAAATTTATTTTCTAAAACAGGTATACCTTCTTCTCTTCTTCTTTTGTGGCCAATAGGATATTCAACCTCAACTTCTTCAGTTGAAGTACCATCATTGAAATGAATTTGCATTCTATTTGCAATTGAACGTTTATCTGCCTCAAGATACTCTTTTGAGTATCTTTTGTCCTCATTAATTGTCATTTTTTCTCTTAATGCATCAATTCTTGGATCTTTGGCAACTTCATCTTCATAGTCTTCTGCAACTAAATTGCCTTTCAATAGGCCTATGGCAACCATATATTGAAGACAGTGATCTCTATCAGCAGGATTATTTAAGTCTCCAACTTTTGAAATAATTCTTATTGCAGATTCATGTGTTGTTATTTGAATAGATTTTATTTCATCAATCTTATCCTTAATATCATTATGAAGTTTTACAGCTGCCTCGACTGCCGTTTGAGCATGAAATTCAGCAGGAAAACTAATTTTAAAAAGAATATTTTCCATCACATAAGTTTCAAAAGGTTGAGGCAAAGAAAGTTTTTCTCCATCAAATGAAACATCTTCAAAGCCCCATACTGGTGCTGAAAGGACTCCAGGATATCCCATTTCTCCTGACATAGTTATCATCGCTAATCTTACTGCCCTGCTAGTAGCATCGCCTGCTGCCCAGCTTTTTCTTGAGCCTGCATTTGGGGCATGTCTATATGTTCTTAAACTTTGTCCATCAACCCAAGCTTGACTAACAGCATCTTTAATTTGATCTAACGAACCACCCAATAATTTTGTAGCAACTGCTGTTGAGGCAACTTTAACTAATAAAACATGATCAAGTCCTACTTTATTGAAGCTATTTTCAAGTGCTAAAACACCTTGAATCTCATGAGCCATTATCATGGACTCTAGTACAGTTCTCATTGTTAAGGATTCTTTGCCCTCTGAAACATTTTTTTGAGAAATAAAATCACAAATAGATAAAATTGCTCCTAAATTATCTGAAGGATGTCCCCACTCTGCAGCAAGCCAAGTATCATTATAATCAAGCCATCTAACAATACAGCCTATATCAAATGCTCCTTTAACTGGATCTAATTCATAATCTGTACCAGGAACTCTTACACCAAAAGGAACTTTGGTACCTTCTACAAAAGGGCCAAGCATTTTGGTGCAGGCTGGAAATTGGAGTGCAAGTAAACCACATCCAATAGTATCCATTAAACAGTTTCTAGCAGTATCTAGCGCTAGATCAGATTTAATTTCGTAAGTTGAAACGTAGTTAGCAATTTCAGAAATTAATCCATCAAACCCTGGTCTGATATTCAGATCAACGTTTGATGACATAAATTATGGCCTATCAGAAATATCAACCCAGTCTGAAGATTCAACACCAATGTATTCAGCGCTGGGTCTAATAATTCTATTATTTGCTCTTTGTTCCATGCAATGTGCTGCCCAACCTGAAATTCTGGACATTACAAATATAGGAGTGAATAACATGGTTGGTATACCCATGTAAAAATATGCAGGTGCATGGAAGAAATCGGCATTTGCAAACATTTTCTTTTCATCCGCCATAACCTTTTCTACTTCTTCAGCAACTTGGTACAAAGTATCATTCTCAGCAAGCTTAGATAATTCTTTTGCATATTCTTTAATGACAGCATTTCTTGGGTCTTTAATTGAGTAAACTGCGTGACCAAATCCCATAATTTTTTCTTTTCTACCTAGCATCTCTACTATTTTAGATTTAGCTTCTTCTTTTGAAGTCCAATTTTCAATTAACTCCATTGCCTTTTCATTAGCTCCTCCATGCAAAGGACCTCGAAGAGAACCAATTGCTGCAACAACACAAGAATGAATATCTGACATTGTTGAGGCGCATACTCTTGCTGTAAAAGTTGAAGCATTAAATTCGTGTTCAGCATATAGAATTAATGAAACATCCATAACCCTTCTATGAAGATCTGATGGTTCTTTTCCATGAAGAATGTGAAGAAAATGACCTGCCATACTATCTTCATCATTCACTAAATCAATATCTAGACCTTCATGAGAAAATTTATACCAATAAGTAACAATGGATGGCATTGTTGCAATCATTCTATTAATTGAATTGAGTTGATTTGAAAAATCTCCTTCAGATTCCAGATTGCCAAGCATTGAGGTACCAGTTCTCATTACATCCATTGGGTGAGCACTGGATGGAATTTTTTTAAGAACTTCCTTTAATGATTCTGGAAGATCTCTTTGACCCTTTAATAAAGATTTATATTCAGTTAATTCAGATTGATTTGGAAGTTTGTTATAAAGTAAAAGATAGGCTACTTCTTCAAATGTTGCTTTCTCTGCAAGTGTCTCAATTTTATGACCTCTGTATGCAAGTCCTTCAATCTGACCAACAGTAGATAAAGAAGTTTCTCCAGCTACCTGGCCTCTTAAACCCGCTCCTTCTAATTTTTTTGTCATTTACTATTCCTATTCTTTTGAAAGTTTGTCATCAAGTTCTTTTTCAAAGTTGTAATAATCTAACACTTCGTACAATTCTTCTCGGGTTTGCATTATATCTAACAGAGGCTCTTGTGTCCCGTCTTTGATTACTGAATTGTATACATTTTCAGCTGATTGGCTCATTGCTCTAAATGCAGTTAAGGGATATAAAACCATATCAACTCCTACTGCATTAAGTTCAGCTTGAGTAAACAAAGGTGTTTTACCAAACTCTGTAATATTTGCTAAAAGTGGTACTGAAAAATTATTCTTAAATTCTTGGTATTGGTCTATAGAAGTAACTGCTTCTAAAAATATTCCATCAGCACCCTCATCTAAATACTCACCGCATCTTTCGATAGCTCCATTCATCCCCTCAGATGCAAGTGCATCTGTTCTTGCCATAATAAAAAAAGAATTATCTATCTTAGAATCTAATGCAACTTTTAACCTATCTCTCATTTCCGAAATAGACACAATTTGCTTATTTGGCCTATGGCCACATCTTTTATCAAAAACCTGATCCTCTATGTGAAGAGCAGCACAGCCTGCTTTAGAGAATTCTTTTATAGCTTTACAAATACTTTTCGAGTCTCCCCAACCAGTATCAATATCCACCAACAAAGGCAGAGACGTAGCACTAGTTATTCTTTTAGCATCTATAAGAACGTCTTCCATCGATGTCACACCAAGATCTGGCAAACCATACGAAGCTGCGGCAACTCCACTTCCAGATAAATAAAGAGCTTTATGGCCTGCTTTTTGTGCTAATTTAGCTGAGTATGCATTTACAGCGCCGGGAATAATAAGTGGCTTATTATTTTTTAATGCTTCTCTAAATTTTTTACCTGCTGAAACCATCCTTAATAAAATTTGACTCCTCTAATAATTCTATCTTTATTATTTTTTCTTCTCCATTTATTAGTATCTCTAAGGCTATATACACATCCACAATATTCTTGTTGGTAAAAATGCTCTCTCTTTGAAATTTCTATCATTCTTGAAGATCCACCCTGCTTTCTCCAATTAAAATCCCAATAAGAAACATTTTTATATCTAGATGCAGATCTTTTACCAGATTCATTTATTTGATTCATATCTTTCCATCTTGAAATTCCTAGAGTAGTAGCAAAAATATTAAAATTGTTTTCATGAGCAAATAATGCCGATCTCTCAAACCTCATATCAAAACATTTGGTGCATCTTTCTCCTCTTTCTGGCTCATCCTCTAAACCTTTAATTCTCTCAAACCAATTCTCTTTATCATAATCACCATCAATACATTCAAAACCAACTTTTTCACAAAATCTTCTGTTTTCATCTTTTCTTATTTCATATTCTTCTAATGGATGAATATTGGGATTGTAAAAATAAACTGTTGTTTTTATATTTGATGCTGCTAAAGCTTCCATTATCTCTCCAGAACATGGTGCACAACAGCTATGAAGTAAAAGTTCTTTTTCATTATGAGGCAGTTCTAATTTAGGCCTAATATAATTTTCTAGCTTTAATTTTTCACTCATTTTACAAATATAGAATTATCTGAGATAGCATCTCTTAATTTTTCGTAATCATTAAAGGATAGAATCTCAGGATATTGAGATGAAATTTTATCTGGTGCATTCATAAAAAATCCTTTTTCTGCAACATCAAACATTTGAATATCGTTATGAGAATCGCCAGCAGCAAAACATCGGTAGCCCATTTCTTGAAAAGATAAGATTGCTTGTTTTTTTGCTTTAGGGTGTCTTAATTTATATGAAATTATCTCATCATTTTTAATTTCTAAATTATGGCAAAGCAAAAAGGGAAATCCTAGTTTTTCCATTAAAGGTTTTGCAATGTCATGAAAAGTATCAGAAAGAATTACAACTTGAAAATCTTTTCTTAATTTTGATACAAAATCATATGCCCCAGGAAGAAGATCAAGAGAATCAGCTGCTTTTTGAACATCAGATAGTTTTATTCCTTTCTCAGACATAATTTGCAGTCTCATATCCATTAAGTCTTCATAGCTAGGAATATCTCTTGTAGTCTTACCTAGCTCCTCTATACCAGTATTTAATGCAACCCTTTCCCAAATTTCAGGAGTAAGAGTTCCTTCCATATCTAAACATACTATTTCCATAAATTACTCATTTTTAATTCCATAAGGAACATGACCTGAAGTTGTATTTTCGCTTGCACCCATAATATGCTTTTTTTGATCATCGAAAAAGATATCAGCATCAAAAGATTCTAGAAAATTACTTTTTGACATTCCTCCTAAAAATAAAGACTCATCTATTCTTACTCCCCATTCTCTCAAAGTCTTGATAACTCTTCTATCTGACGGTGCAGATCTTGCAGTTACTAATGCTGTTCTAATTGGACATTCATTAATTTTGAAATCATTTTGTATTTTATTTAGTTCAACTAAAAATGATTTAAATGGTCCCTCTTTCAAATTTGTCTCCGCATTTTTTTCATTTTCTATGAAGGCATCTAAGCCTTGTTCTTGAAAAATTTTTTCAGAATCATCAGAAAATATAACTGCGTCTCCATCAAATGCTATTTTCAATAAATCTGTCTTCGATTTTTTTTGATTTTCAGAAGATCTAGAAACGATCGTTGCTGCCGCAACGTTGCTTTCAATGGCAAGTTTTACATCCTCAATACTGCTTGATAAAAATAGATGTACGCCAAAATCCTTAACATATCTATGTGGGCTTTCTCCTCCACAAAATGCTGCTCTTGAAATGTTTAAATTGTGATCTTCAATAGAATTTCTGATTCGCAACCCAGTATCAGAAGTATTTCTTGATAGTAGAATAACTTCTACACGATCTGATTTTTCATATAAATCATTTATTCTCAGGATTTTTTTAACTAGGCTAAAAGCTTCTCCGGGATTAAGAGTATTGTCTTCATTCTCAATTTGATAATCTTGGTAAGATTTTAATCCTTCTTTTTCATAAATCTTGTGACTTTCATCAAGATCAAATAATGCTCTTGATGATATCCCAATTATTAGCTTTGATTCTCTGCTGCTCATAAATATTGTAAATTTAGTTTTTTATGTATTATACTGTACATATATTCAGTATTTTTATTATTATGAAAGAAATAACCTCACAACAACAAAGAGTATTAGATTGTATTCAAATTTACCTAAAGAAAACAGGGTTTCCTCCAACAAGGGCGGATATATGCAGAGAACTCGGATTTAAGTCCCCCAATTCAGCTGAAACACATCTTCGTGCACTAGAGAAGAAGGGTTTTATTTCAATAGAAAGTGGAACATCTAGAGGAATTTCAATTATAAGTGGTGAACAAATTACTAAAAATGCTCAAGAATATCCAGTAATTGGTCTTGTAGCCGCAGGTTCTCCCACCTTAGCTCAAGAGAATGTTGAAAAAACTATAAATTGCCCAGATTCATTTTTTAATTCAAGTTTTGATTATTTCTTAAAAGTAAGAGGATTAAGTATGAAAGATGCTGGAATAATGGAAGATGATTTAATAGCAGTTAAGAAAACGTCAGATGTCAAAAATGGAGACATTGTTATTGCCAGATTAGATGACGAAGTTACTATTAAATTCTTTAATAGAAAATCTCCAAAACTTGTTGAATTAGAGGCTGCAAATGATGATTTTGAAAATATTTTTATAAACCTTGAACAGGATGAACTTCATATTGAAGGTAAGAGTGTTGGATTATTAAGAAAAAATTAATGAACAATATTTTGTTTCTTTGAAAATATTTCTCTTTGTTTTTCAAAGAATTCGTCTAAATCACTTACATTACCACTCACACTTTCAATTCCTGCTCTAATCATTTCTTTTGCAACAGAAAGTTCTTGTCCTTGAAGAAAGTCTTTTGACTCATTTGAAAATTCAATTTTAACTATTGGATTATCATGATCATCTGATCTTCTAAGAACAATTGTTCCATCTGGTAATTGTGCGAGCTCTAAATAATTTGCCATTTTTTTCCTTAATGCTAAAGCTTAACATTCATCAAGTATTTTGCGAAGTAACTCACTGAATGTTTTATATTTATTTAATATCAAAGAGAATTTTTTCAAGTCATTTTCTTTATTAGTTGAAATAAGATTATCATTATTGATTGATAATATTCTCATTTTTGAGTCATCAATCATCTCGATCATGCCATCATGATCTAATTCTTTTTGGATAACATTCTTTATTGCTTCTAATTTGCTTAATTCAATCCATTTATTTTTAAAATTTAAATGCTTAATTGATTCCATCTGATTACAGAACGAGTCATAAATATGATCAGCTAGATAAGAAATACTATTTTCAATACAGTTTATAAAAAGTAGTTGGTTTTGTTTATCTTTAATTGATGAATCAAAAATTAAATTTTTTAAAATATCTTCAGATAAATCGATATAAAGATTTGATAGTTCCTTGAATTCCACTAACTTTTTAAATTTTGACTCCATTCACCATTTGAATATGTTGCTGTCCATTTTGTTTTCTTACCATCTTTTTCAGACGCAACGTAATGAATATCATCAGTTCGGTTATATCTTATGACATATGGGTTTCCATCCCTATCTTTTTCAGGAGCACTTAGTAAATATATGTGCTTGTCCTTATCAGGCAAAAATCTACATGCATTTGTGAATTGTTCTTTTAAGTCTTTTATTTCATGCACTTTTGGTGCTCTAGTTTCTCTGTTTTTAGGATATTGGCTTGCAGCTAAAAACAAACCCTTCATGCTATCTCTAAGCAAGTAATAATCTTCACACTTTATACACTTTAAGTCAGGCAGCTCTATTGGTTCCATTGTTAATGGTTTAGGTTCTCCATTTCTTTGTAATGCTCTTGTAGCTCCACAGTTGTCATTTAAACATCCAAAATATTTTCCAAATCTACCTGTCTTAAGCTGCATATCAGAACCACATTTATGACATTCAAGAGTTGGGCCATCATATCCTTTAATTTTAAATTGCCCATCTTCAATTAAAAAACCATCGCAATCAGGGTTTTTTCCGCATACATGAAGCTTACGATTTTCATCTATAAGGTAATTATCCATGCTCGTGCCACATTTTGGACATCTTTTCTTAATTAAAAGATTCGTTGCCTCTTCGTTATCATCTACACTGATAGCTTCATCACCAGATACTAAATTAAGTGTTTCTTTACATTTAGCATCTCCAACATTTTGATATCCCATACAACCCAGAAAAACTCCATTTGAAGAATTTCTAATAACCATATTTGTTTTTCCACAAGGACAAGTAATGTCTGTAGAGGTTGGTTGATTACCCCTCATTCCATTTTCATCTGAAGCAGAAACTAGATCTTTTTGAAAAGCGTTATAGAATTCGTCTAGAACATTTCTCCAATCAAGCTCACCTCTAGCAACACTATCAAGATTGTTTTCAAGATTGGCAGTAAATTCATAGTCCATGATGTCATCAAAACTCTCAATTAATCTTTCTGCAACAATATGACCGATTTTTTTAACAAAAAATCTTCTATTCTGAATTTCAACATAACCTCTATCTTGGATAGTAGAAATTATATTTGCATAAGTAGATGGTCTTCCAATGCCTTTCTTTTCTAGCTCTTTTACTAAAGCAGCTTCAGAATATCTTGCAGGTGGTTTTGTAAATTTCTGATCAAGATGTACTTCATTAAGTTTTAGTTCTTCCCCTTCCCTAAGAGGCGGTAAAATATCTTCGTCATCTGATTTACTTGGTTGTGATATTTTTGTATATCCATCAAAAACAATTTCTCTGCCTTTTGCAGAAAAGGTGTATTCGCCAATATTAATTTTTGCGGATGTCGATAAATACTCAGCGTCAGGCATTTGTGATGATATATATTGTTGCCAAATTAAAAGATAAAGTCTTTTCTCTTCTTCAGTATGATTCATTAGATCATCGGCAGTAAGGTAAGCATTTGTTGGCCTTATTGCTTCATGTGCTTCTTGTGCATTTTCTGTGCTTGAATAAATCCTTGGAGCATTAGTTAAGTATTTCTCACCAACCCTCTCACCAATATAATTTCTTGCATCTTGAATGGATTCTTTACTTAAACTTGGAGCATCTGTTCTCATATATGTTATGTGACCTGCTTCATAGAGCTTCTGAGCAACTCGCATTGTTCTTTTAACTGTAAAGCTCAATTTAGTGCTTGCAGCCTGTTGAAGTGTGGAAGTAATAAAAGGAGCTCTTGGCTTTGTTTTAACTGGTTTTTTTATTATTTCATTTATTAATAAATCTGAGTTTTGTATTAGTTCAAAAATCTTTTTAGCTTCTTGATTCTTTAATAAGGGTTCAGATTTTTTTCTATTGAGATTAAAAGAAATAGCTAGGTCGTCTTTATTTAGAGTCATGGAAACTTCCCAGAATTCTTCTGGTATAAACTCCTGTATAAGCCTCTCTCTTTCATCTAAAAGTCTTAAGGCTACAGACTGGACTCTTCCTGCCGAAAGACCTCTTGCAATTTTCTTCCACAATAAAGGTGAAAGCTCAAACCCAATAACTTTATCTAAAAATCTTCTTGCTCTATAAGCTTTAACTAAATCTAAATCTATTTCTTTTGGATCATCAAAAGAATCTATAATCGCTGACTTTGTGATTTGATTAAACCTTACTCTTGAATATTCATATTTTTCAGGTCCTAGCGCTTCTTTTAGATGCCATGCTATAGCCTCACCTTCTCGATCAAGGTCAGTTGCAAGATAGATATGGTCAACTCCCTTTGCAGCTTTCTTTAAAGATTTTATTACTTTTTCTTTTTCTGGAATTATTTGCCAGTCTGCTTTCCATCCATTATCTGGATCAATACCCATTCTTCTAATTAATCTATTTCTATCGTTTATAGATTTAAGTCTTAATTTCTCCTCTGGGGATACATCCTTCGGTATTGATGCTCTTTTAGAATTTGGTGATGCTTTTTTTGGAAGATCTCTTATATGACCCACACTTGATTCAACAATATATTCAGATCCAAGATACTTTGAAATAGTCTTGGCTTTTGCTGGTGATTCAACTATTACTAATGATTTTGACATATTTTATTGGCTTCCTTTTTTATGAATATCATTAAATGTATCTTTTTGGCAAGTATATTTTATAAATTTTTTAATTTGCCTAATTTTTTTAAAATCATTTCAAGTTCCTCCAAGCCCTTTAATTCTTTCCATAAAAAAGAGATTGAAGCGTTACTAAATATAATTTCTTCAATGCTATCTGATACTTCATTTATTTCTTTATTAAAAAGCTCAAAATTATCTGAGAACTTTAATTTGACAGGAGAATACAAGATTAATTGATCATTGTCTCTAATAAAATGAGCTTCTTTGATGCCTGTTAAATTTTTAATCTGATAAATAACAGAATTGGAATTATTATTTTTGAATTTATTTTCACCATAAAGAGTTGATAGAATCTTGCATCCTAATATTTTTGCTTCGATTCTTAATTTGGAAATTTTTCTAGATGCTCTGGAAGGGATTGCAATTGATATTGATCCAGCTAAAACAAGAACAGCTAACAATATTACAAGATATTCCATAGCTTTAATCTTGCAAAATCTTGTGAACTACTCCAGGGCCGTTAATAATAAATCCTGTATAAATTTGAACTAAGCTAGCTCCTGAATCAATTTTGGATTGATAATCTTCTTTATTCATTACTCCACCAACTCCTATTAAATTTAAATCTTTGTTTTTAGTTTTAAGATAAGAAATCTTTGAAGTAGATATCTCCTTTAAAGGTTTCCCGGAAAGCCCGCCTTCAATTTTTCTTAATTTTTCATTGGTAATATAGCTTTTATCAATAGTGGTATTTGTCGCAATAATTCCTGAAATTGATGAGTATTCAATTAATTCAATAATATTATCTAAAACCTCATCTGATTCGTCTGGGGATATTTTTAAAAAAATAGGTATTTTTGTATTTATTTCACTTACTTTATTATCTAAAGAAATAATCAACTGATTTAGATGATCTTTATTGTGTAAATCTCTTAAGTTGGGAGTATTTGGAGAAGAGATATTAATGGAAATGTAGTCAGCATATTTATGAACTTTCTCTAAACATATCAAATAATCATTAATTCTTTCTGTGCCTTTTGAGGATTTATTTGCGCCAATATTTACACCGACAATGCCTTTGTACTTTCTTTTTCTTAAGTTAACTACTAAATAATCAATCCCTTTATTATTAAAACCAAGACGGTTGATAATAGCTTGATCCTCATATGCTCTAAATACTCTTGGTTTTGAATTACCTTTTTGAGCAATTGGAGTAACTGTGCCAACCTCTAAGAAACCAAATCCTAATTCTCCTAATGAATTGATAAAATCTCCGTTTTTATCTAGGCCAGCTGCAGTGCCTAGTCTGTTTTTAAAATTCATTCCTAAAAAATTAAAATCATCATTTGTTAGAATTTGTTTTGAAAATAACCTTACAAGGCCTAAGTTATACAATATATTTAAAGAATTTAACGAAATCGTATGTGCTAATTCTGGTGGTAATAATTTAAAAATTTTAAGAAAAAAATTCAATCAATTTCCTTTATGATTTTAATAATATCATCGCTTATAGTCTCATCTCTTAAAGCGAGGGCAATAGTAGCATGAACAAAACCTTGCTTACTACCACAATCAAATTTTTCTCCATCATAGACTTTTGCGAAGATTTTTTCATCATTTAGAAGAGATCTGATGGCATCAGTTAGTTGAATCTCTCCAAATTTATCAAATTCAGTTGATTTTAAATGTTTAAAAATTTTAGAGGAAAGGATATATCTACCACAAACAGCCATATCTGAAGGAGCTTTAGTTGCTGATGGTTTCTCAATTATGTCATCAATCTGAATAACTTCATCTTTTACTAAACCAGGTTTGATAACACCATATCTATGAATATTTTCTTTATCGATTTTATTTACAGCTATAACAGAAGATTTTTTATTTGAATATATTTCTAGGAGTTGACTTAAGCATGATTTTTTAGAAAAAAATAAATCATCTGGAAGAAGTACTGCAAATGACTCGTCACCAATTAATTTTTCTGCCTGCAATATTGCATGACCTAGTCCATTCTGATTCTCTTGATTTAGATAATGAAATTGAATATCTGAAAAAATTTTTGGATTAAGTTTACTGATATATTTATCTCTTCCAGATTGTTTCAATTTTTTTTCAATTTTGTTATTTTTTTTAAAATGTTTTTCGATTGAGTCTTTTTCTGGACTGGTTATAAAAATAATGTCTTTTATGCCAATCTCAATTGCTTCCTCCACAGCATACTGAACTAGAGGTTTATCAATAATTGGAAGCATCTCCTTTGGAATTGCTTTTGAAGCAGGTAAAAATCTTGTTCCAAGTCCTGCTACTGGCAAAACAGCTTTAGTAATCAATTTATGCTCTCTTAAAAATCATTTTATATATCATAGCAAACATTACTCCTGAAACTAGACCGCCTAGATGTGCAAAATTTGCAACTGAACCAAATCCAAATAAATCTAACAAACCAATAAATCCTAATATTAGCCAAATAATCATAAATAAATATAAGGCCGGAGGTAGCTTATACCTATCATATTGAGAATCCATTTCTAAAATCATGCAATATCCAATCAATCCATATATAACTCCTGAAAGACCTCCAAATAAACTTGAGTCTGTCCAAAAATATTGAAGAAAATTGCTTAAAAAAGATGAGGTAACTACTAATAAAAAAAAGATAAAAGATCCATCTACTTTCTCAATCTTTTCACCAAGAATGTATAACCACAAACAATTAAAAGCCAAATGAGCAAAAGAGAAATGAATAAACATTGGTGTAATTAATCTCCACCATTGGTTCTCTTGATAGAAGGTTTGATCAAAGCTAGATATTGAAATAAAACCTTGATTGGAAATAATAATCTTTGTGAAAGTGAATGGCTCAATAATTGCAATAATCGATCCAAAATTAGATGCTAGTGCTATTAAGACAGCAAAAATAATTAAAGCAAAATATAAATTTTTAAAAATATTCAATTTAATTATTTGAAATATTTAAACTCCATCCTAGTTTTTCTCTGCAAGCTTCAAAAAAATCATTATCTTCAGGATGAACAAGTTTTAGTGTTTTTTCCATTTTAGAAATAGAAATTTTAGCTCCATATGGAACATCTATGTCATCTTGACCATCAACACATATTTTTGCAGTATCACTAGGGCCATCAAATAATTCAACTTCTACTTTTTCGTCAGAAGAAATTACAAAGGGTCTTGAGGACAAGCTTTGAGGCAACATTGGTAAAATAGTCCATACGTCTAGGCTGGGATGAATTATAGGACCTCCAGCTGATAAAGAATATGCTGTAGAACCTGTTGGGGTAGCAACAATCAAACCATCTGACCTTTGTTCATATACAACTTTGTTATTTACATTAAGTCTATACCTCATTAGTTGTGCATATGCTCCAGAATGAATAGCTACCTCATTTAATCCATATAAATGACTTTCATTGAATTTTGCTGCAACTAAATTTCTTTCTTCTATTTTAAATTTGCCATCAAGTATTTCTTTAATTGCCATTTCAAAATTATCAACACTTATGTCAGTAAGAAACCCTACATTTCCCATATTTACCCCAAGAATAGGGATTTGATCTTTTAAATATTTTCTTGCAGAATTTAATAAAGTTCCATCTCCACCGAAAACTATTATTAAATCAATTTTTTTGACAAATTCTTCATGTTTAAGATTTATTGCTTTTTCATTTTTATAACCTGAAGATTCATCGAAATATAAATTTGTATCCTTAGAGGATATAAAATCAATCATTAAATCCAAGGCATTGTTATCAATTCCTTGAGATGTATTTTCCTTTACAAAAATTCCAATTTCTTTGAACATGGAGCGAATTATACTCTTATTAAAAAAAGTATTAATAAGTTTTATGCTTTCAATACTCGAAAAATTTAAATATGTGCATATAATATTGTTGAAATAAACCATAACTTTATACGCAAATGACTAATTTAGAAAAATTTAGAGAAGAAACAAAGAATTGGCTCGATAAAAATTGCCCTCCCTCAATGAGAAATGGAGCTGATCCAGATATTCCAGTAGATGAGGTTTGGGGAGGAAGAAATGCTGAATATAAAAATCCAGAGTCAAAAATATGGCTAGATAGAATGGGGGCAAAAGGATGGACAATGCCAACTGTTCCAAAAGAATATGGCGGTGGAGGACTAACCAAAGAAGAGGTAAAAGTTCTTAATGAAGAGCTATTTCATATAGGTGCTAAACAACCACTTCTTAGCTTTGGTATTTGGATGTTAGCACCTGTTTTATTGGAATATGGTTCAGAGGAACAAAAGAAAGAACATTTACCTAAAATACTTAAAGGAGAAATAAGATGGTGTCAGGGATATTCTGAGCCAGGATCTGGTTCTGACTTGGCTAGCTTATCAACAAAAGCAGAAGATATTGGTGATAAGTTTTTAGTAAACGGCCAAAAAGTTTGGACATCATATGCAGATAAAGCAGATTGGATATTTGCTCTGGTAAGAACAGGAGCTAAAGAACCAAAACATGATGGAATTAGTTTTTTGCTTATTGATATGGAAACAAAAGGTGTTAGTACTAAGCCAATTACTTTGATATCAGGAAAATCTCCATTTTGCGAAACATTTTTTGATAATGTAGAGGTTCCTAAAAAAAACTTAATAGGTGAATTAAATGCCGGCTGGACTATTGCTAAAAAATTACTTCAGCACGAAAGAGCGTTTATTTCCAATTTTGGTTTAGCAGGAGCTGTTGCGGGAGCTGGAAGTGGAAGAGATGTTGTTTCGATTGCAAAAAAACATCTAGGTGAAGAAAATGGAAAAATAAAAAATTCATTTTATAGAACCGAAATTGCTTCACATAAAATAAAAGAACATGCTTTTGGATTAACTCTCAAACGAGCTGGGGATGAAGGTGGAAAAGCAAGTGCTACCGCTTCAATGTTTAAGTTATATGGAACAGAGCACAATAAAAAAAGACATGAGCTCATGGTTGGTGCATCAGGGGTTGATGGAGTGGCTTGGGATGGCGATGAATTTGATGAAAATGATAAAAATTTAACCAGAGCCTGGTTAAGAACAAAAGGTAATTCAATAGAAGGCGGAACATCGGAAGTTCAATTAAATGTTATATCTAAAAGGGTTTTGAACCTTCCTAGTCAATAACTTTCCATATGAAATTAGTATTAACCGAAGAAGAGCAATTCCTTAAAGATACAGCAAAGAACTTTGCAGAAGAAAGATGTCCTATTTCCCACTTTAGATCTCTTAGAGATAATAATGATCCTAAATTGTGGGACAAAGATATTTGGAAAGAAATGACTGCATTAGGATGGCCAGGAATACTCATTCCAGAAGAATATGGCGGCTCTAACTTTGGAATTACTGGTATCAGCGTTATCTTAGAAGAATGTGCAAAAACGCTTACACCCTCTCCTTTGTTTGCTACAGGAGTTCTTGGCGCATTTTCAATAACAAATTTTGGTAATGATGATCAAAAACAGGACTATTTACCAAAAATTACCGGTGGTGATTTGACAACAGCATTAGCAATTGATGAATCAAGCCATCACAATCCAGCTGACACTGAAATGGTTGCAAAAAAAGATGGTAAAAAATTTGTTTTAAATGGTAAAAAAACCTTTGTGATAGACGGGGCTAGCGCTGATTTATTAATTGTTTTAGCAAGAACGTCTGGTAATAAAGGCGAGTCTAGTGGTCTAACTTTATTTTTAATTGACTCAAACGATACCGGCATCGAAAGAATTAAATTAGATATGGCAGATTCAAGAAATTATGCAAATATTAATTTTAATAATGTTGAAGTAAGCGCTAAAAATATTTTAGGTGATGAAGAAACAGGCGGTGAAACTGTTGAAAATATATTAGATATTGGAAGGATTGCGATTGCATCAGAAATGCTTGGTAATGCTGAAGCCGCTTTTGAAACAACTCTTGATTATTTAAAACAAAGGAAGCAATTCGGAGTGTTAATTGGTTCGTTCCAAGCTTTACAGCATAGAGCTGCAGAGATGTTTTGTGAAATAGAGCTAACTAAATCATCAGTTATTGCAGCAATGAAGGCAGCTGATGAAGGTTCAAATGAATTACAAAGACTTTCTAGTCTTTCAAAAACTATGGCCGGAGAAACACTTCATCTAGTATCTAATGAAGCTGTCCAAATGCATGGTGGAATTGGGGTTACAGATGAATATGATATTGGATTTTTCTTAAAAAGAGCTAGAGTTGCAGAACAGATTTTTGGTAGTTCAAAGTTTCATACTGAAAGATATGCAAATATAAGTGGATTTTAAAAAAAACATAAAAACAAGATGAAAAATATAACATCAAGCTTCATAGGCTTGGTAACTTTTATACTAATTCTTATAGAGTTGATAATTGGATTTGGAACTCTTGCAATTATAAATATCCCTAGAGGCATTATCCCTTTTAAAGCATTTAAAATATTTTTAGCAAGGATATCAAATATTATTGGTGATTTAACTGTATATGGATTAAAACTAATAATGCTTTTAATGCATGGAAATAATATATCTATAATAAATGATGAAAAGTTTGATAAAAATGAATGGTATATGGCGATGTCAAATCATCAATCATGGGGAGATATATTTATTTTATTGGTAACAGCTAATTATAATCTTCCATTATTGAAATTTTTTATGAAAAGGGAATTGTGGTGGATTCCTTTTGTTTTTTTAGCAAATAAGACACTTAATATGCCTTTCGTAAATAGACATACAAAGAAAGAAATTGAACAAAATCCATCTTTAAGAAATCAGGATTATGAAAATACTCTTAAGTCATGTAAAAGGTTCTTAAGAACTCCGTCTACAATCTTTAGTTATGCTGAAGGAACTAGATTTACTAATGAAAAACATATCCAGCAAGGACAAAAATATAATAATCTTTTAAATCCAAAAATTGGTGGTATGGCTACTGCTTTATCTGCAATGCCGAACATAAATACATTAGTGGATTACACCTTAGTTTATAAAAGTGAAAAAAGAGACGTGTGGTCATTTGCTAAAGGAGATATGAAACACGCAAAAGTGCTAGTCACAAAGTATAAAATTCCTGAACATTTAAAAAATAGAAATTATGCTAAAGATCATGATTATAGAAATGAATTCAAAAATTGGATTGAAAGCATATGGGAAGAAAAGGATAAGAAGATAGAAGAATTAAAATTCTAATTCTGATTTAGATATAACCCAACCGTTTGAATCAACATATATCCAATCACCAGGGTTTATAGATATATTGTTAATTTTTATTGGAGAATTTATTTCACCCAGCCCGATAGATTTATTAGTTTTCTTTGGGTATGAATTCTTAGCATAAACTCCAATTGAAATATCCTTTATTACTTCGATATCTCTTATATAACCATTTGTAATTATCCCGTTCCAGTTATTATCAAAAGCTTTTTGTACTATTTGATCTCCTACCATTGAACATAATTCAGAACCAGTATGATTGATAAAAAGAACTTTTCCATTTCCATCTTCTTGAACTAATTCTTTAACAACACTATTTGAATGCTCACATTTTGCAGTTTGTATCTTGCCACAAAATTTATCTATTCCGCCATATGAGTTTAAAAAAATATCTCCAATTTGAATATCTTCATGAGCATCACAAATGTCTGGTACTGTAAAATTTTTCATTTGAAATTATTTTAATTTATTCTAAATTTAAAGTAAGTAATATAAACTAATATAACGAAATTATAGGGAGAAAAAATGAAATCACAAATATGTGACTTACTAGGAATTGAATTCCCAATGGTAGCATTTAGTCATTGCAGAGATGTTGTTGCTGCAGTTTCAAAAGCTGGTGGCATGGGTGTTCTTGGAGCTGTTGGACTATCTCCTGAAAAATTAGAAATAGAATTGAATTGGATTGATGAGCATGTTGATGGAAAGCCATATGGGGTAGATGTTCTTATTCCAAATTCGTATGTTGGTAAAGGAGAAAATCTTTCAACTGATGATTTAAGAACGATGATACCTCAAGAACATAGAGATTTTAGAGCTGATCTCCTAGAACAACATGATATTAATGCATCTGACCTAAGAAGTGGTGATGAATCAAAAGAACTCGAACAAAAGACTAATGAAAGTCTAGGTGCTGGCCTTGAAAGAGCTCAAGAGGTTCTTGAGGTAGCGTTTTCACATCCAATTGGTTTGGTTGCTAATGCCTTAGGAGTGCCTCCAAAATGGATGCTAGAAATGGGAAAACAAAACAATGTACCTGTTGCGGCACTTGTAGGAGCAAAACAACATGCTGTAAAACAAGCTGAAGCTGGAGTAGATATTATTGTTGCCTCAGGTACTGAAGGCGGCGGTCATTGTGGAAGCGTTTCAACTATGGTCCTTGTTCCTGAAATAAGAAGAGCTTTAAAAGCTTATGGTAATGTACCTATACTTGCTGCTGGTGGAATATGTACTGGTGAACAAATGGCTGGAATAATGGCAATGGGTGCCGATGGTATTTGGTGTGCCTCAGTATTTTTACCAACTTCTGATTCTGAAACTTCAGATAATATCAAAGAAAAAATGGTTGCAGCATCATCCAGTCATACAGTTCGATCAAAAAGTAGAACAGGTAAACACTCAAGACAATTAACATCACCTTGGGTGGAAGCATGGGAAAACAAAGATGCTCCTGAGCCCTTACCAATGCCACTACAAACTATGGTTAGTGAACCGGCATTAAAAAAAGTTGCAGATCAGGCCGCTATTGGACATGAGGGGGCAAAACAACTTGAGACATACTGGGTGGGTCAAGGCATTGGATTAGTCAATGAAACTATTAGTGCTGGACAAACAGTACAAAAATTTAAAGAAGAATTTATAGATTCATATGAAAGAATTAATGGATTCTTCTCTGATTAATACTCAAAATATATTTAAAAAAATATTTTTACTTTTTATTTTTTTAATAATAGTTTTAGTAATCTATATTTTAATAAACTACTTTAAACCCTTAGAAAAGATCAAGATAAATAATCTTTTATATGAAGATATTCAGTCAATAAGTATTGATGGAATGTTATTTAGAGACTTAAACAAAAATAATATCTTAGATAGGTATGAAGATTTTAGGCTGGATGCTGAAACAAGAAGCGATGATCTTTTAAATCAGATGAATCTTGAAGAAAAAATAGGTCAGATGTTCCATCCACCCTTCACTCTAAAACCAGATTTTTGGATGTTACTCTATGAAATTGCTATTAGAGGAAATAAATTACCAGAAACGCAAATTCTTGTTGATCATATTACTCACTTTAACTTGTATGGGAATCCTGCTCCAAAAGAGTTAGCTAAAAAAATAAATCATTTTCAGAAAATTGCTTCAAAAACAAGACTCGGGATTCCGATAACTATTAGTTCAGATCCAATACATGAGGTTCCAAAAGGAGGTGGAGTGGCTTCTTTCTCAGTTGATGGTTTCTCAAAATGGCCATCTCAACTAGGATTCGCTGCAACTAATGATCCTAAAATTATTAAAGAATTTGCTGAAATTGTTAAAAGTGAGTACTTAGCTGTAGGTATTAGGACTGCTCTTCATCCAATGTCTGACTTAGCAACCGAACCAAGGTGGGCCAGAAATTTTGGTACCTTTGGTTCTAATGCCAATCTGTCAAGCAAAATGACAATTTCATACATGGATGGATTTCAAGGTAGTACTATTAATGAAAACAGTGTATTAACTATGGTTAAGCATTTTCCAGGAGGAGGTCCACAAGAAAACGGTTATGATCCTCACTTGTTTAGTGGAAGAAATCAAACATATCCTGGAAATAACTTCGATTACCATTTAGAACCTTTTAAAAAGGCTATTAAAAATAACTTAAGGGTGATTATGCCCTACTACGGAATACCTATTGGACAAACAAATGAAGATGTCGCAATGGCATTTAATAGATATATTCTTACAGACCTATTAAGAGAGGAATTAGGCTTTAATGGTGTCATTTGTTCAGATTGGGGCATCATCACAGGAAGACACTGGGGTGTCGGGAACTTATCTATTGAAGAAAGATATTCTAAATCTATTTATGCAGGCATTGATCAATATGGTGGTGAGAATGATACCTCGCATTTAATCAACCTTGTTATGTCAAATAAGATAAGTGAAAAAAGAATAAATGAGTCAGTAAAAAAGATATTAATAAATAAATTTGAGTTGGGTTTATTTGATAAACCTTATGTTGATGAAGCTGAGGTAAAAAATAAAGTAAATACTAAAGAATATATTGATGCTGGTCTTGAAGCTCAAAGAAAATCAATTGTTTTATTAGAAAATAATGGTGTACTTCCGCTTAAAGAAAATACAAAAATATTTGTTGATGGGCTTAATAAAAATGTTGGTAAAAGATTTGGGACTTTGGTTGAAGACCCTGCTGATGCTGATGTTGTAATAATGTATGTTCATACTGTTTTTAATGGAAATCAGGAGTCTGGTTTAAATAGATTATTCGATAATTTTTTAAGCACCTTATTTCCAAACGGAGATTTAAATTTCAATGCAGAAATAAAATCAAAGATTAAAAATTATTCAAAGCATAATGAATTGATAGTAGTTGTGGACTTAAATAGGCCAGCAATACTAGAGGAAATCAAAACTTTTTCATCAGGGCTAATTGGAACTTTTGGAGTGTTAGATCAAGTTATTTATGAAGGCATATTCGGAAAATATAATCCTTCTGGAAAGTTACCATTTGAGATACCTTCTTCAATGGACTCTGTTCTCAATCAAAAAGAAGATATGCCAGATGACTCTTTAAATCCTACTTATGATTTTGGATACGGAATAAGTTATTAAGAAATTTCTTCGCGAGATTTAAACTCTAATACAGTTGCATTGATACAATACCTTGGCATTCCATTTGGTCCATCATCAAAAACATGACCTAAATGAATATCTGATGAGGTAGACCTTATCTCTATCCTTCTCATGCCATAACTATTATCTGGTAATTCATAAACCGAACCATCGACAGGTTTTGTAAATGATAGCCAACCTGATCTTGAAACAAATCTATCTTTTGTATCAAATAAAGCATCTCCACTTAATTTATCAATAAATATTCCATCAGGAGTATTCTTGAAGATTTCATATTCCTTGCAAAATCTTGCATCGGTACCTTTATTAAAAGCAACATCATAAGCTTCTGAGTTGCCAAGTTTAAATTTTCCAAGAATTCGATAAAAATCTTTTTGTTCTATGTATCCCTGATAAGCGAAGACTTCTTTACCATTATCTAAAAAAATAACTGAGGGTGTTGCCCATGTCGGTGAATCAATTTGAAGTCCATGCAGTTGATCTGATGACCTATATGATAGAGGAATACTGCCTTTATATTCATTGGTAACATCTACTTTTAACTTTTCGCAATAAGGGCAATATGATTGTGAATCTAATATTAAGATATGTTTTCCAACTAACAGACTATTGTTATCTAAAAAATCTTTAGGTTTCTTTGAAAAAACAATACCTGTTGAAAGATCTGGGCAATATCCGTTTGGATTTTTCTTTAAATAATCTTGATGATAATCCTCAGCTAGGTAAAAATTATCTAAAGGTTCAAGTTTAGTTCTTATTTTTCCATGACCCCCATCTATTAAAAGTATTTGATATGCATCCATTAGCTCTTCAGCTACTTGTTTCTGTGATTCACTTGAAAATAGAATTGTTGATCTATACTGAGTCCCAATATCATTCCCTTGTCTATTTAAATTAGTAGGATCATGACTCTCAAAAAAATGTATTAAGATGTCTTCAAGGCTTATTTCGTTTCTATTAAAAGTAACTTTTACAACTTCTGCAAAGTTATTCTCATTATATTTATTTTTAAACTGAGTTATTGCTCTATAATTTGGGCTAATTCCATAACCATTTGCATACCCTGATTCAGCATTAATTACTCCTTCAAGTTTTTCATAGCCCTTTTCAGCTCCCCAGAAGCATCCAGAACCTAAGTAGATTGTTTGAATATGATTTGTTTGATTTGCAACAAGGTTTTGTGTTGCAAAAAGAAATACTATAAAAAAACTTAAAAATTTAACTTTCAGGCTCATATTTATAACTTTTACTTTTAATAAACGCTGGTCTTGAAAATAAATTTTCTGACCACCTCTTTATATTTGGTTTAAATGCTTGTTCAATTCCAAGAGCTTCTGCAAGGTTGATTGCATAACTTACGCATATATCAGCCAATGTGAAGCGATCTGAACACAAGTATTCTTTATTATTTAAGGATTCTTCAAGTAGTTTCAACCTAGATACAAACCATCTGCTATAACCCTCTATAGCTGCATCAGCAACACCTGGTTCTTGATGTTTATATCTTAAAACAACTGTTTGAGGAAAAGTTAATGTTGCATCAGAATGATATAACCAATTTAGGTACAGAGGATAATCCTTTTCATCTGCTTTTACTTGTAAATCGGTAGGTCCATATTTCTCTACAAAATACTGTGATATTGCTACTGATTCAGTCATCCTGATATCTCCATCAATCATATAAGGTACCGTTCCTAGCATATTTATATCTAAATATTCTTTCATAAAGACTCTTGGAGGGAATGGCATCATTATTAATTCATAATCTAGCTCCATTTCTTCAGCAGTCCAAATTGGTCTCATAGCCCTAGAGTTTTCTGTGCCGTAAATTTTTATCATGTTTTTAAGATTAATTTATAGTTATTTTAGACTATCTTTTTGTATTCATCTAAAAAATTATGAACAGCTTTTTTAGCAGCTTTAAGCTTTGTCATAAAAGCAAAATTATGAAAAAGTGTTGGATAGTTTAAAATTTTTATATCTGTTCCTTGTTTTTTTAATATTTCAGCATATGCATTTCCCTCATCGCATATTGGATCAAAACCAGCTGTAACAAGAATCGTAGACGGGAGTTTTTTTTCTAGATCAAATTTTAAATGATTAAATAGTGGATTATTTTCATCTTCTTTATTGCTCTTTAACTTATCCCAGAACCAATAAAGGTCTTCGTTTAATAAAAAATATTCATCTTTAAACAGTTCTATGGATTCTTTTTGAAAAAATGGATCGCATGGAGGATATATCATTAACAAGCTATTAGGCATTTCAGAATTTTGTATTAATAGCTTATATGACAGAGATGCAATCATATGAGCTCCAGCACTATCTCCACAGATACTTATATTGCTTGGATGATTTCCATTATCTATTAACCAATTAAAGGCTTCCTCAGCCTCTAGCAAAGCATTCGGAAACTTATTTTCTGGAGCTAGGCTATACTCTAAAGAGAATATCTTAATACTTAAATAATCAGAAAAGTATTTAACCATATCATCATATGTTTCTACTGAATCAATAGTCCAGCCTCCTCCATGAAAAAATAATATTGTCTTCTTAGGCTTTGATATATTTGGAATATATTCTCTTAAAAGCATCTTTGAACCTGAACTCTGAGATTCTATAAAATGATCTTTTGTCTTAACTGGAATCTTTGGATTAAGTGATAAGTTGCTTTTAATCTTATTAGATTCAATTATTTTTCTTATTTTTGGCAGATCTTTATCCTCAATTGTATAAAGTGTGCTTTTAGGATTTAGATTAATATATGCAAAGGACTGAAAATCTATCTTTGAACCTCTAATTTTTAATCTTCTTAGAGGAAATATTATTTTAAGCAACCAAACAGGAATTTTAAAAAAATTCTTCAAAAGCTGTTTTTTATAATATTTAATAAATTGAGACATTTCTCAGTTTTTTATTGACATGAAGTTGATAAAATTATAACGTTAAAACTGAGATATGTCTCAGTTAAATCAATTCTATACGGGGAGAATATGAAAACTACAAAAAATCTACTAAAACAAGGCTTTTTAGCATCAATATTAATCTTTAGCTTTTCAAATATTTATGCTCAACAGTCTATCGAAGAGGTTGTTGTTACAGCAACATTAACAGAACAAAGTGAATTAGATACACCTATATCAATTGACATCTTAGATGGCGATACAATGGTTGAAAATAATATCATGACGATGTTCGATATTTCAGACAGAACACCAGGCATTACTATTGCTAAAGGTACTTTAAGTAATAAAATCTATATGCGTGGAGTTGGTTCAGGTGGAAACCAAGCATTCGACCAATCTGTTGGTCAATTTGTTGACGGAGTCTACCAAGGAAGATCATGGACACTTCAAGGCACATTGCTTGATATGGAAAGGGTTGAGATTTTAAAAGGCCCTCAAACAACATATTTTGGTAATAATTCAATTGGAGGAGCCGTAAGTTTCATAACTAAAGTCCCTACTGATGAAAGTGAATCAAGTATATCTGGAACAGTAGGTAGTCATGGTGAAAAAACATTTACAGCAATTCAAAGTGGCAGAATATCTGACAGCATGAAAGCAAGATTTGCTTTTTCTTATCATGCCATGGATGGTTGGTTAAAAAATACCAACCCTGCTGGAGATAACTTTCCTAATAAAGATGGATTTAACTTAAGATCAACCTTTGTTTGGGACTCTAATGAGAATATGGAAGCCAAATTAAAAATTGATATTGGAAGACTAGATACTGCTTCTGGAATGGGTTGGCAACATACAAACTGTTTTGCAGATGGAAGTGGTGCAAATCTTACTTTTGTAATAAGTGATTGTAGAATTGGACTTGAACAAGCGCCAGGTTTTGAGGGAGCATTTGATGATCGTTTTAGTGCATCTGAAAAGCAATATGGTTTCTTAGATTCAGATCAAGTCGTTCTTGAAATAAAAAGAACAATGCCTAACCATGAGTTGGTATTAATTACTTCTAACCAAGAATATGACAGCAGTGTTCCAGGCGAATCTGACCAAAGTGCCGCGCCTTTTTTCCACTGGAGAATTAAAGAGGAATCTTCACAGTTTTCTCAGGAAATAAGATTAACAAGTAATGCAACTGATAAAAGTCAATATATGATTGGCGCTTATTATCAGAGTACTGATACTATGAATTACACTAATCTAGCTAGATGGATTATTCCTTTGGCGATAACTAGGCCATTAAACATTGATAATAAAACATTATCTCTTTTTGCAACTATGACCTTTTTTGTTTCTGAACAACTTCATGTTACAGCAGGACTTAGAAGAACAGAGGTAGATAAAGATTATATGAGGCCACCTGGAGGAGGAACAAATGGACCCCATGGTTTTGCTGATTTCAAACTTGATTTTGCACATGAGGCTGATGCTCTTGCTTCTCTAGTTCCAGATACATATGGTGAAAATGCAACACTTCCATCTTTGATGGTTCAATATTTTAGCGATGAGAATTCAATGATTTATGCATCATATTCTGATGGTTTTAAATCTGGTGGTTATGAAGCGCTAGGGGTTTATAAAGCAAATAGAGGCTCATATGGATCAGAAGCGGTAGATGCTTATGAATTTGGATACAAAACAAGTAACGATAAAATGAAAATGAGTGCGAATTATTTTCATTCTGAATATGACGGCAACCAGCTAAGTCAATATGTATATCCAGATACTGGAGGCGTTCCATATACAACTACTTCAAATATTCCTAGTACAAATAAAGGTTTTGAATTAGAGCTGAGCTATCTTTTAACAGATTCTATAATTGCAGATTTATCTTTTACTACCCTTGATGCTACATATGATAGCTATGAGGGTGGAACTTGTGCTGCAGGTGTTTCGCCTCCTGCTGGTGCTGTTGGTTGTGATTATTCAGGGCGAACTTTATTGCATGCGCCTGAGAATACTGGTCTCTTTACTTTAAGTTCTGAAGATGAAATGTCTAATGGAATGATGATGAATTCATCTATTTCAGTTTATTGGACAGATGATCAATGGCATAACACTGATTACAATGTGAATAGTCAAGAAGAAGGCTTCAGTAAAGTAGATGCACGAGTAGAGTTTTCTAAAGATGATTGGTATGTGGCTATTTTAGGTAAAAACCTTACAGATGAATATACAAGTAGCTGGAACCAACAGACAGCATATACCTTAGGAACTGGACAATTCGCAATCCTTGAGAGAACTAGAAGTATTGCAGTTCAATTTGGGAAAAATTTCTAAACTAAAGATCCCCTAGAGACATTAGTTAAAGGAAATAAAGGGCTATTTATATAGCCCTTTTTTATGCACTAATTGAAATCTTTCGTGCTTCTTTTGGTGTGATACCTAAGATTCTCAGTTTTGCTTCTATTGCTTGCTGAATTGTTTTTTTAACACTCTTCCCTTCGGAAATCATAATTAAAGCATTTCGATTAATAGACTGCATATTTGCGAGTAAGTTATCATCTATTTTTGTATCATATCTGTCTTTTGATAATCCAAACTCTATATGGGCAACAAGACTTTTATTATATCCTCTTAAGATTGGAGGTATTTTTCCTCTTGTATGAAATGAATCAATAATAACAGCTAGCCAAAGAGAATCTTGGGAGCAATTTATTAAATTAGTTTTCGTAGCATTTGCAAAAAGAATTGCACAATCTTCTTTTGCTGAAGTCCAGTCTATTTCATAAGAGTCTGTGATTTCTCCAATAATTGTTTCTCCAACAGCATCCAATAACTTTTCTTTATTTTTAAAATGATAATAGAAGGTTCCGTTTGCGACTTTTGCAACTTTGGTAATTTCTAAAATTGAGGCAGTATCTCTGCCAGATTTTGCAATCACTTTTATAGCAGCATCAATAATATCTTGCTTAGTCTGTTGCTTCTTATTCCGATTTTTTTTATTTAAAAAACTTTTCATGTGTATATGATTATATTATCTTCAAAAAATATTTTTTGTCATTAAGATTATAAATATGGTTTTTGAGACTATTCTCAGTTTATAATACACAAATATTTTGGAGCGAAATCTATGCCTTTAAATACAGTAAAAGATATGCAATTAGAAGAATATCAAGATCTTTTTAAAGATTTTTTTATCTTTAATCGTAAAAACGGTATTTTAGAAATAAGAATGCATACTGATAACAAAGAAGCTAAATGGAGCAAGGAACTTCATAGAGCCCTGCCTCAGATATTCCCTATTATTGGTGCGGATAGAAAAAATGAAGTAATCATACTAACAGGAACTGGAGATTTTTGGTTAAGAGAGTTTGATAAAGAAAGCTGGGCTGAAATTGAAAAAGATAATAAGACATTTAGAAAAGAAAATTATGATTGGGAATATCTAGATGCACATAAGCTATGTGAAAACCTGCTATGGAATATTGATGTTCCTATAATATCTGTAATTAATGGTCCAGGATTTCATACAGAGTTTCCATTGTTATGTGACATAACACTTTGTTCAGATACTACAAAATTTTTTGAAGGTCATCTTGAAGTTGGTTTGGTTCCAGGAGATGGTCAATTCTTAGTATTTCAAAAATTACTTGGGCTTAAAAGAGCTAATGGCTTTATGTACTCAGCTGAGTCGTTTGATGCAAAACAAGCATTAGAATGGGGAGTAGTAAATGAAGTCCTTCCCAAAGACAAACTATTAAAAAGAGCATGGGAGCTTGCAGAAAAAATGATGAAACTTGATCGAGTTACTAGAAGAGTAACAGCTGCTGTAGCTAGAAGATATTGGAAAAGAATCTTTACTGATGATTTTTCACATCATGTAACAAGTGAAATGTATGCAATGATGACGAGTGATATAAAAAACCATGGTCATGGAGATCAAGATCTGCCAGAAATGTTTGATGATCTTAAAAAATTATAATTTTTTTTATGCAATCTAAAAAAGTTAATACATATGGATGGTATGTAGCATTTATTTTATTAATTGGTTTCACTTTTTCATTTATTGATAGGCAAGTCTTAAATTTATTAGTCGTTCCCATCCAAAATGACTTAAATATTACAGACACACAAATAAGCGCATTACAGGGATTAGCTTTTGTTATTACATATGTAGGTTTGTGTGTTCCTATAGGAAGAATTATAGATAAAACGCATAGAGTGTCTGTGATGATTATTGGTCTCTTAGTTTGGAGTATTGCAACAGTAGCCTGTGGGTTTTCAAAAAATTATATCAGTATGTTTATTGCAAGAATGGGGATTGGAGCAGGAGAATCGACTGTTCATCCTGGATCTATTTCTATTTTAGGTGATTATTTTGATTCGGACAAAATCGCATCTCCAATGAGTATTTATTTGTTAGGTCCCTACCTAGGTGCTGGAATTGCTATGATATTTGGAGCTCAGGTTCTTGATTGGACATCTCAGATGGATAGTAATATTGTTCTACCTATAATTGGTGAAGTTGCTCCATGGCAATTAACATTTATTGCTGTTGGTTTACCTGGAATATTGGTAGCTTGTTTATTTTTAACTATTCGTGAACCAAAACGTAGAATTAAAGAAATTGAATCAAATGAAGCTCCTTCATTTAAAAAAATTGCTGAATATATAAAGAATAATTGGCAAGTTTATGGTGCAATTATTATTGGTAATTCATGTTTAATAATATTGCTATATGGTCTGCAGTCATGGGTTCCTACAATGTTATTAAGAGTATATGAATGGGATTTAATTCAATCAGGCAGAGTATATGGATTGATAGCAATGTTGGCTGGCTCTGCAGGAGTTCTATCAGGACCTTTTGTATTGAAATTGATGAATAAAAAAAATATTTCTGCGCCTCACTTTAAACTGGCAATTTTTGGTATTTCAATGGCCTCACTAAGTTTAGTTCTTTTACCTTTTCAAGCAAATGTAAATATTGCTTTAATATTTATAACGCTTGCAAGTTTTTTTGTAACACTACCCTTAGCTGGCACATCTAGTGCAATGGTAATAGTTTCACCTAATCGAATAAGAGGAGTTATAACAGGTATTTATGTTGTTGTAACAAGTGTCTTTGGATTGGTTTTAGGGCCTTTTTTAGTGGCCTCTAGTACTGATTTTATCTTTCAAGATCCTAATGCTGTTGCAAAGTCTTTATCATTAGTGTCAGTTTTAATTGGTCCAGTTGGAATCTTCTTTATGTTAAAGGGTGTACATGCTTTTGGAGAAATGAAAAATGTCTAAAAAAATTAGCTATGCGAGTGGAACCTCAAACAAACCTCTTTTAGGAGACACTATAGGAAATAAATTTGACGAAATTGCTTCAAAATATCCTGAAAGAGAAGCAATAGTATCTATTCATCAAAATATAAGATTTACCTATGATGAATTAGCGAAAGAAGTTAATACATTATCTAAAGCTTTGATATCTTCAGGTTTTAAAAAGGGAGAAAGGGTTGGTATATGGTCATCTAATAATGTTGAATGGTTATTAACACAATATGCCGCAGCTAAAGCAGGAGTAATCCTCGTTACCATCAATCCAGCATATCGATCTCATGAACTTGATTATGTCCTAGGTCAGTCTGGTTGTAAGGGATTAATTCTACAAAATCAATTCAAAACCTCAGATTATGAATCAATGATCTGCGAAATTTGTCCCGAGATTAATGAAGTTAATCCTGGCGAGCTTAAATCAAATAAATTTGAAAATCTTACTACTATAATTTCGATGACTTCTTCTAAAGTAAAAGGAATATATGATTGGAAAGATTTTTTAAATTTATCAAAAAATATCGATGATAAAGAATTAGAGACTCGCCAAGACGAGCTAGATGTAGATGATGCAATCAATATTCAATATACAAGTGGAACAACAGGTTTTCCTAAAGGAGCAACTTTAAGTCATCACAATATTCTTAATAATGGATATTTTACCGGTGCTACCATGAATTTTACCGAAAAAGATAGACTTGTTGTGCCAGTTCCACTTTATCATTGTTTTGGCATGGTCTTAGCTAATCTTGCCTGTCTAACCCATGCAGCATGTGTAATTTATCCAAGTGAAGGTTTTGAGCCTGATTTAGCTTTAAAAGCAGTTGAGGATGAGAATGCTACTGCCCTTCATGGTGTTCCTACAATGTTTATTGCCGAGCTAGCATTGTCTAATTTTAAGGAATATGACTTATCAAGTTTAAGAACTGGACTCATGGCTGGCTCACCCTGCCCTATAGAAACTATGAAACAAGTGATTGAGTTAATGCATATGACAGAGGTTGAAATAGCCTATGGAATGACTGAAACAAGTCCGGTAAGCTTTCAAACAAAAGTTGATTCTCCTATGGAAAAACGTGTCGGCACAGTTGGCAGCGTTCACCCACATGTTCAAGTAAAAATCATTGATCCTGATACAGGAAAAATCTGTGCTGTTGGTGAAGCTGGTGAATTATGTACAAGAGGTTACTCAGTAATGCTAGGTTATTGGGAAAATCCTGAAGGAACCGAATCAGCTATAGATTCTAAAGGATGGATGCATACAGGTGATACTGCAGTAATGGATGAAGATGGATATGTAAATATTGTAGGTCGTATTAAAGATATGATCGTTAGAGGAGGAGAAAACATCTATCCAGTTGAGATAGAAGATTTCTTGATGGCACATGAAGATATCGAAGCAGTTCAAGTCACAGGAGTACCAGACCCTAAGTATGGTGAAGAAATAATTGCTTGGATAAGTCTTAAAGAGGGTAAAAACCTTTCTGAAGATGATATTAAAGAATTTTGTAAAGGAAAGGTCGCTCATTATAAAGTACCTAGATATATTAGACTTGGAGACGATTTCCCAATGACAGTAACTGGAAAGGTTCAGAAATATAAAATGCGTGAAACTAGTATCAAAGAACTTGGTTTAAAAGAACAAGAAACAGCATAAAAGATAACAATTATTAATATTTTATATGATACTTTGTTATTGGTAATATAATAGGTATAATATTACCAATAATTAATTCTTGTATAAAAATTTTAATCTATGAAACAGAAAAATATAGCTCAAACAATAAAAACAAATATAAATATTCAGTCAAAAGAATATCAAAAAAATAAAAGTGACATGCTTAAAAAGCTGGATGAAATAGAAGATCTATTAGACTTTGCAGAACTAGGTGGTGGTATGCACCATCATGAAAGGCTTGCTTCTAGGGGCAAGATGTCAATTAGAAGCAGAATAGCAAATTTTATTGATCCAGACTCACCTTTTCTTGAAATTAGTTCTTTAGCTGCATACGGATCTGTTTATCCAGTAGGAGGTGGCGCTGTTGCTGGTGTTGGAATTGTGGCTGGCACAGAATGTGTAATTTTTGGTAATGATCCAACCGTACTAGCAGGAGCTATGCATACTTATTCTGCAAAAAAGTGGACTCGTGCAATGGAAATAGCAAGAGTTAATAAAATACCTTACGTTCAATTTGTAGAGTCATCCGGTGGGGATCTTAGAATGGGTGGTGGCAAAGGAAAGGATGCGCAGAGAGGAAATATTTTAGGCGCTGGGCATTTTGCCGAGTCTGGTAGAACTTTCTATGATGTTACAGAGCTGTCTAAATTAAGGATACCAACAATATCACTGGTATTTGGTTCCTCTACTGCTGGTGGTGCATATCAACCAGGTATGTCGGATTACAATATATTTATTAAAAAACAATCTAAAGTATTTCTTGGTGGGCCTCCCTTAGTAAAAATGGCTACAGGAGAAGAGTCTGATGATGAAACTTTGGGTGGTGGCCAAATGCATGCCGAAGTTTCAGGTTTAGCAGATTATTTAGCTGAAGATGAAATGGATGCTCTAAGAATAGGCAGAGAGGTGGTATCTCATCTAAATTGGAGAAAAGAAGGAACAAAACCAAAGCTTATTCCGGATGACCCAATACTTGATTCAGAAGATTTACTTGGTTTGGTGGATGAAGATCTGAAAAAACCATTTGATGTAAGAGAAGTTATTGGAAGAATAACTGATGGCTCTAGGTTTGAAGAATTTAAACCATTATTTGGGCCAACAATGGTTTGTGGATTTGCTTCAATTCATGGCTATACAGTTGGAATAATTGGAAATAATGGTCCTATTTTTCCAGATACTGCATCTAAGGGAGCGCATTTTGTTCAACTTTGTAATCAAATTGATATTCCAATTATCTTTTTACAAAATATTACAGGTTTTGTTGTTGGAAAAGATTATGAAAGAGATGGACAAATTAAAAAAGGAGCCCAATTCTTAAACTCAGTCTCAAACTCTACGGTACCTCATCTTACAATTATTTTAGGAGCAAGTTATGGTGCTGGAACATATGCAATGTCAGGAAGAGCATTTGATAATAAATTTACGTTTTTATGGCCAACAGCAAAGATTGCGGTAATGGGTCCAAAACAAATTGCTGGTGTAATGTCTATTGTAAGAAGAGCAAGAGCTGCTAGAAAAGGTGAAAAATTTAATGAAAAAGAAGATGCTGAATTGGTTGCTTATGCTGAAAAGCTACAAGAAGAAGGATCACTTGCTTTAAGAGCAACTGGAGCCATAAGTGATGATGGAATTATAGATCCAAGAGATACTAGAACTGTATTAGGAATATGTTTGTCAATTGTTAATGGAAGAAATATTGAGGGTGCTCCTGGTTACGGAGTATACAGACTATGACATATCATAAATTACTTATTGCAAATAGAGGTGAAATCGCTTGTAGAATAATGAAAACTGCTCATGAGATGGGCATTTCATGTGTTGCAGTATACACTGATGCTGATTCCGAATCTCCGTTTGTAAAATTGGCTGATGAAGCTATTAAACTCACTGATACCTATCTTAATGGTAAAGAAATTATTGAAGCAGCCATTAGAACAGGAGCACAAGCAATTCATCCTGGATATGGATTTTTGTCAGAAAATGCAAAGTTCTCAAGAGATGTTATTAAAGCAGGTTTAATCTGGGTTGGTCCTAGCTCTAAAGTTATTACATCTATGGGTGACAAATTAAAAGCAAAAGAAATTGCTGATAAAGCTGGAGTCCCTACTCTACCAATGACAACTGAGCCATCAAAAGCAAACACAGTGGGCTACCCTCTTCTTATTAAAGCTGCTGCTGGTGGAGGTGGAAAAGGTATGCGAATTGTGGAATCGAAAAAAGATCTAAAAGATTCTATTACTAGCGCTCAAAGAGAGGCAAAGGTTGGATTTGGTGATGATAGAATTTTCATTGAAAGGTATGTGGCTTCCTCAAGACATATTGAAATACAAATTCTTGGTGATTCTTATGGAAATATAGTTCATTTAGGTGAAAGAGAATGTTCTATACAAAGAAGGCACCAAAAAATAATTGAAGAATCCCCCTCTCCAAGGGTCGATGATGAGATGCGAACTGCAATGGGCAATGCAGCTATTAAATTGGCAAAGAAACTTCAATATGAATCTGCAGGAACAGTAGAGTTTTTAGTTGATGATAAAACAGGTGAGTTTTGGTTTTTAGAAGTTAATACTAGATTGCAAGTAGAGCATCCTGTTACTGAAGAAGTTACAGGCAAAGATTTAGTATACGAACAATTAAGAATCTCAAGAGGTGAGACTTTGGGTTATTCTCAAGATGACATTACGTGGAGTGGATCTTCAATTGAAGCAAGGTTATACGCAGAAGATCCTTCAAAAGACTTTTTACCTGCCACTGGAACACTGATTGCTTATGATGTAGATAAAAATATAGATGCTAGGTGGGATACTGGAGTAGAAAAAGGATCAATAATAGGCACTGATTTTGACCCAATGTTGGCAAAAGTAATTGCCAAAGGTAAAAATAGGACAGATGCTGCCAATAAATTAGCTTTAGCCCTTCAGTCTCTTCATATAGGTGGTGTTACAACCAATAGAGATTTTCTTGTTGAATGTTTAAGGTCTAAACATTTTCATAAAGGCAATACTACATCTGATTTTATTGAAATTGCTAAACCTAAAAGATCGATCGAATTAACCAAAGGCAAACTCGAACATGCTGGTATAACTGCTGCTTTATGGATTCAAGGTGAAAATAGAGATAAAGCTCCAATATTAAGAGAAATTCAGTCTGGATGGACAAATTCAAGATTACCTAAACAAAAAATTAGCTTTAAATCAGACTCAGAAGAGATCTTAATATCCTATAAATCTAACAGAGATGGTTCTTTTGATCTAAATGATGGTATTACAGCAAAGGTTATTAAATGGAGTTCTTCTGGTATAGATATAGAAATAGGTAATATTAGATTTTTCTCAAAAATAACTAAAAGTAATGAAACCTTGGTGGTGCATGGTCCATGGGGAGATATCTTATTTAAGATATTGCCTAGATTTAAATCTATTGGGCAAGAAACTAGAGATGGGGGATTAATTGCTCCAATGCCAGGTAAGGTAATTGATCTTAAAGTTAAAGTTGGAAGTAAGATTAAAAAAGGAGACACTCTTGTAGTATTAGAAGCCATGAAAATGGAACATACTGTAAAAGCTGTCGAAGATGGTGTTATTGATGAATTATTTGTAAGTCAAAATGACCAGGTTGAAAATGGAGCACTTCTGATGGTAATTAAAAAATAAATTATGCTGAATGTTGATTATAAAAAAAATTTAAATGTAAAAAGACAAGAAATTTTTACAAAAAGACATCATGAGATAGTTCAAGATTTAGAAAAAATGCTAGAGAAAGGGATTCCTGATCTAACAATGTCTCAAATAGCATCAAATTTAAAAATATCTTTAAGAACTTTATATGAAATTGCTCCAAGTAAAGATGAATTAATCATAATGATAACCGATAGTATTTTAAGAAAACATGGAAAGCATGCTTTAGAGTCTGTATCTGATATTAAGTCCCCCTTAAAAAAATTAGAAAAATATTTGTTTACAGTTAATCAAGTTGTGGGGCCAAAATTTAACACTTTTTTTAAGGATATTGAAAAAATTAAAGGCTTAGAAGAAATTGTTGATTATCATGCAAATTTCATTACAAATTTTACAGAGGAACTTTTAAACCAGTCAATAGAAACAAACGAAATCCAATATATAGATTCAAAAGCATTCTCAATTTTACTTGGGGGAATTGGAAGAGAATTTATTAAGGAAAAGAATAGATTGAGCGAATCATCTCCAGAAGAATCAGCAAATTCAATAACTAGCATAATTCTAAATGGGATAAAGCTAAGGAACTAAAATGAGCGAAGGTGTTATTAAAATTGCTAATTGTAGTGGTTTCTATGGAGACAAATTATCAGCAGCAAAAGAATTAGTAGATGGAGGCCCAATTGATGTTCTAACAGGGGATTACCTTGCTGAATTAACTATGACAATTTTATATAACCAAAAACTTCAAAGAGGAGAAGACAGAGGATATGTTGGAACTTTTCTTAAACAAATAAAAGAAGTCGCTAAAAGTTGTAAAGAAAAAAATATTAAAATTATTAGTAATGCTGGTGGTTTGAACCCCAAATCTATGGCAAATGAAATAAAAAAAATATTAGAAGATCAGTCAATTGATATGAAAGTTGCTTATATAGATGGAGATGATTTATTACCCAGAATAGATGCACTTTCTAATGATGGTGAAGCATTCCAAAACATGGATAAAAAAATTCCACTAAGTGATTCAGGATACACAACGCTTACAGCAAATGCTTATTTGGGTGCATGGGGAATCAAAGAAGCATTAGATAATGGAGCAGACATTGTAGTTTGTCCCAGAGTAACAGATGCGGCTGTAGTTATTGGTCCGGCTGCATGGAAATTCAATTGGGAAAGAAATAACTATGATGCATTAGCAGGAGCATTGGCTGCTGGTCATATTATTGAATGCGGGTGTCAAGCAACTGGTGGTAATTATGCATTTTTTAAAGAAGTTCCTAGTTTCGATAATCTTGGTTACCCTATAGCTGAAATATTAAAAGATGGGAGTTTTTATATCACAAAACATCCTGATACAGGAGGTCTTGTTTCAAAGGGTACAGTTACAGCTCAATTATTATATGAAATAGGTTCGCCTGCATACATAAATCCTGATGTAATATCTCATTTTGATACTCTAAAAATTGAAGATATAGAAAAAGATAGGGTTTATGTTTCAGGTTGTAGAGGCAGTTCTCCCCCTAAAGAGCATAAGGTTTGTATAAATCTATCCGGTGGGTTCAGAAATGGAATGGAAGTCATCTTAACTGGTCTTGATATAGAAGAAAAAGCAGAAGTTTTTACTAACGCCCTTTTTAATTCCGTGGGTGGAAAAAAGCAATTTGATGAGGTTTCTATTCAATTACATAGAACAGATAAAAAAAATCCCATTAGCAATGAAGAAGCCATGGCTTCGCTAGTAATTTCAGTTAAATCTATGGATGCTGAATTAGTTGGAAGATTGTTTAGTGCAAAGATTATTGAATTAGCATTAGCAAATATTCCAGGATTTTTTGCTCAAGGAGGTGTTAAATCAAGCGGTCCAGTAATAGTTTATTGGCCAGCATTAATTGATAGCAAGCACATCAAAGAAGTTGTTCATATCAATGATCAAGAAATTGAGATTATTCCAACAAGTCAGATGGATTTTGAAGAGATATATTATCAAAAAGAACCTATTATGATTGAAGAAGTTGAAATGAAAGATGAGGAAACTATAAATTTTGGTGATATCTATGGGACTAGATCAGGTGATAAAGGTGGATGTGCAAATCTTGGAGTTTGGGCAAAAAATTCAAAATCGTTTGCGTTTTTAATAAGATATTTATCAGTTGATAAGCTCAAAGAACTTTTGCCGGATTTAAAAGATTTTAGTATTGATAGATATGAGTTGGCTAATATAAATTCTCTCAATTTTTATATACATGATATTTTGCAAGACGGTGTCTCATCTAATAACAGAAAAGACGGGCAAGCAAAATCTTTAGGCGAATATTTAAGAGCAAAAGAGATTCAAGTTCCTAAAAATTTATTAGAGGATCAATAATTATGGGGAAACTTTCTTTAGAAGGATTAGATTTTCAGGCTATTAAATTAGACATAGCAAATAACATAATAACTTTAACGCTCAATAGGCCAGAAAAGAAGAATGCATTAAATAATGTCATGATGAATGAACTCAATTATGCACTTGCCTATGCTAAACAAGAGCGCTCCATTAGAGTAGTTGTCATAGCAGCTGAAGGGGATATTTTTTGTGCAGGAGCTGATCTAACAAGGACAAAATCAGAATCAAATGTACCAAAAATAAAGGGTGCAGATGACATTAGTCTTTCTTTAAGACATTTATATAAACCAGTTATATGTAAAATTCAAGGATCTGTGCTTGCTGGAGCCCTTCTAATAGTGACAAATGCTACACATGCTATAGCCGTAAAAGATGCAAAATTCTCAGCTCCTGAAATTCATAGAGGTCTTTGGCCATTTATGGTTATGGCTGGTCTTTTTAGGGTTATGCCAAAAAGAGCTGGTCTTGATTTCATCATGAGAGGACAACCAATTGATTCTTCAGAAGCTGAAAAATGGGGCTTAATTAATAAATGTGTGGATAGGGTTGAATTGGATGATGCTGTAAGTTCTTTAGCTGAAGAGTTAGCAAATTTAGCTCCAGAGACTATGCAGTTTGGTCTTGAGGCATATGAAAAACAAGATAGTAAAAGTTTTGATGAGGCGTTACCATATTTACAAGAACAAATTGCAAAATGCTTTGAAGGAAAAGATGCCAAAGAAGGCATTGCAGCATTTCTAGAAAAAAGAAAACCAAACTGGGATTAAATAAGGATAAATCATGGACTTAAATTATGGATCAGAATATGAAGGCTTCAGAAAAGAAGTTCAAAAATTTTGTAAAAAATACTCTGGGGTAACCATTACCAATAAAAAAGGCGGAGCACTGACTTCTTTGAATGCAGTTGCTGATTCAGACAAATCTAATGGACAAAAGGTAACTAGATCTGAATGGCAAAAAATACTAATAAAAAATGGTTATTTTGCTAGATCTATTCCGAAAGAATTTGGTGGTTTTGGTGGAGAAATAGATATTATTAAAAATCGAATTATTGCTGCTGAATTTGCATCATCAAAGATACCACCTCCAATGGGAGGCCAAGGTATAGATATGTTGGTACCTACCCTCTTAGAACTTGGTACTCAAGAACAAAAGGAAAAATATATTAAACCAACGCTTCATGGGGAGATGATATGGTGTCAAGGATATTCAGAACCAAATGCAGGAAGTGATTTGGCTAGCCTTCAGACTAAAGGTGAGCTTATTGAAGGGAATTGGGTTATCAATGGTCAGAAAATATGGACTAGTACCGCACAATATTCACAGATGATGTTTTGCCTAGTTAGAACTGAGCCTGATGCTCCAAAGCATGCAGGTATAAGCTATCTATTGATACCAATGGATACTCCAGGTATTGAAATTAGGCCTTTAGTAGATATGACATTACATGCCGGGTTTAATGAAGTATTTTTTACTGACGCAACTATACCTGAAACAAACATTGTGGGTAAAAGAGGTGAAGGTTGGGCTGTTGCAAATGCAACACTTGGACACGAACGAGGATCATTAACAAATCCAAATGCAACTATGAGTAGATTGAATTTGTTAATAGATAGAATGAAAGAAGAAACTATTAATGGAGAAAAGATTATAGACAATCCTGCATATAGAGATCGGTTAATAAAGCTTCAAGGCAAAGTTATGGCATTCCAATCAAATGCTTTAAGGGTTCTGTCTGCTAAATTAAATAAAGGTCAGGATGTAAAAATTGCAGGTATGATTCAAAAATTAGTTGGGACTGAATTAAGACATGAGCTTGAAGGTTTTGGTATAGACATTATGGGAGAATTAGGAACACTCTATGAAGATAGTCCTAATATTAGAGATGGAGGATCATGGCAATTTACCTATATGTATTATTTAGGTCTAATTATTGGAGGTGGAACTAGCCAAATACAAAAAAATATAATTTCAGAGAGAGGCCTTGGCATGCCAAGAGAGCCGAAGACTCAACAAGGGGCTTAAAATGTATTTTGGATTATCAGAAGACCAGATTTTTTTTCAAGATAATGTAAAAAAATTTTTAGAAGATCAAGCCCCCCTTGATTCTATAAAGAAAATAACAGAAGGAGAAAATCTAGAGGTAAAAAAAGATCTTCATCAAGGTCTTATAAATCTTGGAATAAATAATATTTTAATACCTGAAAGTAATGGTGGTTTGGGTTTAGATTTGCTTTTTGCAACTGCTGTTAGTCAAAGCCTTGGTGAAGGAGTTGCCACATTACCTTTTATAGGTCCATATGTAATGGCTCCGATAGTTATTAAATATGGCGCAGGGGATGATCAAAGAGAGAAACTATTTAATGATATGTCACAAAACTTAATCAACTTTGGAGTTGGTTTTTCCGAATATTTTGGATCAAGGGATTCAAGTGAGCTATCTATTTCAGACAATAAGGTATCAGGTAGAACTTTATTTGTTCTAGATACAGATTTTGCCTCTCACGTTATGCTTGCTGATAAAACAGGACAAATTGGAGTTGTATCACTTGATTCAAATGGTATAGAGATAGTCGATCTTACAACAGTTGATAAGACTAGATCATATAAAGAGATGCGTTTTAAAGAAACCGCTATTGAAATATTAGAAAAAACAAAATCGTCTTCTAAAACAATAGAAAAAGCATTAGATGCGGGAAGAATTATTAATGCTGCTGATTCATTAGGAGCGTCTCAAGCAATGATAAATAAAGCTGTTGAGTACTCAAAGGAAAGAAAGCAATTTAATAGAGTAATTGGGTCATTTCAAGCTGTTAAACATATGTGTGCTGAAATGACAGCAGAGCTAGAGCCATGTTATTCATTGGTGTGGCATGCGGCACATAGTTTTGATGATTCTAGTGAGGATTCTCGGCTTATGTCTTGCTTAGCAAAATCTCATGTAGCAGAAGTATCAAAAATGGTTGCAAAAAAAGCTACTGAAGTTCATGGAGGTATGGGTTTCACTGATTTGCTTGGTTTGCATTTTTGGTTTAAAAGAATTGGTTTAAATAGACATATTCTTGGTTCTCCAGAGATAGTTAGAGAAGAAGCAGCAAAAATTCAAGGTCTATGAGTTTATTCTAATGCGATATATATATATTCTTATAATTATCTTTAGTATTGGGGTATCTTCTGATAATTATAATAAGATCGATCTAAGTGAAAACAAAAGAAATCTTAGCAATGAAATTTTTAATAAGCTTGAAAAAGAACATTACCTTAAAAAAATTGATAAAAATAATTTTAATAAAAAATATTTTGATGCGATTATTGAAAGGCTTGATGAAAATAAAAACCTATTTATTGCTGATGAGGTACAAAAATTTATCAAAGAATCTGAAGTTTTTACCGAAAATCATTTTGATATAGAGTTAGCCTATGAACTAATTAATCTGTATTTTCAGAGACTTGTAGATTTCTCAAATTTTCAAATTAAATTAATTGAAGAAAATAATTTTGATTTTAGCAAGGAGGATTACTTAGACATCTTTTATGAAGATAACCAATGGCAATCTAATTTTGACGATTTAAAAAATTTGTGGCGATTAGAAACAAAAAATGACTATCTTGTTATTAAGCTCTCAGAATCTTCAAGTGTGAAGCCTCAAAATGATTTGATAAAAAGATATAAAAATAGGATTCGAAGAATATCTCAACAAAAAGAAGAAGATATATTTTCATTAGCTATAAATATACTAACAAACCAATTTGACCCACATTCCTCATATTTATCGCCTCGTTCCGCAGAAGATTTTGATCTAAACATGAGCTTAAAGCTTAGTGGTATTGGCGCTCTTCTTGGAGTTGAAGATGACTATACTAAGATTATAAATTTAGTGCCTGGAGGACCAGCAGAGAAATCGGGAAAAATTAATCCTGAAGATAAAATTACGAGAATAAGACAAATTGGATCACCAAATTATACAGATGTTGTTGGCTGGAGGATCGATGAAGTTGTAGATCTTATTAGAGGTGAAGCAGGAACTGAAGTAGAAATAGAATTTATATCATTTGAGTCTAATAGTGATTCAACAAAGTTAGTTACGCTTAAGAGAGAAGAAATAAAGCTTGAGGATAGAGCTGCAAAGTCAGAAATTGTTAATGTTAATGATAGTAGGATTGGGATAATTGACCTGCCCTCTTTTTATATTGACTTTAATGAATATCAAAAGAAAAACAAAGAATATAGAAGCAGCAGTAACGATGTTCAAAATATTTTAAAAAACTTCAATGATTCAAATGTAGATGCTGTTATTTTAGATTTAAGAAATAATGGTGGTGGTGCATTAATTGAAGCTAATAAAATTATTGGTTTATTTGTTTCGTCTGGTCCAACAGTACAAGTAAAACAAAGCAGAGGCTTTATTCAACCTTATGGAAGTTCGAGAGCTATTCAAATTTGGGATAAACCCTTATTAGTTCTTGTAAATCGATATTCTGCATCGGCTTCTGAAATTGTGGCTGGTGCTATTCAAGATTACAAAAGAGGTATTGTCGTCGGTCAACGTACTTTTGGTAAGGGTACAGTTCAGAGTTTGGAAGATTTATCTGAAGGCCAAATAAAAATAACTGAATCAAAATATTATAGAGTTAACGGAATGAGTACTCAAAATAAAGGAGTTACGCCAGATATTGAATTACCAGTGACATGGGATATAGATACAGTTGGAGAAAGCTCTTATCCAACTGCGATGTCATGGGATGTAATAAGACCATACAGGCATAAAAAATTCAAAATGGATTCTAAGATTATTGAAGAAGTTGTTGCAAAATATGAATTAAGATTAGACGATGAACCTAATCTAAATTATCTTAAAAAAGTAAGAAATAGATATGATTTAAATAAAAATAAAAAATTGTTAAGCCTAAATTTTGAGGAAAGAAAAATTCAAAAAGAATTAAGAAAGAGCTGGCTTTTAGAAATCGAAAACAATAGACGAGTTGCGATTGGGTTAGAGACCTTTGAATCATTTCAAGAAATGGAAGACTACAATGATAGTGAAAATGATTTTAGCAATTCGATAGATCTAGAATCTGATTATCAATTAATTGAATCAACAAATATTATGAAAGATTTTTTAGAATTTGAAACAAGTATAATCTTGACCTCTGCAAAGTAGTAATCATGAAGATAATTTCATTTAATATTAATAGTATAAGAGCTAGGCCCCATCAGATTGAGCATCTTAGAGATACTCTTAATCCAGATGTTATAGGACTTCAAGAAACAAAAGTTAATGATCCTGAATTCCCAATTGATGTTATAAATGAAATAGGTTATCACGCTGAGTTTTGGGGCCAAAAAGGACACTATGGAGTAGCTATATTAAGTAAAAATAAACCCATTGCTACTGTCAAAGGATTTATTAACGACTCTGAAGATGATCAAAAAAGATTTATACAATCAACATTCCATTTTGGTGAAAAAGAATTGATTATTATGAATGGTTATTTTCCTCAAGGAGAAAATATAAATCATGAAACTAAATTTCCTAAAAAGGTAAAATTTTATAATGATTTAAGTGATCATATAACTAATCTTAAAAAGACTTCATCAAACATGATCATTATGGGTGATTTTAATGTATCGCCTCAAGACATAGATATTGGCATCGGCGAACAAAATGCTAAAAGATGGCTTAGAGAAGGAAAAACATCCTTTCAACCCCAAGAAAGAGAGATGTGGAACAATATCAAAAATCTAGGATTCGTTGATACCTGGAGAGAAATAAATCCTAAGGAGTCATCAATTTACTCTTGGTTTGATTATAGATCAAGAATGTTTGATCAAGATCCAAAAAGAGGTCTCAGAATCGATCATATTTTATTATCAGAAAATCTTAGGGATAATATTAAAAAGGTTGGCATTGATTACGAATCTCGTGCAATGGAAAAACCATCTGATCACTGTCCCGTGTGGTTGGATTTAAATGAGTGACATCGAATATAGAACTCCAATTAATTTAGATGAGTTTAAAAGATATGATCTATTTAGATGGAAGATTCTTCGAAAACCAATTGGTAAATCTATTGAATCTCTAAAAGATAAGTACGAAGAATCAAGTTACCATCTTGTTGGGTTTAAAAATAATAATGTCATATCCTGTGGAAGGCTTCATTTTAATAATCATAATGAGGCTCAAATAAGATATATGGCGGTCGAAGAAAACCTTCAAGGAAAAGGCATTGGTAAAAAAATTCTTCTTCTTTTAGAAGAAAAAGCTAAAGAGATGGATGCAAGAAAAATTATTCTTAATGCCAGAGATTATGTAATCAAATTTTATGAAAAATCAGGTTATAAAATTGTAAAAAAATATGATGGATCTGATACAGGCATTCCTCATACCACTATGGAAAAAAATATTTAACTATCTTTTAGACAGAAAAAAATCTTTAAGCAAACTAGAACTTTCCTCTTTAAGCAAACCATATTTATAGTCAACTTTATGATTTAGGAATTGATTATCAAAAAAACAGTCAATAGAAACTATAGATCCTGTCTTTGGCTCTTTTGTTGAGAATATCAAATTTTCTAATCGCGCATCAATTATGGCTTTAGCACACATATGACATGGCTCAAGTGTGACATACATAGAAGAGCCATTAAGCCTATAATTTTTAATATTTTTGGATGCGTCTCTTATTGCATTAATTTCAGCATGTGAGGTCACATCATTATCAGATATTACTTTGTTCTTTCCTTCACCAATTATTTTATTATCTTTTACTATAACAGCTCCAACTGGAACTTCCTCATCATCAAGGCATTCCATTGCCAACTCAAAAGCTCTTTCCATAAAAAGCTTATCATTAGATGAAAACATTAATAAAAGCTTATGTCTTTGACATGAAGATCAACATTAAAGTCTCTCCCATATCCTGCAAAGCTTATATCTCTGATATTTTTTGGAAGTAATTTTGGTGACATCCCAGATTTTTTTTCAAATTCAGAAAAACTTATTTCAAACATCTGCCATTCTTTATTTACATTAAATTTGGAACTATGATATGCCCAAGGCGGCATTCTAATTCCTTGCATGGTTACATGGACTTCATATGATTCATTATTTCCTTTTGCCATGAAACGAATACCTTTAACTTCCTTATCAACATTTTTTGGCATATGCGCCAATCTGACAAATCCTCCATTATTTTCAGTAGTAACAAATCCACTCAAACTAAAAACACCATCGCTATAATCTGCTTCTAACTCTGATTTACCACCCATTACTTGATCAGTCACAACATACCAATTTGATGGATTATTTGAAATATCAGACATTACATTAAAAGATAAAGTTAAAAACAAAAATACTATATTGTATTTAATATGCATGATTAATCTAAGTGTGTCTCTTTATCAGCTTGAAACCAAGGCAAAGATACAACGATAGATTGTAAGTCTCCGTATGGACTTTCAACAATAAGTTTACTCCCTTCATTAGCAAACTCAATATCTACAATTGCTAGTGCAATATTCTTTTCAAGTCGAGGCGAAAAGAATGCTCTAGATACCCTTCCAACTTTATTATTATTGCAATTGACTGGCCAAAAATTTTCGGGTGCTTTTGTAATTGGTTCTCCATCTAACTCAAGGCCAACTAATTTTTCAGTTAGCCCTGCTTCTTTTATTTTTTTTAGTGCTTCCTTGCCAATGAAATCTACCTCTTGGTCTACATCTACAAGCCTACCCAATCCAATGGTATATGGATTATGTTCTCTCCCAAAATCACCGCCGTAAGACAAAATACCTCCTTCAATAGTTCTAATATTATTTGGTGCGATAACTCTTCCGTTAAGTTCCTCAGCTGCCTTATATACTAATTCAAATAATTTATTCCCTAATGTTCTGTCTTGGAGATATAGTTCATAACTTAGTTCCCCACTCCAACCAGTTCTTGCAATAACCATTGGGATGTCTTCTAAAGTCGTAATTTTTGCTTTGTAGTATCCAAGATCATCATGCTCTCCTTTAAAAAGCTTTTGAATTAATTTTCCAGACTTTGGTCCGCTGATTTGAAGAGGAGAAGCATCTGGCTCATGTATTGATACATCCATGCCAGAATTAATTGCAATACCTTGTAACCACAATATAACATCTCCATCTCCAGGAGAAATCCAAAACTTATTCTCTTCAAGTCTCAAGAGACATGCATCATTAATAATGCCGCCATCTTGATCGGTTAAGATTATGTATTTACAAAAACCTATTTCACATTTCTCTAAATTTCTTGGCTGAACATAGCGAACAAATTTATAGGCATCAGGACCATTAATCTCTATTTGTCTTTCTGCTGCAAAGTCTCCAAATGTTACATCGTTTATTAGGCTTTCATATTCTTTTTCAGGACTTGAAAAACCTGTAGGAAGATACATCTTGTTATATACAGTAAATCCTGTAACTCCGTACTTTAAGTCGGAGTCATAATATGGTGATTTTCTTATTCTTGTTCCTATTCCAATCAAAAGTGGTAATTGTGATTCAGACATATTAATTCCTTTAAAATTACTGCTATTTTAATCTCAAAATATCAAATGAGTAAATGCATTATTTCGTTATTTAGATTATTATTTATATAGACTTTTTAGGGGTATTTTATGGGTAAAAAAAGATTCTTCGATGATAGATTGAAATACCTATCATTTATCCAAAATACTGGAGAAAAAAAAGCTATATCAGAAAAAATTTATCCCTACATTGCTGGTCTCTCTCAAAATAAATCTTATCTAAGAATACTTGATGCTGGCACTGGCGATGGAACAATAAAATCAAATGTAATCAAAAGCTTTCATAAATATCATCCGTATACATCTCTTTTGATTACAGGAAAAGAGATAAGTTATGAGGATTTAAAAAATACTTTAGAAAAAATGCCTGACCGATTTGCAGAACATCCAAATCTGCTTGTTACAATGACAAATGTTAAGTTTTCTGAGTTAGGATTGGTTGAGAGCTCAACTAAAATCAAAGACAAAAAAATAAAACAATTTAATCTTATGCTTGATAGTGATAACTCATTTGATTTTAATTCCCAAATATCAGGCACCCTTCTTGGAAATTTTATTAAAAAAAATTGGGGTATTGAGATTGACAATAAAGGAAGAACCTCTTATTCAAATCCATGTATTATAAGAATATACAGAAAAGATAATGAAAAATATCTCAAGACATTCCTTAAAAACGATTATAAGAATAATAACTATGATCTAATAATTGCATCACAAGCATATAGAGCTGCTGCATCAGTAAAAGTAAAAGTTAATAACGTTATAGGGCCTTTGATGAGGCTGCTTAACAAATCTGGAAGGCTTTTAGTAACCCATTCATCTGGTGGTGACTCAATCCAAAAAGTTTTAAAAATGGCATTTAAAGATAAAGAAGCTTTCCCAAATAATGCAAAAGATATAATTGAATATTTAAAAAATAATCCCTTTGGAGAAAATAATATATATAGTTTTTCAAAACCTATTAGTTATTATTTCAAATTTAAAAAAGCTCCTGATCAAACAGTCACAGAATTATTTGGACATAACACAGATGCAAAATGGGCAAATATATTATACGTAGGACAAATACCAGAAAAAGATATTCAAACTTTAGAAAAAAATCAAAGAATGCATAATAAAATTAGAAGAACTATAGATGCTTCTGGTGCAATTCAATTTAAAAACGAATTATTTAGTATTACAAAAAAAAGATAATGAAAATATTAGTTATGGGCCTTCCTGGAAGTGGTAAAACTTATCTAGCTGAAAGAATGCAACCAATTCTTAAAGCCGCTTGGTACAACGCAGATAAAGTTAGAGAGATGGCAAACGATTGGGATTTCTCACCTGAAGGCAGAATCAGGCAAAGCTTACGAATGAAGAATCTAGCTGACTATGAAAAAAGTCAGGGCAGAATAGTGATATGTGATTTTGTTTGTCCAACAGTTGAAACAAAAAAAAATTTTGATCCAGATGTAACCATATGGATGAATACAATTAAATCTGGTAGATACGAAGATACAAATAAAATGTTTGAAGAACCTTCCAATGTTGATTTTAAAGTAACTGAAATGAATAACACCAATCATGAAACAATTTCTAAGGAAATACTTAAAAATGTTTGACTGGAAAAAACCAACAGTTCAAATGCTTGGAAGATGGCAGCCTTGGCACAAAGGCCACCAAGAACTTTTTAAAAGATGTATTGATAAAACTGGTCAGGTAATAATTCAAGTTAGAGATGTGGAAGGAGCATCAGGAGGAAAAGGACAAGACGATAACCCGTTCTCCTGGGAAACAGTTTGCAAGAATATCGAAAATAATCTAAAAAAAGATGGATATAACAGAGGTGTAGATTACGAGATAATGCTTGTTCCAAATATAACCAATATTACATATGGTAGAGGTGTCGGATATGTATTTGAAGAAGAAATATTTGATGAAGATATTTCTTCTATCAGTGCCACAAAAATTAGAGCTAGCCTTCGAGAAAAAGGAAAGCTATAAACTATTCAACTTTGAAAGTTAGGCCAGCATTATCTTGAAGTCTTTTTATTAATCTCTTTCCTAAAGAAGAAGCTGGAGTATAAATACCTCCAGGTAAATCATCTGCTTCCTTTAATAAACATACAGCACTTTCAGTAATCATTTTAGAAGTTGAGCCATAGCCAGGATCCATATCTCCAGTAACTGATGCTTTAATAACTTTATTATCGACATCAGCGCAAAACAAAATATCATAATTACCATTTTCCCTTTTCTCTCTTGAAGGCCCCTCTCCAGGTTTTGGAGCATCTTCACCACCAATTGGATTAGCAGTAGCTATCATATCTGCAACTGCTTTTCCTTCGTCTCCAGGACCAGAAATCCACATTTCATTGTATTGAAAATCCTCTCCATAAATATGATTCATTAATGCATTAGAGCGATGTACATTTTTTGTATTAATTGGAGCCATAAAAAATGGCGCTACCCACGTTTGTAACTCTTCGTCATAGACTGGTTTTGAATCATCAGCTTGATTAGGACCTTTAAATCCTTCACATAAAGCATGTGGATTTATAAGAATATTCAAAAGTTCAGGATTTGATTTTAAAGAGGACATTGTTGCTTTCATAGAAGCTGCAGTTCCTCCAGAAAATTCTCCATTCATAGCTCTGACTCTTCCTCTTACAGAAGGAGCATATTTATTAAGTTTAGACATCGTCTCTTCTTGAACAAATAGCACGCCGAGATCAAAGGGAATACTATCAAAACCACATGAAAAGATTATTCTTGCACCCGATTCCTTTGCTTCATCTGAGCATTCAGCAATTATCTTGTGCATCCATCCAGACTCACCACATAAATCAACATAATCTGTTCCTGAGGATGCGCATGCTCTTACCACTTTATCTCCATATAGTTGATATGGTCCAACAGTTGTTAATATACATTTTGTTTGACCAACTAATTTATCAATAGAAGATTGATCTTCACTATCCACTTCAATAATTCCAACACTATCAGGTAAATTAAGTTTCTCTTTGAGGTATTCTAGTTTTTGTATATTTCTTCCTGCAATAGCCCACGAAATATCACCAATTGAATATTTTTCTAATGCATACTCAACAACTAGCTTTCCTGTAAAGCCAGAAGCACCATAAACTACAAAATCAAAATTGGTTGGATTATTCATATTATTTTGTCCTATATAAAAAAGTGTGGTGGGATTATAATATGAAATTATATATATTTAATTTATAAAATGTTTAAAAAAATTTCAGAATTTTTTAGAGTAATTGGCGAGTTAAAGTTTATTATTCCTCTTCTAAGATATAAATGGCCTGAGTTGGATTCTAATTCATCTCTTGCCCACTCTTTTCAAGAAACAGTTCTAAAATATGCTGAAGAAGATTTTTTATACTTTGAAGATGAGGTATGGACATATGCACAAACAAATGAAGCTGCAAATATTCTTGCAAACAAACTTTCAAAAGAAGGAATAGAGCATGGTGATAAAATTGTTTTATTTATGGAAAATAGGCCAAATTTTGTTATTTCACTATTAGCGATAAATAAATTGGGAGCGATTGGAGCATTAATCAATACAAGTCTTACTGGAAAACCTCTCGTACATTGTATAAATACATCTGACTCAAAAAAATGTATTTTTGGTGAGGAGTTATCTAATTCCTTAGAGGATGTTTTATCAGAAATTAATATTACTAAATCTTCGGATTTATTATGGGTTGAAGATAATAATCTAAATAATTGTCCTGAATGGGCTTCTAATATAAAAGAAAACCTTGATCAATCAAAATCTTTAAATCTTGAACAAACTAATAGTGTAGTTGCTGGCGATACTGCATTCTATATCTACACATCTGGTACAACTGGTGTTCCTAAAGCAGCATTATTTCCTAATGTAAAAGTTGTGGCAGGATCTACTAACATAACTATTGCTGGGTATAGACTAACTAGTGACGACTGTATGTATAATTGTCTTCCTTTGTATCATTCAACAGGCCTAATTCTTGGTTTATGTGCTTGTATTCAAGTCGGCGCATCCACTTTTATAAAGCGAAAATTTTCTGCTTCATCTTTTTGGGGTGAAGTTCAAAAATTTAATACAACTGCATTTGTATATGTTGGTGAGCTATGCAGATATCTTAGCTTTCAAGAACCATGTAATGAAGAGGTAAATAATCCAATTTCAAAAATGGTTGGGAATGGTCTTAGACCAGACCTGTGGGACACGTTTAGAAATAGATTTAATGTTGAAAGAATATGTGAAATATATGGAGCTAGTGAAGCAAACGGTATGTTTATGAATCTTCTTAACAAAGATCAAACAATAGGTATGACTAATACAGATATAAAGCTTTTTGCTTATGATGTGGCTGAAGACAAATTAAAAGTTGATGAAAATGGTAAATATATTGAAATTAAAGATCATTCTCCAGGTTTAGCTCTTATGAAAATTGGCCCAAATGCAATTTATAATGGATACACAGATGCTCAAGCAAGTGAAAAGAAAATAATAAGAGATGTTGTGGAAGATGGAGATCGTTGGTTTGATACTGGAGACCTTCTAAAAACTATGGACGTAGGTTTTGCATTAGGAAGGCAGCATTATCAATTCGTTGATAGAGTTGGAGATACTTTTAGATGGAAATCAGAAAATGTTTCAACTAATGAAGTTGCTGAAATTCTTAATGCATTTAATCAAGTTAATATGGCTAATGTTTTTGGAGTTAAAGTCCCGCAAAGTGAAGGAAGGGCTGGAATGGTTGCATTCAATTGCAATCTTAATGATTTTGAATGGAAAAAATTCTCTAAATTTGTGTCTGAAAAACTGCCAAGCTATGCTCAGCCAATTTTTGTAAGAATTATTGAAGAGCTCGAAACAACAGGAACATTTAAATTAAAAAAGAATGATTTAAGAGAAGAGGCTTATCATCTTGATAAAGTCAAAGGAGATCAAATTTTTGTTAAGAAGCCTGGAGAAAATACATATACTATTTTAGATCAGAACTTCTACAATGTGATTCAAGAAGGAAGGGCTGGTTTTTAATTAAACTATTTGATATTACTATCTATTAAAACTGCTATTAACAATGCTGGTTTATCTCCATTATTAACCCAAGCATGATTAGTTCCCCTTTGAACAACTACATCAAAAGGTTTTAAATCAATTTCTTCTTCATCAAGAATAAGAGTAACATCTCCTTGTAATAAGATAATGTAATCTATAGTTTCAGTCTTATGCATTGCTGGATGCTTTTTGGTGTCTACTCTGTGATGTGCAGCGCCTATCTTTTCGAATGCATCTGCTGCAATTTCTTGCATCATTGCATCTGGAACTCCTTCAGGTAAAGGATTTATCTGGAAATATCTAAATTTTGTGCCGCCGCTTGGTGGTGATAATAGTATATCTTCATCCGCTCTATCAATTTCATCAGTTGAAATAATATCAGAGCCATCGGTATTCCATACTTCAAAAAGTCCTCCAACATCTTCTCCAATTGATCTTGCAGGGGGACCATCAAGGGTAACAATAGATCTTCCATCTTGATTATGTCCTGTAATTATTCTTCTCATATTTAACTCCTTATTTTGTTTAACTTATCTTTTATTTTTATTGTTCTTTGATTAGATTGAAGTTTATCCCATTCTACATCTCTAGTTTTCTTCATATTAGATATGTTATTGATAGGCTCAATCTTAATATCATCTAAGAAACTTAATGCATTTTTTACTTCATCTCTGTTATTACAAATTATTGCCATATCGCAACCTGATTGAAATGAATCCCTTATTTTGATGGAACAATTTTCTCCTACTGCTCCCTCCATTGACAGATCATCGCTTATTATCAGGCCTTGGTAATTTAACTCCTTTTTAAGTATTTCTTGAATCCAAGTGCTTGAAAAACTTGGAATATTTGAATCAATTTCAGGAAACAAAATATGCCCGCACATTACAATGTCAAGTTTATCCTTCAATTCTCTGTATGGCTTAATATCTGAGTCTATTAAGTCTTCCATAGACCTATTATCTATTGGCAATTGTAGATGGCTATCTTCATAAACACCTCCATGACCAGGGAAGTGCTTTCCTGTTGATCTCATACCAGCATCATGCATGCCATCAATGTATTTAGATGTATATGAAATTACTTCCGAAACATTATTTGAAAAGGCTCTATCTCCTATGATACTTGAAGTTTTTTCATCTACATCCAGAACAGGTGCAAAATTAATATCAATCCCAACTGCCATTAATTCACTAGAAATTAACCATGCTAAATCTGTAAAAATTTCCATATCATTATTTTCTTTTGCATATAATGAAATTTCTTGCATAGAAGGGATGAGCGAGAATTCATTTTTAAATCTCTGAACTCTGCCTCCTTCTTGATCAACAGCAATAATAATATTTTCTTTTATTGAATTTATTTCGCTTATAAGATTTTTTAATTGTTCAAAAGATTCAAAGTTTCTTGAAAAAAGAATTAATCCACCAACATGTTTGTTAGAAATTATAAATTTATCTTCTTCTGACAGATTCTTTCCATTTATATCTATCATTAATCTTCCATATAAATCTTTCATGTTTAAATGATATCAAAGAAAATTGATTCAAGTTAAGCTGATATAAAATATATAATTAAATTATGAAATCTAGAGCTTTAATTACAGGAGCATCCTCAGGGATAGGTTATGCGTATGCTAAACATTTATCAAAAGAAGGATGGATTCTAGATCTCATTTCAGAAAATGCAGAAAGATCAATTAGGTCTAAAGAAGCATTAGATTATCCAGATGCAAACTTTTATCTTGCTGATTTATCAAAGAAATCTTCAATTAAAGAAATAATATCAAACTACGAAACTCCTGATCTAATTGTTGCAAATGCTGGTATTGCCATTAATGGCTCAATTGGAAAATTGAATGAATCACAAAAAGAAGATGCATATTACCTCATGTGTGGCGGTATTATTGATCTTATTGAAGGATTTGCTCCAAAAATGGTTAAAAAAGGTACTGGAAGGATAGTTATTATTTCAAGTATTGGTGCAATAACTGCAATGCCAAAATCTTCAATATACTCCAGCGCTAAAGCAGGCATTTATATGTATGGTAAATCTATTTCAGCTGAATTGGAAAATAAGGGTATTTCAGTAACAGTTAGTTTACCTGGTTATGTTAAGACCGAAGCTCATAAAAAAGCTGGGCTAGATCATTTGGAATCGAAGGTACCAAGTTGGATGTGGATTAGTGCAAATAATGTTGTTAATCAAACTGAAATAGCATCAAAGAAAGGAAAATCAGAGGTAATTCCTGGTATTGTTTATAAGCTTACAAAACCTTTTTTAAAGTTTAGCGCTGCAATTAATATGTGGAGATTAATAACTAAGAAGAATTAATAATCTACGATAGTTTTTAATGCGTACCCCTTTTCTCTTATTAATTCGCTACCACCGAGATTAGTTAGATCAATTATACACAAAATTAATATATCCTCATTTCTGACATCAAAGTTTTCTGTCAGCAACTCAGCGCATGCTATTGCTGTTCCACCAGTAGCAACCAAATCGTCAACAATAACAATTTTCTTACCAGGTTTAATTTCTGTATTTTGCTGAATTTCTATAGAAGTACTACCATACTCAAGATCAAAACTCTTTTTAAAAGTTTTATTGGGTAATTTACCAGGTTTTCTTGCTAGAACAAAAGGCAGGCTAAGATCTCTAGCAATAGTTCCAGCAAAAATAAAACCCCTGCTTTCAATGCTAGCTATAATATTTGCTCCAAATTCTCTTGTAATCTTTGTTAATTCATCACAAGTTTTTACAAAAGCTTCAGGCGCTTCAATCAAGCTTGTAATATCTCTAAAAACAATGCCATCTATTGGAAAGTTATCCACGGTCCTTATAAATCTCTTAAGATCTAATGGATCATTCATTATTCTCACTCCAATTGGCATCTCTTTTTTCAAGAAATGCATTTATACCTTCAATGGCATCATCTTCAAGGATGTTATCTGCCATTATTTTTGAAGTATATTCATATGCATCTGACAGATTCATATTTAACTGATTATAAAATGCTTCTTTTCCTATTTTTAGAATCTTAGATGACTTTTTAGAAATATTTTCTGCCAGGTCCAATACAGATTTTTTTAAATCATTCTCAGCAACACATTCATTGATTAACGAAATTCTTTTTGCTTCTTGAGCACTAATCATATCGCCCGTTAAAAGCATCTTCATAGCATCTTTTTTACTTACATTCCTTGATAAGGCAACCATTGGGGTTGAGCAAAATAAGCCAATATTTACTCCTGGCGTTGCAAATTTTGAACTATTTGATGATATTGCTAAATCACATGATGCAACAAGTTGACATCCAGCTGCAGTAGCAATTCCATTAATCTCAGCAATAATAGGCTTAGGGCATTCAACAATCAGTTTCATTAAAGACGAACATGATTCAAATAAATCTCTAAAATAATCACTGCTATTATCTTTATTAGTTCTTGCTTCTGTAATTTGTTTTAGGTCATGGCCAGCGCTATAAACATCTCCACTAGCCGCAATGATTATCACCTTAACTTCATCAGTGGAAGAGGCAAGCGAAATGGCATCAATCATTTCAAAAATCATCTTTTTTGACAAAGCATTCTTACTTTTTGGATCATTTAAAGTAAGGCGAAGTATGCCAAATTTCATTCTTTCTTTTAAAAGTAAGTTTTTTTCTTTACTCATACTTATGCTATTAAAAGCTATTTGATTTTATTAGTCCAATAAGGTCTCGATAGTTCTTTTTTTGGGCACCTGTCCATGATGACTTTTAAACCAGCATTTTGTGCAAGACATGCAGCTTCTTGATGAATAATACCCTCTTGCATCCATAAATATTTTGCTCCCACTTCTATTGCTTGTATTGTTATATCCATAACTGCATTTTTTTTTCTAAATATGTCTACCAAATCTATGTCTTCTCCAATATCTTTGATATCAGAATAACACTCTTTACCCAATATTAAATTACCAGCCTCTTTGGGATTAACTGGAAAAATTTCATATCCATTTTGAATTAAAGCTTCCATAACTTTATAACTATCTCTTGTTTTAGTTGGGCTTGCTCCAATTACGGCTATTGTATTTACTTTCTCAAGAATATTTCTAATATAAAGTTCAGAATAGTCAAATTTCATTACATTATCTAGTTTTAAAAATTAAATAATTTATCATATGAGTTAAAGTCATTAGCATAAGTGCTACAACAACAAATAAAAATACTTCAATTAAGCTTGTAAAGCTTAAAGATATTTTATTAATTATAATCATCTAACAATATAAAAAGTCTTGGTTTAAACTTCATTTTTTAATTCTATATATTCTTCTTAACAAAACCGATTGAACCGCCTGAAATAAATAATAAGGTGTAATTATTTTCATATAGAAGTTCTTTTGTTTTAGAGTTTGAAAATGGATCAAATGACTCATAAATAATCATTGTTGGTTGATATTTTGTAAAATCTATGGAATTAACTATAAGTTCGTCCAAACCTTCAATATCAATATTTATTAAATCATAATGTTTCTTGCTTAATAATGAATTTATGCTTATTTGATTAACTTCCTCTACTTTATAATCTACGTTTATTTCTTTTGATCTCATCTTAGCTATTTCCTCTGAAAGAGTATCGTATGGGGAGAAAGGCTGGTTAAATTTATATATTGCTACTTTAGATTTAGAATTGTGAGATGAAATTGCGCCTTTAACAACTTCAACACTTTTACCTCTCCTTTTTTTGAAGAGTTTAAGTTTATAGTCATCTATGTCGACGACTACTCCTTGCCAACCCTTTTTATGCAATAAGTAAGTATTTGATATGCCAACTGGATGATAGCAACCAATATCTAAATAATTGCCATTTTCCATACCAATATAAGTATTAAAAAAGTTATTTATTATCAAGTCTTCTCCATATTGTGAGTAGGATTGTTTTTTCAATACTGATAAGTAAATATCCCAGATGAAAGTATTTATTTTTCTTGGTAGAAATTTCTTAATGTTTCTATAGATATATAGTAATAATTGTTTCATTTACCAAAATATGATCAAAAATTAAAGCTTAATTTTATCATTTTTCGACTAAAATGTTTTTCATCTCTTAAAATTGCAATTTTAAAATAAAATTTTTACAATTTTTCAATTAAGTCTTTTAGTTCCGGTTTATGTTTTTTTATTTCGTCTAAAGTAAGGCCATCAAGCTCATGAGGGAATACTAACCATTTATCAGTTTCATATAAGAAATAGTCAGGCTTATTATCAGTAAGATTTTTAGTTGGTTTAAAGTAAGGGGTTGCAATTCTTATTTCAGGAGTATTTTTTTTACATGCTGCTTTCAAATCATTGATTATTTGTTGAATTGAATGTCCAGTATCATGAACGTCATCAACAATCAATAATCTATCCTCTGACTGCAATTGCCTTATCACATAATTAAGTCCATAAACTTGAACACTATCCTTTGTTTCATCAATACCAGAATAATATGAGGTTCTTATTGCAACATGATCAGACTTAATTCCTAGATAACTTAGAAACTCTTGAACAGCAATTCCTATTGGAGCTCCACCCCTCCAAACCCCTACAATGTAGTTAGGCTTAAAATCACTTTCATAAACATTCCAAGCTAGTTGAAATGAATCTTTTAGAAGATCATCAGAATTAATGAAAAGCTTATCCATAATTAAATTATAGTTTTTAATTCTTTAGATTATAGCTTCATATATGATTTATATCAGAAATCATAACTTATTCTAGTCATAAATTGTCTTGGCGGTATTAACTCAATTCCTGTTGCAGCAACCCCAAAAACATCTGTCATGCTAGAGTTAACGCCATCTTCGTCAGTCATATTTAATAGCAAAAAGTCTAAATCCATATTGTTTTTAAAATCTACCCCAACGGTCAAATTAAAAATTTGATAATAAGGAACTTTATCAACAATTGGATTGTTTGATACACGTTGCATAAATTCACCTCTTCTTACAAATTGAAAGACTGTTGTTAATTCATTGCCAGAAGATAGCACTGTTTCATAGGTAAATGTTGCATCAGCAGTAAAATCAGGAGTCTTAGCTAATTGATTTCCTTTGACATTCTCTCTTAAGCCATATCTTAAATCCTCTTCACCGAAGAAGTATTGATATGCATCTACATTATCAAGAACATCATAATCAGAAGTAACATCTGTGTCTAAAAATCCAAGGTTCATATCAAAAGTTAACGAATCTGAAACCAAAGCAGTAAATTCTATTTCAATTCCAGACATTTCTGATTCTGGAATATTTGCAACGCCGCCTCTATATGGATCAGGATCAGTTGCTTGGAATTGTAAGTTTTCATAATCATATGAGAAAACTGCGATGTTTGCTCTTGCGTTTCCTTCAAGTAAATCTGTTTTTAGGCCAAATTCTAGTGAGTCTACAGTTTCTGGCTCAAAAGTTTGAAATACCATTGGAGGAGCATTATCGTCCGCATAACCATAAGTTAGGTTTGTCCCACCAGGTTTAAATCCGGTAGAAAAGGATACATAAGCCATGGTTGCATCCGCAACGTCAAACTCACCTGTTATTCGTCCAGTAACTTCATCACCAGTTCCTTCAGCTTGGAAAGGATCAACATTAAAGAAATTAGTTACATCAGTTTCAAAAGTATCTTCAGAATACCTTATTCCGGATATCAATCTAAAAGTATCACTTACGCTGTATGTAGTTTGACCATATATTGAGTATGATTCTCTAGATGGATAAGCATCAGTAACAAAATCGAATTCAGCAGCAAAAACATCAAACCTACCTGGAATACCAAAATCATGCGTATAGCAGTAACTAGGATCAGCAAAGGACTCACCACAAACATATCTAATATTCCCATCAAGATCATTGTCTCTATATCCTCTTATATGGTTTTCAATTTCATGTTCCATATAAAAAGCTCCAATAGTCCAATCTAGTTTGCCACCGAGAGCAGGCTCATTCGATACTAAATTAATTTCAAAACTAGTTGTATCAACTAAAGAGGTTTCTGGATTAAATTCAGCCATCTGATATGTTGAACCAGCGCCTAATCCTGGTATAGCAAGAACAGGATCTCCATAATTATGACGATCGTTATCTCTCACAACCAAAACATCATCTTCTTGAACACTGCCTATAATCTTAAGATTTGCGTATCCTAAGTCTGATTCATAGATTAGAGCTAAAACCTTAGATGTTAGCTCCTGCTTGGATAATGAATCTTGAGATAACTTACGTATATTATCATTTACGTCATCAATACCTCTCATAGCTGCACCATTTCTATCAGAGTCAAAATATTGACCAAAAATTCTTAATGATGAACTTTCACTAAGTTCAAAAATCCAGTCACTTCTAATACTAATATTTGATGCATCATCTAAATCTTGTCCGGTTATAACATTCTCAGAAAAGCCATCTCTTTCAGTTTTTGTAAAAGTAAATTTTGTAGCTGCGTTATTTGAAATAGGGAAATTGGTGGTCGAGCTAATTTTTCTTAAATTGTAATCACCAACTGTAAAAGATGCGCTGGATGAAAAAGAAGATGTTGATGGTTTTTTGCTAATAACATTAATTGCGCCACCAGTTGAATTTTGTCCAAATAATGTACCTTGAGGACCTCTTAATACCTCAATACGCTCTATGTCTACAAAATCTGTTTGTAATGAAAATGGGGAAGCAATAAAAACACCATCCATATGATATGCAACTGAAGGAGCTGCAATAGCATTTTGGTTAGTTTCGTTTCCGACGCCTCGGATTGATATAACTGTTTTATATCCCTCATTTTTAGCAACAGTAACACCAGGAACTACAGCTGTAAGATCAACAAAAGATGTAATGTTTTTATTTTCTATTTCTGATTCTGTAATAGCTGTCACTGCTTGAGAAATTGTCTGTAGACTTTCATCTCTTTTTTCAGCGGTAACAATTACTTCTTCAAAAACTTGCTGATTATCTTGAGATAATACATTTTCACTTAATGAAAATAAAAAAGATAATAGTGACAAATTTACAATACTTAGTCTTAATTTCATTTTTAGTCCCCGTAAAAGGTTGTTAGTTATTATATGCAATATATATGCCAAAAAATCTATCTAAAAATTTGAAAATATAATAACAATTAGTAATTCTAAAACGATTAATTAATTGTATACTTTAAAATTCTTAGTAAAACTTAAAATTCAAAATTTATGAAACAAACTTTAGAACATATTTTTAAACTTCAAGATAATGATACCACTATTAAAAAAGAATTTTTAGCAGGTTTTACTACATTTATTACAATGGCGTACATCATTTTTGTAAATCCACAAATGATGGCAGCAAGTGGAATGGATTTAGGTGCAAGTTTTGTAGGTACCTGTATTGCTGCTGCAATAGCATGCTTTGCAATGGGGTTATATTCAAATTGGCCTGTTGGATTAGCTCCTGGTATGGGACTTAATGCTTTCTTTACTTATACAGTTGTTAGTGAAATGGGTTACTCATGGGAAGTAGCTTTAGGAGCTGTTTTTCTAGCTGGGATTTTATTTGTAATAATCAGTGTCACTCCTCTAAGACAATGGATGCTTAATAGTATTCCTATGAATCTCAGAATTGCTATGGGTGCTGGGGTTGGTTTATTTGTTGGATTTATTGGTCTTAAAACAGGCGGTATTATTGTTCAAAACGAAACAACTTTTTTAAGCTTAGGTGACTTTAAAAATATTGAAACTTTTCTTTCTGCTATAGGTTTTCTGTTGATTTTAATATTAGCAATAAGGAAAATTACTGGTGCAATAATTATAGGAGTTTTGACAGTCACTATTTCAGGATTATTGATTGGTTTAATTCAATTTAATGGTTTTGTTTCTGCCCCTCCAGATATCAGGCCAACGTTAATGAAGTTAGATATTTTAGGAGCTATAGATGTCTCTATGATAAGCATTATTATTTCTTTTCTGTTTGTTAATTTATTTGATACAGCAGGAACCTTGTTAGGTGTTGCATCTCGAGCAAATCTTATAGATGATTCAGGAAGAATTAAAAATCTTGATAGGGCTCTGAAGGCTGATAGCACTGCCAGCGTTGCTGGATCGTTTTTTGGATGCTCTCCTGTAACAAGCTATGTCGAAAGCTCTGCTGGAGTGGAGGCAGGTGGTAGAACAGGTCTAACTGCAGTAGTGGTAGGAATTTTTTTCTTAATAGCTATCTTCTTCTCCCCTATTGCATCTATAGTTCCGAGTTATGCAACAGCCGGTGCTCTAGTTTATGTAGCTATTTTAATGCTTGGTGGAATGGAAAAGCTAGATTGGTCAGATAATACTGAGCTATTGCCTGCTCTAATTATGATAATTATGATTCCTTTAACCTTTTCCATTGCTAATGGAATTGCATTAGGCTTTATTTCATATGTGGTTTTAAAGTATGCAGCAGGAAAAAAATCAGATATAAGCTTTGGTGCCTGGTTCTTATTTATAATTTTTTTGACAAAATTTATAGTATTAGATTGAAGAAATTATTCAAGTTCTAAAAAATTTAGAATAACCAAAGGCTATAGTCTTTGTTAAATCAAGAAAGAATGACATTAAGCTAATTAAAATAAAATTTAACGGAAAGATAAATTTTAAGGATGCGCCTTTTCTCATTGGAAGAACTACACCTCTTAAGAAAAGATAAGTTAAAATTATTATAAGTACACTAATTTTTGTTACATTGGGTATGAAAAAATCATTTTCAATTCCAGTAGGATCAAAAACTCTATTCCAATTATAAGCAATCATTATTGCTAAAAAAGAAATGCCATAAAAATATATATCTTTATGCGCTCTAAAATATGGCATGCTTGCGACATGGAAATAGTTTCTATACCATTTTTTAATTATTTCTCTAAAACTTATCTTATCAAGCTTGTCGTAATTTAAAAAACTTTCAGATTCACATATATTTAAATTGTGAAGCTTCGCCCTACTCATAAAATCTGTATCTTCTCCAGCTCTAGTAGATTCAACAAATAATCCACATTTTTTAAAGATGTTTTTATGAAGAATGCTCCCAGGGAGAGTCTGAATAGGCTTTTCTCCATAAGTAGATGCTCTAAATATTTTTGGTAAAAATTTTTCTGCCTGGTAATAGGTTTTGCCCCAAACACCCTCATAATTATTAGTATTAATAATATGCAATCCATTTGATAACCAGTCATTAGAGGGGTGAGTAGATGTGTCTAAAAATGCTAATAATGAATTAGATGCATTACAGATTCCAATGTTACGTGCGTGCCCAGGATAGGTTTTCTCTTGATGGAAAATACAAAGATTAATATTGTGTTGATCAGCAAATAATTCAATATCACTTGGAAAAGATAGCTGCTTTTGGTCAGTATTAATGATTATTATTTCATTTGGAGCTGCCTTCCAATTTGATATACCTCTCAATAAAGTAAAAAGTTTTTCCTTTTCTGACTTATCTGACTTAAACGGTATAATTAATGAAATTGATTTAACCATAAATTGAACTCCGCCACATAAAAATTATTATAAATGATATGTTTATCATATAGCTTATTTTACTTTTTATAGATTTTTAATAAGTAATTGTCGTTTTCATTGTATTATCAAGTAAATTGATTAATTATGGTTAATATAAAATTTCGCAATCAAGTTCTTTCACAACAGGCCGAGTGTGCTAATACAGGAGAATCATTGTTTGCAATAGCTTTATTTTTAATCTGGTGTGAGGAATATGTTGATTAAAGATAAACCATCATTGTGCATGGTAGTTGCTGATATAGACTTTTTCTTTTCGCATAGAGCTCCTCTTGCAAAAAAATTATCAGAAAAATTTCAAATTATTGTTATTAGCGATATTAAAGAATCTAATGAATCTAATCTTCTGAAGTACGATTTTATTAAATTTGTTCATCTTAAATCTAGAGTTAGTAAAAATAAATTAAAGAATTTTCTTAGTGTTATAAGATATGCATTTCGTCTAGTTTCAATATTAAAACATTATCGAGTTGATAATATATTTTTTATAACACTTGAGTCTTCAATGATTGGAGCAATTGCAACTAAACATTTAAAAAATAAAAAATATTTCATAATCTCTGGCGCGAATGTACTTAGAGAAAATAAATTATTGCGCCTAATCGCAACAAAAATTTTTACGTACTTTAAATCTTTGAATAATAGATTTATATTTCAAAATAACGAAGATAAAATGCTGTTTGAAAAAATGCTTGGCGTTAATAATCGTTTTTATTTGATAAAAGGCAATGGAGTAGATCTGGATAAAATATCTTATAGGCCTATTGGTAAAACTGAAAGTATCAAGTTTCTATTTGCAGGTAACCTATTTTATGCAAAGGGAGTAAGTTACTACTATGATGCTGCCATAAGAATAAAAAATGCTAATTTAAATGCAGATTTTTTTATAGCTGGAAAATATTTAAAAAATCATCCCTTGTCAATAGAAGATTCCTTATATAAAACAATAGTAGAATCTGAATCGATAAAATATCTTGGGTCGTGGGATCAAAAAACTTTTTTGAAAAATCTTTATGACTATCATGTTTTTGTTTTGCCCTCTTTCGGAGAAGGAATACCATTGGCGGTGATGGAGGCAATGGCAAGTGGACGAGCCTTAATCTGCTCTGATGTTCCCGGTTGTAACTCATGCATTATAGACAATAAAAATGGATACCTTTGCGAACCGCGATCTTCAGAGAGTTTAATTCAATCGATGCAAAAAATTATTAACAATAAAAATAGAATATCAGAAATGGGTGAGTGCTCAAGAAAAATGGTAGAAAAAGAGTTCAAGCTAGAATTAATATATCAACAATTTAATAGTGTAATTGATTTATGACAAAAGTGTCGTTGATCATTCCAAGCTTCGAAGTGGGTAGAATAGAATCATCTTATATCAGAACAGCTAATTTTCTTAAAAATACTGAATTTATACCTGAATTGGCATATTGGACTATTACGTTGAGATTATTAGTTTTAGGGAAAATTATTACTCTTATTTAAGTAACGCAGGCATATTTATTCTTAATTCTTAAGTTTACATTTTTTATTTTTTAGTTACCATAATAGCAATGCAAAACATAAATGATCTTCTTTCAATTGAACAATTTGCTCAACAATCTATCTCAGTTGTTCTAATAAATTTATTCTTATGTATGATACTTGTTAGCTTTGTAGGATGGTTTTATAAAAAATTCTCAAGAAGCTTAGGTGGTAAAACTCATGTAGGTGCAATACTCCCATTGATTGGTTTAACTGTTTTTATGGTCATCACTGTAGTTAAAAGCTCTCTTGCTCTATCACTTGGATTGGTTGGTGCTTTGTCAATAGTCAGATTTAGAACGCCAATAAAAGAGCCTGAAGAACTAGGTTACTTATTTTTAACAATTGCCATTGGTCTTGGGTTTGGTGCAGGATTCTCAATGACAACAGTTATAATTACTTCTGCAATTTTAGCTTATTTGTACTTTGCAGGAACAACAAAAGGAACTTCAAAAATAGATGGTGAGTACACTCTTCTAATAAAACTATCTCAAGATAAGTTTAGTGAAGTTTCCGAAACTATCAGTAGTAATGTTAATGCCTACAAGTTAATAAGAACTGAGAATAATGGAAATAAAGTCAATGCATATTTCAATATTTCTGTTAAGGAAGATTTTAATTTGCAAGAACTGATTAATGATCTTAAAGATAGCGATAACGATATTGAATTTAATATGGTTGAGTCTGGAGTTAATTGGTAATTTTTCTCCATAAATGCTAAAAAAAAGCAATTTTAAGGCAAAAAGAAAAAATTTTTATATTTTTCTTACCTTATCATTTCTAGCAATAGTATTAATTATATCTTCGTTAGACCCTGGAAAAATTTTTGAAAATGAAATGCAGGAGATTCAGAGTTTTGCTCCATCATTTTCGTCTGTTTCACAGCTTTCTGACGAAGGTGATATTTCAAAGGGTAAGCACTTAGGGACTACTGCATCTAATCTTTTTAAATCTTTATTTGATAAGATTATTGGAAAAGAAAATTCTAATATTAAAGAGATTAAGATATTTATTAAATTTAAAAATTTTGAAAAAATTCTAAAAGACCGCGAAACTGCCCTTCTTAATTCTATAAATGAAGATCCTAAGAATGTACCATGTAAAGTATCGGATGGTATAAAGATATACAAATGCAAAGTAAGACTTAAAGGTGATCTTGCAGATCATTGGTCATCAGTAAAAAGAATGAGCCTAAGAATTGATGTAAAGGGTGGTTTCATTCACGGCATGAAAGAATTTTCAATACAGAAACCAAGGGCAAGGCAATTCCCTTATGATGCTGTCTTCCATGATATTAATAAACAATTTGGGAGACTTTCTGCTAATACTAGTGAATTTTATAGCGTCAATGTAAATGGTGAGAGTTGGGGCGTGATGAATGCAGAGCCAATAATTGATGAAAAGTATATTGAAATTAATGATGTCAAGCGTTTAGGGATTTTTCGTATTTCTAATCAAAAAGATTGGGCTCATTTAAGAATTAATGGCAGCTATCCACATTACTTTATTTCAGATCCCACTATAACTATAAGTATGAGAGGAAATGACAAAATAGTTTTAGAAAACTCTATATTAAATGAAATATACAGCCATATCTTTTTCTCTTTATCAAATAAAGACGGCAGTGTCTTTGATCGGCAAATAATGGTTGGGAACCTTGCTTATGCGCTTGCTTGGGGCAGTTTGCACACATTGTATAATACTAATGCATGGTATGTTTGGAATACATATGAAAGAAGGCTTGAACCAGTATTGACTGACCAAGCACATTGGCAAAATACCAAAAAATATATTGATAGTCTAAAAGACTTGCCTTTCGAATATAGGATTATGTTTAAAAATAATCCTTTAAAGAAAGAAGAGCTTTATGACGAATTAATAAAACTTGATAATTTTTTCAAAAAAAATAATCCAATTGATGATGTCAACAATTTAAAGAAAAAATATTTTCTAAATGATCAAAGATTTACCAAAACACCAATTCTCAAAAATTTATCTTATTTAAACGAAAACATTTCAGAAGTTGTAACTAAGATTAATCTGCTTGCATCATTGGATTTTGAAAATACTAAAATGAGCAAAATTACTCCAGAGCAACTTGAACAAATCGATAAGGTTAGCGAAATTTTTCATTTTTCAGATGGCACAGTAAGGATATTTAACCTTTTAGCAAATGAAATAAAAGCTAAAGATATAATCATTGGAAATTTAGAAAATAATATTGATAGAAATATACCCCCTTCAAAGCCAGAATCTTTAAGCTTTATTGATATAAAAACCAATCTTCTTGGATATCATAGTGATGCTATTTCAGTTAAATTTATAATTAATGGCAAGGAAAAAATTAATTCAAATACTTATTCTTTGACTAAAATAAATTATGATTTAGATTCTCCAAAAACAACTGAAAATTATTGTCAATATAATAAATCTGAGAATCACTGCATATTAAAAGGTGTCATTAATATTGATGAAAGTACGGTATTTAATAAGAAAACTATAATTAATCCTGGAACAAAAATTAATTTTCGAGAAGGTGGTAATTTAATATTTAATTCTTCTGTTCTTATTAACGGTACAACAAAAGATCCAGTTAGTTTTGATGGGAATGGATTTGGTGGTATCTACATAAAGAACGATAACGAACAAATTTCTATTATTCAAAATTCAAGTTTTAATAATCTATCTACATTTGATTCACTTTTAAAAAGGTACACGGGCTCGATTAATGGGTATGGTGGGACATTTAAACTTGTGAATGTCGCTATTTCAAATGGGAATGCTGAAGACCAGCTAAATATAATTAATGCGAATGTTGATATAAGTGGATTAAATATTAGTAATGCTACATCTGATGCATTTGATTGCGACTTTTGCAAAGGCACAATAAAAGATATAAATTTTTTAGATGTTGGCGGAGATGGTTTAGATATATCGGGCTCAGATCTCAAAATAATAAAGATGTATGCTAGAAACATAAAAGATAAGGCTTTTTCAGTGGGAGAAAAGTCATTGGCTTATATTGATGATGCATTTTATGATTCAGTCGCAACTGGTATTGCAGTTAAGGACTCTAGCGTCGTAGAAGCGTCAAATATTTCTCTTAAAAATATAGACTACGATTTGTTTATGACATATGTTAAGAAGCCATTTTATAAGGGTGACACTAAATTAGAGGTGAAAGAATATAGTGTTAATGGCGAATTTGAAAGCAATGTATGTGTTAGAGAAGAAGGTACTTATTTAATTGTTAATAATACGAATTGTGAAATTTCTGAAATAAATATTGACGAGCTATATCAAGGAAGAATGAAAAAATAATGAAACTCTCAGAGGACAGTATTCGACAGGAGATAAAATATAAAGTTTTTTTTATGGATGTGCCAAAACTTTATGATTGGTTATACAGGCATTCATTTTTTCAAGAAAGCTACAGTCCCAGAATGGTGAATTCGTTATATTTTGATACTTCAGATTATCATTTTGCATCTAGTAATATGTCTGGAGAATCGAAAAGAATTAAGGTTAGAGCCCGATGGTATGGTGAGTTGGATGAAAATTTCTTAGATGGTTTCTTATCAGATTCAAAGGTATTTAATTTTGAAGTAAAAAGGAAGATTAATAGTCTCAGTGATAAAGTAAATATAGGTGATATAAAGTTTGATAAAAAAGATAATTTTTTATGCAGGGTCGAAGCAATACAAAATGAGATAGGTTCAATGTGCAATAACTATTTAACCTTATCTTCTCTTAAATTACTAAGTACAGTCTTCACAAATTATGAAAGAGAATATTATGAGCTTAATAGTGATAATAAGATAAGGCTCACTATTGATAAAAATATATCTTATTGTAATAGTAAAGTAGCATCGAACTTAATGCTTATGGCAAAAGACTTCTTGATAGTTGAATTAAAATTTCATCCAGATCTAAGGAATAAAGTAAATAAATTAATGAAGGATTTTCCTTTTAGACAAGTAAGGTCTTCTAAGTTTCTTTCTTCGCTTGCTCAAATTCAGAGAGTATCTTATTAGCTGCAACGTCTTTTAACTTATACAGCATTATAATGGCTTAAAAGGGTATCTCTGGACTGTCACCTTTTGGTTCAGAGTTACTATCAACTCTGCTCAAAGCATATTTACTAATTGCTGACTGTCTTATTGGAAACGAAGATAATACATCTAGGATATATCTTGGAATAGAATCATTAAACTTTACCTCAATAATATCATGCCCTAACTTTTTGATTTTGTTTGGTGTTAATTTATTAATATTAATAAAATTGTCTTTAAATCCATAATTAGAAAGATTTGTATCTAATGTTACCCTAATATTATTTAACGGAAGATAATATGCATGTCGGTAATATTCAACAACTGCTTTTGGTAAATATTTTTGGTATTTCATTCTGTAGGCAACATAATCAAATTCAGGATCTTTATTGAGAGGAGAATAATCACCCGCAATAATACTCTTTATTTCATCAAAATCTAAATCTAAAGAATTTTTTTCAATAGTTTGATTTTTCTTTCTTTTAATTTCAAATTTACCAATTGACATATTTTTGTCATAAATCCTTATTCTGTACTTTTCTCTATAAATCACTCCATTAAGTTTTTGATTTAAATCTTGATCATCTGGAGTATCAAAGTAAAGGCTTGTAATTTTATATCCTTTTGATAATTCATTATTTTTATCTTCTAGCATTATTTTTGAAAGACAAAATTTTAAATCATCTACATACTTTGAGGGAACAAAATATTTATATTCAACCCTTTTAAATTGATTATTCATAGCAACGAAGATATTTTGTTATCAATGAATTCTTTAATGTTACATTGGCCTTTGATATTTTCTTCACTAGTAAAATATTGTTCATCAACATTCATAGATGGCATTTTATACATATTTTTCTTTATATATTGTGAAATATCATCAACGTTATTTGAAAATAGATTTTGATTTAAACATAACTTTGACCCATCTTTCAGAGCTATTCCAATGTTGTTATTTTTAACCTCATTGTTGTATACGCTGACAAAAGATTTCTCTCCAATGCTAAGTCCCTTATCTGTCATATTAATAAAACTATTTTTATAGACTTCTAATATTGAGCCACTGACATCCAGGCCATCAGTTGATACATTTGTGTTATTTTTTGAATAAATAAAGGTATTGTCTGATACTTCTCCATTTACAAAATCTAAATCTACTTGATCGGCTGAATTATCTTTAAAGATATTATTTCTAATTTCGACATTCCCTAATTTAATATTTATTCCATCATCTGAAAAACTATTAAAAAATTTTGAGTCTTTCATGACAACGTTCGCTATATGTATAGAAAGCTGACCGCTAAAATAAGTACCATCTATAACTGCTTCAGAGCCACCTTCTAAAAGAAGATTTTCAATTATAACTTCGCTTGGTTTTAAAGTCGTTCCTTTTACAGCAAAAGTTCCATAAGGTTTGTTATCTTTATTTCTTATAGTTATAGGTTCTGATGAGGTTCCTTTCGCATAAAAATCTCCTCTCACAAATATTGATTTTGATTCTGATAACAAAATATTCGCACCTGGCTCAAGTATCAATCTTGCGCCATGTGGAAAGATAATATCTTTGTTTACTTCATAGGTACCTTTAGATATAAGATATGTTACTGAGTTATCTTTAGTATCTGTTATTTTTCTTATATTAGATCCAAATTGATTCAGGCCATCACTCTCAACTAAATTAAAGGATTTTGAATAGTTAAAATAAATATTTTTATCTGTGATCATATTATTTGAATCATTTTTGACAACCTCAGCTTTATTAATGCAATGATAATTAGACGGTATTTTAAAAATGTAATTATCATTGTTTATAATCATGCCTGATTCTAAATCATAAACAGAAGGCTCAACTTGCAATGGGCTTTCAAGCTTAAACTTGTCACCGTCACAATTTGTAAGAGATAATAGTGTAATTTCTTTGAGTGAGTCATTTAGAACATTCACAAAAATTTCATCAGAATTATCTTTTTCAATATTAAAGAAGGTTTTTGCATATCCCAAATCAATGTCTATGTCTTGATTCCTTTTCTCTAAACTGTTATCAAGATTAATACTAAGATTATTATTGGTTATTAGTTTTATTAGTTCTAGGTTTTGAATAATTATGTCTCTTTCATCAAAATACTTATATGTAAGATGGTTAGATGGAAAGCGAGATTTGTTAGCAACAGATTTATAAACACTATGTTCCTCATCAATTATATTGATAATGTGACTAGAATCATTTTTGATTTTGACTAAGTTTTTAATTATTAAATCATTAAACCAGCTTTGAGTTGATAGTTTATGAAATAATATGTGTGGGCCATAACCTCTCATTGAGAGAGTTATATTATCTTCATCATATGTATAATGAATTTTCTTGGGAGATCCTTCAATTCTATAAGAAATCTTGAAAGTTCCAGTAGAAAAATCATAAATATATCTTGTGTTATCTCCATATAGGGGATGAAAGTCTCCAACTAACAATATTGAAGCAAAAACTTTAGCAAAATAATGAATGTCTATTAGAATTTTAATAGTCTCAAAATCATTTTCATCAATAGCCTCAAACAATCTTTTTAATTGAAATAATGCTATTTGTTGAGTTAATAACTCACCCGATTGTTCCATATCATGTGCTGTGTACATTGTTGGAGAAGCGTGGGGAATGCTCCATGCTTTATCCCAATCGTCATAATTTTTTAAAATCCCATAATTGGTAATTTGAAAATTTCTTTCCAAAAGGCTTTTAGAAATATTTTCTATTCCAAGATACAACCCAATATCACTTCCATTTACAAATAAATTATAAAAATTTCCATAAGTAGTTATTATATTTTGTGAGAATATATATTTATTTAAAGCATTGCCCGTAGTTGTCCAATCATCATGTGGAGATAATAAATTAATTCTAGATTTACCATCAAATACCTTTTCATCACTCAGCTTAATCTTAAATGCATATCCTCCATTGGTAATATCCAAATATTTTTTAGGATATTCCTTATCATCTAATAATGATCCTTTAACCTTATAAATTACAGAATTTACAAATCCCATAGAATTTTTTAGTGGAGTTTGTGATGTGCCATGAAGTTTAATTTTTGCTTTTAATTTATCATTATCAGGCATGCTTACCTTGGCCTTCCTCCATTCATTTCCTTCGTCCTGTAAAAATGTTGAGTTATTTAAGGATTGATAATAATAATCTCTAAAATAAATTAGATCTTGATAGGAAAGAAATAGATTTACTGAATCTGAGTCATCAACATTTCCCCTTCTGATGGCTGCTTTAAAAATATTAATCTCATTAAAGCCTCTATCAATTAAAGCTAAGCTAGGTAGAAAAGAGTATTTTTTTTCAAACGTATTATATTTGTTATATATATTTTTGTTTTGTAGTGCAAAAAATAAAAAAACATATATAAAAATGATAGTTATAAATAAAAAAATAAATGATTTTTTTATATTCATAAAATTATTATGATTTAATTATTAGCAGAGTAATTTAATAACCTTACTTTCTTGACTCCATCGAATTTCTTTAAATCTTCCAATGAAGAGCTATGATCATTTGATATTAATTCAAACACTAACTCAGATTCATCATTGTCATCAGACCTGCTCCTTAAATTAACTTGACCAGAAGCTGTTTTAAGGTGGTCTAATATAGTATCAATTTCAGATGCATCACAATTTAAGACAAGTAATTTAGATTGCATATCAACAGTATTTCTTTTCAGAAAAAATAAAACTAAGCCAATAAATAAACAAGAAACAATTGATACAGAAAAATAAGCAACCCCATTTGCAATTCCTACCCCAACTGCCCAGAACAAATAAACAATATCTAATGGTTCTTTAATTGCACCCCTAAATCTTACTATTGATAAGGCGCCAACCATACCTAATGATAAAACCAAGTTACCACTAATTACCATTATTACCATTGTTGTAACAAGAGTTATAAGTACTAATGCCGTAGCATGAGTTTGATGAAAAAGCACCCCTTGATATTGAGTTCTATATATATATGAAATAAAAATGCCACATAATAAAGACACACTTAATGCAAGTAATATTGCGCCAAAAGATATCGTTCCACCTGTTGCTAAAGCATCTGCACTGCCTTTTATTAAAGTATTAATATCCATTTACATCCTCTCTTATTGAATTAAATAATTACTCGTTTATTAATTAGTATAAACTTTTTTATACACATATTTTAAAATAAAAATTATCTAAATCCATTTATGTAATGTTTACAACTGCTAATGCCCTACTTATTTGCTGTTAAGGATGACATTAAAGTCCAATCTGCATTTTGTACAATATGCTGCTCTCCGCATGTACTAAAGTGATCTTTATCTCGCCAAATTAAACAATCTTCAAAAATAACTTGTTCTCCAATTTCGTAAAAATCGTTAAAACTAATGTATTTGTATGAATCCGCCACCCCTTTTTCTTCAATTGTTTTTATAACACTTATTTCGATTTGATCAAAAACTCTAAAACTATGGCGAGGAAACTCTTTAATTTGCGTTTGATAGTTGTTGGCATTGATGCCGTATTCTGTAAAACCACCCAGCCAGATCACATTAAGATCAAAATCTGCTAAATATTTGAGATATGAGTCAACTTTTAATACATTATCCTTGTCAAAAAAAACTTCATTGCTTGTCGAAGGCTGATACCGGCCATTCTGATCAGTAAAAAAATAAGAACTCGCTTGATGATAAACAACCATTGGCTTAGTTGGAGCAATCTCTCTAAGAAAATCAGCTGAACTGTCATAATGACAGAATGGTTCTGGTGTGTGTGGTCTACAACCCCCTTGTGATAACCCAACTACAAAATCATAAGCATTAGACTGAGCAAAAATGTTGAATATATTCATTGCATGGCTATCTCCTAAAACTACAAGTGGTCCACCAAAAAGTTTAGAACATTTATCAAATTCAGCAGAAGAAAGGTCACTAACATCTTTTGCCCATAATTTACAGTTAGATGAATACATGCGGTCATATATATCATAATTTGTATTTGATTTAACGATATCGAAAATTCTACGCTCTTCTATTGAATACGAACGAACCTTTAATTGTTCTAATCCATCCGTAAAGTGAACAGTCAGTCCAATTGTTGAAAATAATAGGATACCAATTGCTGACAGTCTAAATATTACTTTTCTATTGAACCTCTTTCGGTTACGAAAAGGTCCTTCAACATACCTCCAACTAAACCCAGCCATTATTAATGAGGCCAAACATAAACTAATAAGAATCAAATCTGAAACCTCTCCTAAAGTCCTATGTCTAGCAAATGCTAATAAAGGTTGATGCCACAAATAAGCACTGTAGGAAATCAGTCCGATCCCAACAATAAATTTTAGGCTTAGTAATCTATGAATAAAAGTTTTTGGAACAGCGCATAAAATCAGTAACCCTGTGCCAATGGTTGGAATCAAAGCATATAAACTTGGAAAAGGAGTTGTTTTGTTAAAAGCAATAATTGAATAAGCGATCATTCCAAACCCAAGCAAACTTAACATTTGATTTACGGTATGAGATTTTAAGTGAGCGTTGTACTTGAGATAGAAGCCAGCAAAAACACCAATAAGTAATTCCCAGCCCCTTGTTGGCAACAAGAAGAAGGCAGCAAAAGGTTTATTATATGCGCCCCATTGAGCTACTCCCAAACTAACAAGAAAAACTATCGATAATAAGATTAAGATCCACTTAAGACCCAACCTCCAAGTGAGTATTAAAAAAATTGGAAAAAGAATGTAGTACTGCTCCTCAACTGCCAAGCTCCATGTATGAAGTAGTGGCTTCAACTCAGCAGCAGTATCGAAGTAGCCACTTTCCTGCCAAAATAGAATATTGGAAGAGAATGTAGATACCGCAATCAAACTCTGTCCAAAATCTTTAAGGAGGCTTGGTGTTAACCACATCCAAGCAAACGGAAGACAGGCAGCCATCACAAAAAACAATGCTGGTAGAATTCGTCGAGCACGTCGCTCATAAAAATTAATGATGCTGAATTTGTCTTCAGCCATTTCAGAGAGAATGATGGTTGTAATCAAGTAACCACTAATCACAAAGAAAACATCTACACCTACAAAACCTCCACCGAACCACTCAAAGCCAGCGTGAAATAGAATCACAGGCAATACTGCTAATGCTCTTAAACCGTCTATTTCTGCTCTATATTTCATGTGTAAATTTTAACCTTCAATTAAACAAATTGTTACTTATGAAATACAGCAGTTGCATGAATTTACAACAATGTTTACAACAAAGACGAAGGAATGCGTCTTTACAACCACTTTACAACATAGGAAACAGCTTAGGAATGGGGGTTGTAGGGCGTGTTTTTACTCCCACTCAATAGTTGCACAAAACACCACCTCTGAAACCCCTACTACGACTGTGTTTCCGAGTGCCTTTTTTGTGAAATACCACTTTGTCAAACTTTGCAAAGTAGACATCTACTCGATTAGTTGATCATTCAGAGGTCTAAAATTGAGATTTACTAGTTTCCGCCATCGCATTTGTCTATAGGAGTAAAAAATGAATGCGTAGATATAGATTGGTAATGTGAAAAGACCAGCATCGATAGAAACCTCATCTGTATATCGAGTTCCGCCTCCCTCCGATTCTAAAAAAATTAGATGATCCCAAGTTTTTGCTATAGAACCACTTCCATTATCTCTGAGAACCCAATGATCGGATTTTTGTGGAAATTCTATACCTACAATTTGTTTTCCGATGGGTAAAAAATGAAATGCGAACATTTTTACAGAGAACTTCCCCTCAACCCATTTTGACGGAAAGAAATTTGGTTCGATAGGATGGAATTTCATTAAACCAGACACCACATAATTGAGTAGCGCTGGCGTCATTAAATAACTCTTAACCGTCTCTAAATCTGCTGCTAAATAGGTGCTGATTTTTAGCGTACGCATCATTACTCCCATTCTATGGTTGCAGGAGGTTTGCTAGAAATATCATAAACCACCCTGCTCACTTGTTCTATCTCATTGACTATTCTGCCTGATACATGTTCAAGAAAATCATAGGGGAGATGAGCCCATCTCGCCGTCATGAAATCTACTGTCTCAACTGCTCTAAGTCCAATAACTTCTGCATATCTTCTTTCATCTCCAACAACACCAACTGATTTAACTGGAAGGAATACAGCAAAAGCTTGACTAACCATCTTATATAAATCAGCTTTAATTAGTTCTTCAATAAAAATATGATCAGCCTCTTTAAGTATGGTTGTTTTATCTTTTGTAACTTCTCCCAAAATTCTGACCCCAAGCCCAGGACCAGGAAATGGATGCCTATTAAGCATTTCTGAGGGCAGGCCAAGTTCGACACCTAACTTTCTAACTTCATCCTTAAATAAGTCTCTTAATGGCTCAACTAAATCCATCTTCATTTCATCTGGAAGTCCACCAACATTATGATGTGACTTTATGACTCTAGCCTCTTTGGATTCTGAGCCAGAAGATTCAATTACATCTGGGTATATTGTTCCCTGAGCTAAAAAATGAACCTTTTTTAATTTTTTTGACTCAGCATCAAATACGTCTATAAAAGTCCTACCAATGATTTTTCTTTTTTGCTCAGGATCCTCAACACCCTTTAAATGTCTTAAGAATACGTCTTCACTATCAGATTTGATAACATTCAAGTTCATATTCTCTTTAAAAGTATTCATAACTTCTTCTGCCTCACCTTTTCTTAATAATCCGTTATCCACAAAAACACATACAAGCTTATTACCAATAGCTTTTTGCAAAAGAGCAGCTGTAACTGAGGAATCTACTCCACCTGAAAGGCCCAACAAAACTTTGTTGTTTTCTGTTTGGTTTTTAATTTCCTGAATTCTTTGGCCAATTAAATCATCCATTTTCCAGTCTGGATTTGCTTTACAAACTTTAAAAATAAAATTATCTAAAATTGTTCTTCCATCATCGGTATGAGTGACTTCAGGATGAAATTGCAATGCGAAGATTAATTTTGTTGAGTGCTGCATAGCCGCTATTGGAGCGGAAGAGGTTGATGCCACTAAATCAAAATTATCAGGAAGATCTTGTACCTGATCTCCATGACTCATCCATACATTTAAAGTTTTATCTAAATTTGAAAAGAGTATGCAATCTGCTGTGACATTGAGTTCTGAATACCCAAATTCTTTCTTTTTAGAAGATATTACCTGTCCTCCAAATTGTTCTGCTAGCGTTTGCATTCCATAACATATGCCCAAAATAGGGATATTGAGATCAAAAACTATTTGAGGAACACGTGGAGTATAATTATCCGTGACAGAATCTGGGCCGCCTGACAAAATAATACCTTTAGGATTTATTGATTTTATTTTATTTTCATTTATATCCCAAGGAAGTATCTCTGAATACACATCGCTTTCTCTGACCCTTCTTGCAATTAGTTGTGTATACTGGGATCCAAAATCAAGAACTAAAATTGTATCAATCTGTTTTGATGTGGAGGATAAATTAGCAACCATTTTAAGTAATTAACTTCTTTGATAGTTTGGAGCTTCTTTTGTAATCATAACATCATGCACATGACTTTCAGTCATGCCGGCGTTTGTAATTTCAACAAATTCACTATTTTCATGAATATCCTTAATGGTCTTACAACCTATGTAACCCATAGACTGTCTCAATCCTCCGACTAATTGGTTTATAACATTAATCACAAGGCCTTTATAGGGAACTCTCCCTTCGATACCTTCTGGCACTAGTTTTTCAGAATCTAAATCCTCTTGCATATATCTATTTGCATCTTGTCTCTCTGTCATAGCGCCAATTGAACCCATACCACGATATGTCTTGAAACTCCTTCCCTGAAATAGTTCAACTTTACCTGGAGCTTCTTCTGTTCCAGCAAATAGGCCACCAAGCATTACTGAATCTGCTCCTGCAGCTATTGCTTTTGCTATATCTCCAGAAAATCTTATGCCACCATCAGCAATAATACTTATATCTCTACCTTTAATTGCTTCTTTGATATCTAGTATTGCAGTTATCTGAGGCACTCCAATTCCTGCAATAATACGCGTAGTACAAATAGAACCAGGACCCATTCCTACTTTAATTGCATCAGCCCCAACTTTAGCTAACTCAATTGCTGCTTCCGGAGTTGCTACATTGCCAGCTATTACATCAATACTGGGAAACTCTTTTTTAATCATTTTGATTGTATCGAGAACATTTTTTGAGTGGCCATGAGCACTATCGATAACAAAAATATCTACTCCAGCTAAAGCTAATCCTTTTGCTCTTTTTAAGGTGTCTGACTCTGTTCCCAATGCAGCACCAACCATTAAACTTCCTGCATCATCTTTTGTTGCATCTGGATGTTCTGCTGATTTTTCAATATCTTTCATAGTAACTAATCCATTTAATTTTCCAGATTTATCAATTACTAAAACTTTTTCAATTCTATTCTCATGCATCAGTTTTTTAACTAATTCTTGTGATGTTCCCTCCTCTACCGTTACAAGCTGATCAAATGGAGTCATTATTGATGAAACTAATGCATCCATATTGTCTGCATATCTAAAATCTCTACTTGTAACTATTCCTTTTAATTGATCATCATCAACAACAGGCATACCAGATATATTTAATTCAGATGTTAACTGAATTAATTCACCAATAGATTTTCTTGATTTGATGGTAATAGGGTCTCTAACAACTCCGCTTTCATACTTTTTAACAGTTTTGACTTGCAATACTTGTTCTTCAATAGAGTTATTTTTATGAATTATTCCTATTCCACCTACTTCAGCCAAAGCGATAGCCATTCGTGACTCTGTAACTGTATCCATAGCAGCAGATACCAAAGGCACTTTTATGCTTATATTTTTCGTGAGTTTAGTTTGAGTAGATGCTTCGCTTGGTAAAAAATCGCTATACCTTGGTAAAAGAAGAACATCGTCAAATGTTAATGCTTTTTGTTTTACTTTTTCCATGTTGGATTATAACAAGACTAAAGTTAAAAAAAAATAATTCTTAAAATATTAAACCTAAGATATAAATAAAGGTTAATCCAGCATTAAGGACTATCAAGGATTGTTCTTTCCATAATAGCCCAACATATACCCATAAAGTATTAGCAGATATAAAAGCCCAGTGATGATATTCAAGTTCTGGAACAAAACTAGCTAATGCTGCTGCAATAATAAGAAGTCCGGTAGCAAGCCAAGCTATCGATTGATATGGTTTTTCGTTTTGTTCCATAATTTATTGTAATTCTTTAAATAAAAGATCTGTTTTTGAAGCACAAATAAAATCATTTTTATGAAGTCCTTTAATTTTATGAGACCACCATGTCACAGTTACTCTCCCCCATTCTAAGACAATTTCTGGATGATGGTCTTCTTCTTCAGCAAGTTTTGCCACTTGATTAGTAAATTTAAGAGAATCTTCATAGCTTAAAAAAGCAAAAGAACATATTAATCTCTTTATACCCTCCTGTTTAAAAACATTCCATGATGGTATTTGAGGAAGCAAATCCTCTATCTCTTTTTCATTCAGAACAGGTACGTCTGCATTGCACGCTTCACAAGTACTTTGTGATAGTTCTTTAGACATTAGATACCGCCTTTAGACAACTTTGAGGGATCAAGCAATCTTATAAGTTTTGCTTTTGTTAAATTAGTTTCTTCAGCAGCTACATCAATTATAGGTCTGTTTTCTTTGTATGCTCTCTTAGCAATGGCTGAGGCTTTTTCATAGCCTATTATAGGATTTAAAGCAGTAACTAAAATTGGGTTTTTTGATAATGATTTTTCTAAATTTTTATTATTTACTTTAAAAGTCCTGATAGCTTTCTTTGATAAAACATCCATGGCGCCTGATAATAAGTTAATACTTTTCAGAAGGTTATAAGCAATAACAGGCAACATTACATTAAGCTGAAAACTACTTGATTGAGCAGCAACGGTTATAGAAACATCGTTACCAATTACATCTGCAGATGCCATTGCAACCGCTTCAGGAATAACTGGGTTAACCTTACCTGGCATAATGCTACTTCCAGGTTGAAGTGCTTTTAATTCTATTTCGGATAGGCCTGCTAATGGGCCACTATTCATCCATCTTAGATCATTGGATATTTTCATTAGTATCACAGCAAGATTTTTAAGTTCTCCAGATAATTGAACAGAACAATCTTGAGCACTTAATTCATGATAAAAATTTTTACTTGATACATATTTATTGCCACATAGCTTTGTCAATTCTTGAGCAAAATATTTTGCGAATTGCTTGTGAGCATTTATACCACTTCCAACTGCAGTCCCCCCCTGAGGCACTTCAAGAAATTTCTTTTCAAGAATAATTAACATGTTTTTTGAGTGTTGAAGTTGGCTTGACCATGCTTTCAATTCTTCAGCAAAATCAATAGGCATTGCATCCATTAAGTGAGTTCTGCCTGTTTTGATAGTTCCTTTCACTGATTCAGCTTTTTTATCAATAGTTTTTATAAGCTCATCAAGTGTAGGAAATAATTTTTTTGTTAAATCCATATGCGCACTTACTTTTATTGCAGTAGGTATTACATCATTGCTACTTTGACTCATATTTACATCATCATTTGGACCAACTTTTACCTTTGCATACTTTGTTGCTAAAGATGCTATTACTTCATTGGCATTCATATTAGAACTAGTGCCAGAGCCTGTTTGGAATACATCGATAGGAAACTCATGATGATGTTTTTCTTGCCAGACCTCTTTTGCTGCTTTAGAGATAGCTTTTGATTTTTTTGATGATATTAACTTCAGTCTTAGGTTGGCCTTAGCTGCAGCATCTTTTATAAGCCCTAATGATGAAACAAAGGATTTTGTAAAAGGAAAGTCCATTTTTATTCCACTTATAGGAAAATTATTAACTGCTCTTTGAGTTTGTGCCCCCCATAGAGCTTTTGAAGGTACCTTCACTTCTCCTAAACTATCTTTTTCTATTCTAAATTTCATATTTTAATGTTTATTTGATAAGCTATTTTAACATTATAGAGCTTAGGAGAAGAAAAACTATGTCAAATGTTGCACCCATAAAGATTGATATAACTGATGGAAGATTGCCTGTTAAAGATAAAGGTTTGGTATTTCAGGAATTTGCAAACCCAGCTGAGGAAAGAAGAAATCAATTAGAGAAACTAGCAGCTGGATTCAGGCTGTTTGATTATTTTGGTTTTAATGAAGGAGTTGCTGGCCACATAACTTACAGGGATCCTGAATTTAATGATCATTTTTGGGTAAATCCCCTAGGCGTTCACTTCTCACAAATATCTGTTTCAGATTTACTACTGGTCAACCATGATGGTAAAGTTGTTCAAGGCGATAAAGATGTTAATGTTGCAGCATTTGCGATCCATTCAAGGCTACATAAAGCAAGACCTGATGTGAATGCAGCTGCACATTCACACTCTATTTATGGAAGAACCTTTTCTACACTTGGCAAAATTTTAGATCCAATTTCTCAGGATGCATGTGCTTTTTATGAAAATCAGGGTCTTTATGAAGATTTTTCTGGAGTTGTTGAGGAGATCGATGAAGGCGATGAAATTGCAAAAGCTTTAGGAGATAAAAAAGTTGCAATACTTCAAAATCATGGAATTTTAACAACAGGTCCATCTGTTGATATAGCTTTGTGGTTTTATATGTCTATGGAAAGATGTTGTCAGGCTCAACTAATGGCAGAAGCAGCTGGAAAGCCTAAAATTATTCCACATGATACTGCTATAAAAACAAGAGAATTTATAGCAAATGATATAGCGGCATGGGCTAGCTATCAACCTGCGTTTGATAAGATTATTAAAATGCAGCCTGATTTATTAGATTAGCTCGCCGGAGCAATTATTGCTTTAGTTTCTAGACACTCTTCAATACCATGTTTACCATGCTCTCTTCCATTTCCTGAAGCTTTATATCCTCCAAATGGTGCTGCATTACCTCTGGCACCTCCGTTAATAGTAATCTGACCTGCTCTTATTTGATTTCCAACCTCAATAGCATGAGAGAGTTCACCTTGAACATATCCTGCAAGACCAAATTCTGTGTCATTTGCAATTTCAATTGCCTCATCCTCAGTCTCATATTTAATAAGGCATAATACAGGACCAAAAATTTCTTCTTTTGCTATTGTCATGTCATTAGTTACATCGGCAAAAACTGTTGGTTTAACATAATAACCCTTCTCATAACCTTCGGGTTTTTCTACACCACCCGCAACCAATCTTGCGCCTTCCCCAATACCTATTTCAATCATTTTAATAACTTTTTCATATTGAGCTTTATTTGAAATCGGTCCCATTCTAAACTCACCATTAGGATCACCAACAGTAGTGCTATTTGCAGTAGCTATTGCAACCTCAACAGCTTTATCATAATTATTTGATGAAACTAACATCCTTGTTGGAGCATTACATGATTGACCTGAGTTTAGGAAACAATGGCCAGCTCCACCTTTAACTGATTTTTCTAAATCTGCAACATCATCTAAGATAATATTTGCTGATTTTCCTCCTAATTCTTGTTGAACTCTCTTCACAGTTGATGCTGATGCTTGCGCCACAGCAATCCCAGCCCTTGTTGATCCAGTAAATGACATCATATCAACCTTTTCATGTTCAGATAATGCAGCTCCAACAATTGGGCCATAACCATTAACCAAATTAAAAACTCCTTTAGGTACTCCTGCGTCATGCATGACTTCTGCAAGAAGCATAGAACAATAAGGAGATATTTCACTTGGTTTAAGAACCATTGTGCAGCCAGAGGCTATTGCTGCTGATACCTTGGTAGTAATCTGATTCATTGGCCAATTCCAAGGAGTAATCATACCTATTACACCAATTGGCTCTTTTCTTATAGTATAACCCTCATCTTCCTTTTCAAATTCATATTTTTCAAGCGCTTCTAAGGTTTCCTTGAAATTTACAAGGCCAGTATTTGCTTGTGCTCTTTCAGATAACCAATTTGGGGCACCCATTTCTTTAGTTATAACCTCGGCAAAATCTTTATATCTATTTTCATACTCTTTGATAATGTTCTGCAAAAGTTCAACTCTTTCTTGTTGTGTTGATTTAGAGAACGAAATAAATGCTTCACTTGCAGCTTTTACTGCAGAATCAATGTCTTCCTTAGTTCCTGCCGTTATCTGACCAATTACTTCTTCATTTGCTGGATTTATAACATCAATTAACTCATTAGAATCTGATTTGACCCATTCACCATTAATATAAAAATTTAAATCATTACTCATATAAAGTCTCCGAAATATTTTATTTTGAAATTATAACTAAATACATATAAATCAACTAGGATGTAGTGTTAAAACAATCCTTTTATTTCATTATTTTCATCTAGGCCTATTGCCTCTGCTGCAGGTATTCTTGGTAATCCAGGCATAGTCATGATTTCACCACAAACCACAACAATAAATTCGGCGCCTGCTGATAATCGAACTTCCCTAACAGGTACATCATGTCCTGAAGGTGCGCCCATAAGAAGGGGGTCTGTTGAAAAACTGTATTGAGTCTTTGCCATACAAATTGGGTATTCTCCGAAGCCGTCATCCTCTAATTTCTTAAATTGATTTCTTACTTTCTTGTCAGCAATGATGTCTGCAGCTCCATAAATATTTTGCGCAATGTATTGAGTCTTATCCCATAAAGACATTTTATTATCATATAAAGTTTTAAATTCAGCAGAATTAGAATCTGCAATTTTTGCAACTTCTTGTGCAAGATCAGCTGCTCCTTCTCCTCCTTTTTCCCAATGTGAAGAAATTTTGCATTGAACTCCAAGGTTTTTGCAATAATTAATGATAGCAGTATGTTCTTTTTCTGTATCAGTAACGTAATCATTAATAGCTACAACAACTGGGACTCCAAATTTGCCTATATTTTCAATATGTTTTTCAAGATTTTTACATCCCATTGAAACAGCATCAACATTTTCTGAACCTAAATCTTCTTTTTTTATGCCGCCATGCATTTTTAGTGCTTTGGTTGTAGCCACTAAAACAACTGCATCAGGTTTTAAACCTGATTTCCTGCATTTAATGTCAAAAAATTTCTCAGCGCCTAAATCAGCACCAAATCCAGCTTCTGTTACAACATAATCTGCAAGTTTTAATGCTGTTTTAGTTGAAACAACAGAATTGCAACCATGTGCAATATTCGCAAAAGGTCCTCCATGCATAAATGCAGGATTGTTCTCAAGGGTTTGAACTAAATTTGGTTGAAATGCATCTTTCAATAATGCAGTTATTGCTCCGTCTGCATTTAATTCTTTTGCTCTTACAGGTTCATTGGATCTTGTATAGCCAATAACAATATTTCCTATTCTTTTTTGAAGATCATCAATGTCAGACGCCAAACAAAATACAGCCATAATTTCAGATGCAACTGTTATATCAAAACCACTTTGTCTTGGAATTCCATTACCTGTTCCTCCCAGCCCACAAGTTATGTCTCTAAGGGATCTGTCATTCATGTCAACAACTCTCTTCCATGTAATTCTTCTAGGATCAATATTTAGTTCATTACTCCAATGAATATGATTATCAATTAATGCTGAAAGAAGATTATGCGCAGCTCCAATTGCGTGAAAATCTCCTGTGAAGTGTAAATTAATATCAGTCATAGGTATCACTTGAGCATATCCACCACCTGCTGCACCACCTTTCATACCAAAACATGGTCCTAAGCTTGGTTCTCTTAAACAAATCATTGCCTTTTTACCAATATGGCAAAGTCCATCAACCAAACCAACGCTTGTAGTTGTTTTACCCTCTCCTGCAGGAGTTGGTGATATTGCAGTAACTAAAATAAGTTTCCCATCATTATTTTTAGATAAAGAGTTAGTAAAATCAGTATTAAGTTTTGCTTTATCATCACCAAATCTTACTAAGTGTTTCTCATCAATATCTAATGTCTTTGCAATTTCAATAATTGGTTTTTTATTAGCAGCATTTGCTATTTCTAAATCACTTGGGTAATTTGCCATAACTCCTCCGTATCCCCTTAAAGCAATGTTCAGTATACATAAGACAAATATTCTTAACTACAAAAAAAACTTTTAATTTTTAGCGGAATTGAATGCTTCAATTGCTCTTAATCTTGATTGTTTTAAATCTAAAATTTGTGAAGGATAATTTAAGTGATTTCTAATTTTTTCCGGTGGATCATGAATCTCTTTTTTATCTAATTCTTTTAATTCAGACACATGTTTTTTTATAAATAGTCCATCAGAATCAAAATTCTTTGATTGAGTTATAGGATTAAAAATCCTGAAGTAGGGAGCCGCATCAGTCCCAGTTGAGCTACTCCATTGCCACCCTCCATTATTTGATGAAAAATCACCATCTAACAAGTTTTGCATGAAATATGCTTCTCCTAATCGCCAATCATGAAGCATATTTTTTGTAAAAAACATTGCTACAACCATTCTCAACCTATTATGCATCCATCCTTCTGTTATAAGTTGTCTCATCGCAGAATCAATAATAGGAAATCCAGTCTTTCCATTTTTCCATGCATTAAATTCTTCTTCATTAAAACGCCATTTGATATTTTTAGTATAGTCTTGAAAAGGCATTCCTTTGCTAACTTTAGGGAAGGAAAACATAATATTCCTATAAAATTCTCTCCATACAATTTCATCAATCCATTTTATAATTCCTTTTTCTCCTGAATCTAATTCAAAATTATTCTTTTTTAAGGCTTCTAAAATGCATCTTTTAGAAGAAATTATTCCCATAGAAAGATATGGAGATAATCTACTTGTTCCATCAATAATTGGATCATTTCTATCAGTAGAATAGTTATAGATCTTTTCATCCATGTAATTCATTAATATTGACAAAGCATTTGCCTCTCCAATTTTCCATAAAGACATATCCACTGAGTGAGATTTTTTATATTCAAAATCAAAATCTTCAACGTTGGAGATAACTTCTGTGTTATTTTTAATTGAATACTCAAACTCAACATCTAATAAATCTATATTGAAATTTTCTATCCATCTTCTTTTAAATGGAGTAAATACAGAATATGGTTTATTTTCTCCTGTTTTTATTGTTCCTGGAGCAAATACAACCTGATCATCAAAAGTTTCATAGTTTATATTGTTTGTTTGAAGTACTTGCTTGACATCTGAGTCCCTTTTTTGCTCATCTGCTCCAAAAACATTGTTCCAAAATATTTTTGTGATTGATCTCTTTTTTATGGTTTCAATTATTTTTTCTGCATTATCGTTGAAACCTTTTGAGCTAATTATTGTGAGTGGAATATTAAATTCTTTTAAAGATTTATTTAAGTCCTTGAGATTATTAATAATAAATTCTACTTTAGAGTTTGCCTCATTATGAAGTTCAATTTGTTCAGGTGAATATATATAAATGCAATGCACTTCTTCACTTTCAATACAGGCTTGTTTTAAGGAAGGATTATCATCCATGCGAAGGTCATTTCTTAACCAAACTAAACTTTTCATAATTTTAATTAAATTTTTGAGTTTGAAAAAACTACATCAACTTGAAAATTCTCTCTAAGATTTAAAATTTCTGCAGTACCACCAGCTGATTCTACTATGGCTGCTCCAGCAATAATATCCCAAAGATAAACCCCCTTTTCTTCATATCTGTCTCCTTTTCCAGAAGCTATGTAACATGCCGCAATTGCTGCAGATCCAATCATTCTAACTTTTTTCCAAGTTTGCATATCTTTAATCATTTTGGTCAAAGATTCATCAGAATAATCTGTGTTATGCGGCAATCCAGTTATCAAAATTCCATGTTCTTTATTCTCTACATCTGAGACATTTATAGGTTCGTTGTTATTTGTCGAAGTATTTGAAAACTTGTCACCAGCATACATATGATCATTGTTAAAATCATATATTACACCCAGCATTGGTTTCATATTTTTTACCAAAGCAATTGAAACGCAACACATTGGTATCTCTCTATTATAATTTGCTGTCCCGTCGAGAGGATCGATTACCCAAAATACATCACCTAAGTCTTTTGCAGACTTACCACTCTCTTCGGCTAAAATAGGATATTTGGACCCTTTATCTAAAATGTCTTTTATCAAATCTTCAGCTTTTAAATCCGCTAAAAGCTTTGTATCTTTTTTTGAAGATGCTAAAGACTTATTTAATTGATTCCTGTTTTCTCGTAATAATTTTCCAGCCTCTTTAGCAGCTTTCTTAGCTAAGTCTATATGGGTATCAAAGTTTATAATGTCCATTTAGTAAAAGTAAGTGAATGCAAAACAAAATATTAAATATATAATTAGGAAATAGCTAACTTTCGTTGAGGTTATAAATAATTTTTGCATAGTTATTAGTTTATAAAAAATAAAATGGAATTAACAATAATATTAGATTACATAATTATAAGCATAATTGCATCCATGACTATAAATTCTATTTTGCGTAATTTTGCTAAAACAAATAATTTTCTTGTTGATTTGCCTGATAGAAGTAGAAAATTTCACAAAAGGCCTACTCCGCTTACAGGAGGTATAGGAATTTTAATTGCTCTTTTAATATCAGGAAAATTATATATAGATCTAAATAATTTAACAGGCTATGTTCCTGAATTTACTTTTCAGCTAATGCTTATTTCAATCCCTCTACTTGGATTGTTTTTAATTGATGATTTAAAAGGTTTGAAACCAATTTTTAGGATTTCAATTCAGTGTTTATTAACAATTTATATGATTTTTACTACAAACATTTATATAGAATCTTTGGGTAATTTATTTGGTTTTGGTGAAATCAAACTTGGAGTTTTTAGTATACCTTTTACTATTTTTTGTGTGGTAGGTATTATGAATGCATTCAATATGATTGATGGAATAAATGGACTTTGCTCAGGTTGTGCAATGTTAGCATTACTTTTAATAGGATTTTATTCTGGATTGATTTACGATTCTATGTTGGTCCTAGTTATTGGCTCGATGATAGGATTCATATTATTTAATTTAAGAATTTTTGGCAAAAAACGAGGTGTTTTTTTGGGTGATAGTGGTTCAAATTTAATAGGTTTTTGGGTTGCATGGTGTGCTATATATGCTTCACAAAATAGTTTTTATAATGTTCAACCAATAACCATGCTTTGGTTTGTTGCAATTCCTTTCCTTGATTGTATTGGTTTAATTTTTTCTAGAATTAAAAAAGGTATTAGTTGGATGTCTCCAGGAAGAGATCATATTCATCATAAACTATTGAGACATTTTTCTCCCGAAGGTACTCTCTTTCTTATTCTTGTAATTACTTTAGTTACAGGCTTAATTGGAATATATATAGAAAATAATTCTTCTCCAGGAATCTCTTTGCTGATGTTTATAACATATGCATTTATATATTATGTCTTTGCAGGTTATGATGAAGATTATAAAAATAGTGATATAAATAAAAATGTTTAAATTTTTTAAAAAGAAAAAGGAAGATGTTGAAGTAAATCAACCAAATTTTGAAATAGAGTTAACAGCAGCAGTTTTAGCATATGAAATAGCTAGATCTGATGGTGAAATAAGTGAAGATGAATTATCTGTATTGATGGAAGAAATTGGAAAAATTTCTATGAAAGTAGGTAAAGAAAAGTCTGAGATACTAGAAATAGTAGAGATCTATAGCAAGGACAGCGTTTCATTTCATGAGTTTATTGAAGATATTAATGACAATTTTTCTAAAGATCAAAAACTATCACTTTTAAAGTTTATGTGGAAAACAGCATATGCTGATGGAAGATTAGATGTTGATGAGGAGCGATTAGTGAGAAGGGTTGCAGATCTAATTAATATTAAAGATATTGAAGTATTAAAATTAAAAGATTCTACTAAAACTAATACTCTATAAAACTTGCATTCTCGATTAAAAAATTTTCTGATTTAGATCGTTCGCAATTACCAGGATAATGTTTGATATTTTCATCGTATAAATCATTTCCCACGAATGTAAACATTTGTAATAAGATCACACATTTTTCTAATTCATTTACTCTTGAATCTTCAAATAACTCTTTTGCTAATGATTTAAAAGTTTTTTTATCTTCTTTAACTTTTAAGTTATTTTTATTATCTATAACAATATAAGACGAGCCAAATTCATTATTTTCGACAATGGAACTCCAACGAATAGAATTAGTAGACATACCAGGCTCTCCAGACTTAGCAAAATTTGTCCAGAATCTCATCATATTTCTTGATGTAAATAATCTTGATCTGCCAGCAGGATATATCAAATCAGATAGAGGATAGCCACCCACAAGCTTTGCATTTCCTGCTAGAAGAGGTATTTCTGTAGCATGAGCAGCTCCAATAAGTTTCTTGAAGTCGGCTACAACATATCTTCTATGATCATCCCAATCGTATTGATATGCATAAAGATTAGAATTGCCGGATTCATACAATCCCTTAAGCGGGATATTAACACCTCTTATCTTCCATGCCGAACTCCTGTAATAGTTAAAAGCTTCAAAGGCATCTTCATCTTTGAGCTTAACATTTGGGATATTAAGTAAAGATCCAACTGCTGAGAAATCTAATTCTACAAAATACTCTGCAGTAGCTAACCATAATTTAACTTCATCTCTATTTGAACCAGCGATAGTTGGAACTTTATTTACAATATCTTTGTTGAAAAGAGAGTCTCTTAGACCAGCTTCAGGAATAACAATATTATCAGATGTAAGTAATGGGATTTCTTCATAAGTCTCTCTGTTAGCATAATGTTCAAAAAACTCTTGTGTTGATAAGTTCAATAAAATATCTCTAATTTCTTCATTGGAATATGTTTCTTTTTCATTAGATAGCTCTTTAATAATTTTTTTTACAATTTCAGAACTCGTATATGATGAGGTTGATGACTTATCATTCTGGACATATGCATCTTTGGGACTAATTGATGTTGTATAGCCTGACATTGAAATTGCTTTGTGAAAAAGTCCCTTGGATTTGTCTGATACAAGCAAAGAAAAAACATTGTGTCCTCCGGCAGACTCTCCAAAGATTGTTACATTGTCTGGGTCCCCACCAAAAAGGGTAATATTTTCTTTTACCCAATGAAGCGCAGCTATGATGTCCAATGTTCCAAAATTTGAAGTCTTATCTAAATCGGTCTGAAAATCTTGAATTGAAGGATGTGTAAACCATCCAAACGGGCCTAATCTATAATTTATTCTTACAACAATAACATTATGACGTTTTACCATTTTATTAAAATCATAAAGATCTTTTAATCCAGATGTATTTCCACCACCATGAATCCAAAACATTACTGGAAGAAGTTCAGATTTTTTTCTTGCTGGAGCCGAGATATCTAAATATAAACAATCTTCAGTGCCAACATACAAGCCCTCTCCTCCAGGTCCACCAAGGGATGATGGTCTCTGAACGCAATAATTATTTTCTTTAGATGAAATTATATTTTTTGAATTATTAATAGTTCTTGGAGCTTTCCACCTTAATTGATCAATAGGTGGTTTTGCATAAGGAATATCATCCCAATAAATAACTCTACCTTTCTTATAACCATCAACAATGCCGGATGAAGTCTCTACCTTAATTTCTGCATGAGCAATTAAAGATATCATTAAAAAGAATGAAAATTTAAGTGATCTTGATATGTTCAAAGCTTTTTCTCTAAAATGTAAATGCAGGTTAACATTATATATTAATTAATCGGGATGTAGCGCAGTCTGGTAGCGCACTACACTGGGGGTGTAGTGGTCGTCGGTTCAAATCCGGCCATCCCGACCATTTATTAATTTAAAATAGATTTAGCCTTGTTTGAGGCTTTAAATGCAAGCTTCTCTGAAGCTGGAATTTTATATTCTTCTTTTGTTTTTGGATTTCTGCCTATTCTGGCTGGGCTTTTATGCAAATAATAAGTTCCGAATTTAGATATCTTTATCTTGTGGCTTTTATTTTGTTTGATAAAACCAAGAAAAGCTTCTAGAACTAACGAACTTGTCTTAGATGAAAAAAGGGCTTTGGAAGAGATATTTTTTACAATATCTTTTTTTCCAAAGCCCATTTGAATGAGATCAGTATGGTTTAACCGCCTGAAACTACTCCTGCAGCTACTGGTCCTGTATCACCACCTGCTGTATTAGTAGCAGTACCAGTTCCAGTACCTGTACCTGTACCTGTGCCTGTACCTGTACCTGCATCGTCATCAACACCACCAACATCTCTTACCTGAACAGTAATAGTTTGTTCGTTAGTTTTTACAATGCCTGTACCTGGTATAAGTGCGGAAGCTGTAACTACTGCAGTGAAGTCCATCGTTGCACCAGATGTATAGCCTGATAATGAATCTGTTCTTTCAGTTTCATAACAAGTCTGATTACCATTAAGTTGAGGACAATCAGCGTATTCCCTTGTAGTGTCCCACAACGTAACGTCAGGTACTTGTGTATCATAATCAGGAGCAAAATCAAATGTTAAGTGCCCATCATCTCTTATTTCAAGAGTTGATTGCTCACCGTTACCTTGTATTGCAGGAGCGGTTGTCTCTCCAATAGTATAAGTAATTTCTACAGTATTAGGAGCAGCATCAACAGTTGCAACAACATATCCAATTGCTGTTACACCTTCGTCAACTACAAATGTGTCTGAAGAAGTAAATTGCGGAGTACCTAGATCAGGATTTTCACCGTCTTTAAGTGTACTTGTTCCAGTTCCTGTTCCTGTTCCTGTTCCTGTACCTGTTCCTGTTCCTGTGGAAGCATCGTCATCAACACCACCAACATCTCTTACCTGAACAGTAATGTCTTGTGTTGAAGTGTTACCAGAAGCATCAGTAGCTGTAACTGTTGCAGTGAAATCCATAGTTGCTCCAGTTGTATAGCCTGATAATGTTCTTCCTCGTTTAGTAACAGTACCGAACATATCAGCTCCAATGCCTGATGCCTCATTTGCTGTAGCATCTGTAAACAACTGAACATCAGTTTCTTGTACGTCATAATCAGGAGCATTATCAAATGTTAAATGCCCATCTTCTCTTATTTGAAGATTTGATTTAACTCCATTACCTACAATTGCAGGACTAGTTGTAGCACCAATAGTAAAGGTGACAGTATCAGCATCGTCTGCAGTAACATATCCAATTGCTGTTACATTCTCATCAACTGTAAATGTAGATGAAGATGTAAATACAGGATCTGTCGTATCAGTAACGTTAACAGTTCTCGTAGCTGTTCCAGCATTTCCTGAAGCATCTGTTGCTGTGTATGTTAATGTATATTCGCCAACTGTATCTGCATCAACAGTTCCAGTAGTAACTACTTCAACTGTTCCAGATGCATCGGTTGCCGTTGCGCCAGCATCATCATAAGTAGCACCTAATTCTGTTGTCACAGGATTGTCACCTGTTACAGTCACAACCGGTGCTGTTGTATCAACAACATTAACAGTTCTTGAAGCTGTAGCAGTATTACCGTCTAAGTCTGTTGCCGAATATGTAACTGTATATGATCCAACGGTTGATGTATCAACGTTACTTGAAGATGTTACCGAAGTAGATCCATGAAAAGCGTCCATAGCTGATGCTCCAGCATCAGAATATGTGGCTCCTAGCTCTACTGTTGCAGGATTAGCACCATTTATAGTAATTACTGGTGGTACGTTATCGTCATAACTATCAGCAGTTAAAGAATTTATTGCACCTACACCAACTATTGCAATTAGCGCTTTTTGAATTGCGCTCAGCTCAGCACGAATTTCTGCAAGTCTACTAGATGTACTTTTAACAGTTGATGGATTTTGAGTACTTGATTGAGTTTCTAACAACTGAGATTGCTCACTCATGAGATAAGCTCTTCTATCTCTAAGCTCATACATACTCATAGATCCAACATTCGAATCTATTTGAGACAGTCTCTCAGGGCTTACTTCTGCTGTAAGACCAAAAGATAAAACGGTTAAACAAACTAAATAAAATTTTTTCATAGCAATTTCCTCTATTTACGCTATTTATAAAAGCTATATTCACATAAATTTAGTGCATATACAACTCCGGAGGAGTATATTAACCCACATTTTAAAAAAAATACACAAAAATATGTCCTAAATATGAACATTAAATATATATTCATTTATTCTATGTATGAAATTTTAATTAAATAATTTAATTGATTGGCTGAAGCTTGACCAATAGACCATGTAAGGTATGTCTTCTATTTAGCTTTGCACCTGGATCTTTTGTTAAAGGTCTCCACGTATAATTTACTAAGTTACCAACTATAGGTATATTAAAAAAGATGCCCTTATCAAAACTTCCTTCACCAAATTGCTTTGTAGTAACATCAGTGAAAGTAGCAAAAACTCCAAAATATACGCCATTATAAAAAGTTCTAGAAAATTCTATAGTGTATCCAACATCACCAGCAAGATATTCTCCTGCAGAAACTTTCATATCAAAGGGTATAGTTCCATAATTTCTATAATTAAAATTTAATGTTGCCATTGTATTTTCATAATCTAAGAGACCAAATCTCCAATCATAATCTCTTTTAAAAACTTTAAAAACATCTACTCCAAATGAATAATTGGTATTTGGTGTGAAATATAAATATTCTCCTCCATATCCAGAAAACATATCTTCGAAGATTCCAGCAGACATCATAATATGATGATTTTTTGCAGGGGTTAAATGATAATCTAGTTGGGCCCTTCCTATCAAAAGACCTCCATCTTTCACATTTTTTAAATACTGTTTAACATCCGATCTTACTTGAGCAGGGAAAACATCTACTGGTGGTATATATAAATCATCTAAATTGTCAGCAAGGCTATATTTTAAGTTGATGTTAAAAAACAGATCTTTTCTGATTATGAATTCAGTATCATTCTCAAGCAAAAAAGCACCTTTAAAAAATTCTTCCCTCGATGCTAGGAATGGTCTAAAGTTTGCTCGAGTATTTGTGCTATATCTTTTTGTAGTACTTCTTTCATATATTGTTTGAGAAGTTGCTCTATAAGCATCGTCAATCTCTTGAACAGCTATTAAATTTGCAATTTCAATGTCTTTTACAATATCTTCAGTTATTCCAGCATCTCTTGCTGACTGAGCAATAATATCTTCTACAACTTGTAAATTAGGGTTTATAACTTGAGTAAGTTGAAGGCCTATTGAATTTGCATTCCTAGTAAGTTTTTTTACTCCAATACCATTTTCTTCAAGATTGTTTATTAACTGGGTATATTTATTATCTCCTCTTCGACGATCTCCTCTTGCATATTGATTTTGCTGAAATGTCTGAACGGGATTATTTTTATAAACAAATTTAAAAGAAGCATAATCTCCCCTCTCATAAGAGACCCCAATACTAAAGTTATCAGTAATTAAATAATCTATTCCAAACGAAAAATCACTCTCAGGAATTCTAAAAGGAAGTAAGCCTGGCCTAACCGAGGAATCATACTCTGCCTTTAGAAGTAGCTTATTGTTTAAAGCATGGGATACACCAAAAAAAGGTGAAGTTGTCTCTCCAGAATAATATCTTGACGGCTGAAAACTACCACCTATGCCTGCAGTTTCGGTTGGTCTATCATTAAATTTGTCAGAAACAAAAGTTAGCGGATTTTTGAAGTTTAGATCAGAGCCATCTAATAGACCAAAACCTAATCCAAAATGAAAATCAGTTCTATTTATTCCGTAACTACCAACTATATATTCTGAACTATAGATACCAGTTCCTGCAAAGTCTTGTAATCCAATAGCAATAGCGGGTAATTTGCCCTGTTCTTTCAGCCTTATTTTTACATTAAAGCCTTTATCTTTAAAATCTTGAAGGCAGGTTTCACTAGTAAAATCATAACAGTAAGGTCTATCTTGAACATTTGTATAAAAGAAAGATGCTTCAAACCAGTCAAAGGGATTTGCAGATAATGTAACTGTCTGATTAGGAGTTCCTTTATATACTGTGATCCCATGCACACCTTCATCATAGGATCTGGCAGTTGGAGTATGTATTAATCCAACGATTCCATAATTGTTATACAGGTTATATTCGAAACTGTCGCCATAAACTTGATCTGTAAAAAGTAATGTGGCTAATACTAGAAAATTATGTATGTAACTTTTAACGCTTTTTTTCATTCATCTTTATCTAGTCATCATTTATGGCTGATAAAGATGCCAAAGCTATTCCTAGATTACCTAGGATTGAGACATAAGCCTGAGTTGCTAATCTTCTTGGAGCTGATTCATCTAGCTCCCTTGGAACAAAAATTATTGAACCAGGATAAATTTTTATTTCACTCTTAGGACGAGTCTCAAAAATATTTCTTTTTGATCTATATAGTTGTGACTCTCCATTTGGATGAAGAATATATATTGATTCGTTGTCAGCAAATTTTTTAAAGCCTCCAGATTTATCAACAAAATACTCTACGCTCTTATTATCAGAGAACATAACCGCACCCTCAGAAGAGGTTTCTCCGTATACATAAACAACATTATTTCTTTCTGGAACAAATAACTCATCGCCCTCTTTGACGCTATAAAGATCAATGTTTGATTCATTAAGCAAATCTATAACAACTCTTCCATTTGGATCAGTATCTTTTAGTTCTTCGGTCAATTTTACTATGGGAGTCAAATCAAAATTTCCACCTATATTTTGTTGGCTTGCGGCAATAATATTATCTAGAAAGTCTCGATATAGAATTTCTTTTGACAACTCATTTACTTTTTTTGCATCCTCATTTAAATAAATTGCACCAAACTGATAAGCATTCTCTGTATAACCACCGGCTCTATTAATTAAATCTTTAATTGTTTCACCTGCAGACATTGTATATGATCCTGGTTTGAGAACAGCACCAGAAATTTTAGCTTGTCTATATGGATATTCTCTAACGTATATTGAATCGCCATCTTGAACATTAATCGCTTCAAAATAACTATCATTTGGAACTGGTATAGTGTTCAATGACCCATCGACAAGCCTTTCAAGAGAAATATTTTCTCGGTCAGCATTTCGAGTAATGCCATTAGCATAGTTTATGATACTTATAAGTTTTTGATCATCTGAAGCTTCATACATGGCAGGTCTGTTTACTGCTCCATCAATTGTGATAATGTTTTTTCTTGCCTCGACAAAAACAACATCTCCAGATCTAAGTCGTTTTTTGAGATTATATTTTCCTTCAATTAGCAAATCATAAACATCTAGTGTTTCAATAATAATATTGTCTCTAATAAGATTTATTTCCCTTAAAGACCCAAACTCACTTATGCCTCCTGCGGCTGACAATGCCTGTAATATATTTGAATTACCAGTTAAGGTATAAATACCAGGATTTTCTGCGTTTCCAGTAACTAAAATATTTACATCTCTTATTTCGGAAAGACTGATGAATGCTTCATTTCCTATAAGTGCCGAATTAACCTTAGATTTTATTAGAAGTGAGGCATCATTTAATGATAGTCCGGCAACAACCACCTCTCCTATGTCTGGCATACTTAATGATCCATCAGAGTTTATTAGAAGCTCTTCTATATATTCGTTTGGGCCAACTAATTGAATTTCTAGAACATCTCCAACATCTAGCATATACCCAGAATCAGGGTTAGGTTCATTGATTGGCATAAATGATGTTTGAAAGGTATTAAAAAAATCTAAGCCATAAACTTCTAAATCACTACTAATATCAATTTCTTCATTAGATATTCTTCTCTCAAGCTCTAATAGGTCTGCTTCCAGCCTATCTTTTAACTTCAGAAAAGTTTCAACTTGAGACAGTTTTGAAGAATAGATATAAGGTCTATATTGTTCAGCGGTGCCATCAACTTTTTGCTGTTTCCTTTTTTCAATGTCCTCCCTTACATCATCTGGTAGACTCTCTAGAAACTCGTTATCTAATTCTTGTGCAGTGATAAATACTGTGACTAACATTAATAATACTAACTTAATATTTTTCATAATCTTTTTTGTTTATCCAAATGTTTGACCTGCATGCATGCAAGATCTAATTTAAACCAGGTATAGTTATACCATTTATCTCCTCAGTATGATCTATTATAACACTTATTATATCGTTTACCTGCGCTTCTGTTATTGTTGAATCTGATGATTGGAAAACAAATCTAAAGCCAATTTTAATTTCGGCATTTTTTTCATTATTAAAATAATCAAATATATATACTTCTTTTAAAAAGTCATGTTTGAATCCTAAAATGTACTCTATAAATTTATCTAGTTCTGTGAAATCTTTTATTGAAAAGGATAAATCTCTAATAGAGTAAGGTAAGTCAGATATGGGAGAATATTCTATAAAATTTTCAGGGGGTTTAGATATCTTTTTATAAGATAAAACATCAGATGAAAAATTCGCTATATCAACTTCACAACAAATAATCTCATTCTTCACTTTTGTATTTAATAACTCTCTATTTAATGCCTTAAATTCAAAATTTTCATTAGGAAGGGTCTCTTTAAAAACTGAGGTGAGATACTTCTTACTAATTTTTTTTGAAAAATCTTTATAGTTATGTCCTGCCCTTCCACTTGCAATAATTCCAAGCTTTCTTGTTACATTTATTTTTTTGTTTTTGACAGTGTAAATATCTGATATTTCAAATAATTTAATTGAATCTTTCTGTCTTCTTTCGTTATACAAAAGATTTTCTAATAAGGATTCAATTAAATTAGATCTAAGATATTTTTTATTAGAATCTAGTGGGTTATCTACCGAAATAGAATTACTTGAATCACTTCCAACAAAAGGAGAATTAATAATCTCATAAAAACCTTCATCTAATAAAAAAAACCTTAGATTATTTTCTAAATCATAGATATTGGATTTTTTTCCTTTGGGAATAGTTATTTCATTTCTTGTGATATTGTCATAGCCAATGACTCTTGCAATTTCCTCAGCTAAGTCATTTTGGGTTTCGATATCACTTCTATATGAAGGAGCTTCTATATGCTCATCATTTATAATAAAGCCTAATTTAGATAAATAATTTAAATATAATTCTTGGCTTATATTAGTACCAATAATTTGATTAATTTCATTGGTCTTAATAGGAATTTTTGTAACTTTATTTTGTTTAAAATTATATGAAATAACAGACACGTCTTTTATGTTTGCATGTTCATCAACTATTTTAATAAATCTTCTAATTGTTCTATCTTGACATTCTGGGTCAACAAATCTCTCAAACTTATATGATGCCTCAGATTGAATATCATATTTAACAGATTTACCAATTATTGCTTCTGGTTTGAAAAAAGCACATTCAACAAGAGCTGTCTTTGTATTTGAAGAACATGATGTTTCAATTCCTCCAATAACTCCTGCTAGATTTATTACCTTATCGTTTAAAAGGAAGACTGGATTTTTGTTTTTTAGATTAATTTTTTTTCCAAGTAATGTTTCAAATTCTTGATCAGTATCTAATTCTTGGAATACTAATTTACCATTGATCTTATCAGCATCGTAACAATGAGTTGGTTGTCCATTTTCGTAAGAAATATAATTAGAAATATCAGTAAAAAAATTATTTTTATTCAGATTTAGATCAATAAAATAATCATTTAAATAGTCTTTATATTTATCAGGAATGTCCTCTATTTCTATTTTAAGAAATGAAATTTGAGGACAAATATCATGTGAAAAATTTTCAAAATCGATATCTAAAATATTTAATTTTTCATTATAAATTTCTTGGTTTGCGTCAACGTCATAAAAAACTGATAAATCTCTTAAAAGTCCATTTAATGATAGGCAGTCACCTCTATTTGGAGTAAATTCCATATTAAAGATATCATTTTCAATCTCATGCTCATGCCCAAGTTGAAACAAGCGATCAGAAATCTCGTCTATTGAAGGATTTGCAATAATGTTTTTTACTAAGTGCTTGTATGCTATTTTCATTTAAATTGACATAAAAAATCTAAATTAGATTTATAAAACTCTCTTATATCTTTCACTCCATGTTTCAGCATAGCTATCCTTTCTATACCCAAGCCAAATGCTAACCCAGAGTAGGAATTCGAATCAATATTACAATTCTCAAGTACTTTAGGATTTACTAATCCACATCCAAGAATTTCTAGCCACTTTCCTTCACTTGATAATATATCAACTTCAGCTGATGGTTCTGTGAATGGAAAATATGAAGGCCTAAATCTTAATTCAATGTCTTTACCAAACAATGAATGAACAATTTTATAAATCAAATCTTTCAAATGTGCAAAGCTTATGTTTTTATCAACTAAAATTCCCTCAATTTGATGAAACATAGGCAAATGAGTTGCATCATCATCTTTTCTATAAACTTTACCACCAGAAATGAAAGCCAGTGGAGGTCTTTTCTCAAGCATTCCTCTTATTTGAACTGGTGAGGTGTGAGTCCTTAACAAATTTGATTTGCCTTCAACATAAAAGGTGTCATGCATCTGTCTAGCAGGATGCGTTTTTTTTATATTAAGCATATCAAAATTGAACTCTTCTGTTTCAATCTCTGGACCATCAATAATTTCAAACCCAAATGAAACTAGCAGACCCATGATTGTGTCTTTCATATGATTTATTGGATGAATAGAGCCTTTATCCTTTATAAGTTCTGGAGAGAAAATGTCTTTATTAGATGACATCTATAGGACGCATATCTAGCTTATAGCTATTTTTACAATTTTTTTAAATGTTGTGTTATCTGAAATAGCGATATCAGATAATATTTTCCTATCTAATGCTATATCTTTTTTAGACATTGAGTTTATAAGAACTGAATACGAAACACCTAAATCTCTTGCTCCAGCATTTATTCTTGCTATCCAAAGAGCCCTAAAAGATCTTTTTTTATTTTTTCTATCTCTAAAAGCATATTGTAAAGATTTGATGTTTGATTGCTTTGCGGTTTTATATAATCTACTTCTAGCGCCATAATGTCCTTTAGTAGAACTAAGGACTTTTTTATGTTTCGCTTTGGCTGTTACTGATTTTGTGGTTCTTGGCATGATTTAACTTCTTATTAATTTTGAAGCCATTTTAAGTACAGTTCCTGTAAGTTTATTAAGGCCTCTATTGTGTCTTTTTCTTTTTGTAGACTGCTTAGTAAGGATATGATTTCTATTAGCACTTTTACTTTTTACGGATGAGCCTGTTTTCTTGAAACGCTTGGCGGCTCCAGAATGTGTTTTTAATTTATAACCCATATCTTTATTATATTATTTGTTCTTTTTTAAAGGAGATAAAACCATCAATAATTGCCTTCCTTCTAATGAAGGCTCTTGATCTACCTGGGATATTTCCTCAAGCTCATCTCTTAATTTATTTAAAAGAGCAAGGCCCATATCACTATTAAGTATTTCTCTTCCCCTAAATCGGACGCTTATTTTAGTCTTATCTCCGTCAAGAATAAAGCTTTTAATCTTTTTTAATTTAATATTATAGTCGCCTACGTCTGTTGAAGGTCTAAATTTAATTTCTTTTGTTGTATTTCTTTTACTTTTTACTTTTGAAGATGAAGAACTTTTTTTCTTATCAAACAGGTGCTTGCCATAATCTAAAAGTTTACATACAACAGGATTTGAATCTGATGGAGATACTTGGACTAAGTCTAAGGACGCATTATTTGCAGCTTCCAAAGCATCGGCTATTGAAACAACGCCTTTTTTTTCTCCTTGATCATCAATAAGCATAACCTCGCTAGCCTTGATTTTCTGATTAATTGGAGTTAATTGTTTTCTTGTTATAGCTATGAGAAATACCTTTTAGAAGTAAGTTGTATGAAAAAACATTTAGTAATTGCTTAAAATCAAGATGATATTAAAGAGAAGAAATTAAATAATTCATAATTCAAAAAGGATTTTATACTAATTAATGAATTTCGCAAATATTTTATGCCTGCAAAAAACCATGAATCCACTCATCATTTTGAAATTTGTATACCTCTCTTTTATTAAGTCTTGACTTATGGCCTTCCCAAAATTCAAAATAATATGGGATAAATGAATAGCCGCCCCAATAATCAGGGCATTCATTTAAGTTGCTTTCTTTAAGACAAATTTCATAATTCTTTTGAAGCGTTTCATAAGAATCAATTGGGCTAGATTGATATGAGGAAATTGCTAAGGCATTTTTTTTCTCATCTCTTTTAGCAAAATAATCCTGATTAAATTCTTTGCTTGTTTTTTTAATAAAGGCCTTCATTCTGATTTGAGTGTTAGTATTGTTCCAATATATTAGGGCGGTGATTTGATTGTGATTTTCGAATTCTTTCGATTTTGGAGAATTGTAATTTGAAAAAAATATAAATTTTCTCTCATTTACTAATTTGAGATTTACATATCTTGAGTTTACTTCTTTTTTTTCATTTGAATATGAAGAAATGCTTATGGCTTCAATATTTTTTTGATTAGCTTTTAATGCTTTTTCATAATTTTCTTTAAAAATTAAATACGGAGTTTCTTGGATAAGATCTTCAAATTTAATCATTTAGCTATCTATTTCTTATTAGTCTCAACAATCCTCCAACACCATATTTTGGAGATGGATCAAAAAAATGAGCTAACAAAGTTAATCTATAACTGGAACAATCAGGTGACACCGGATAATTAGTATGTAAAGTTGTATTTCCGACAAAAAGTAAAGGTTGATAATCTCTGAAGTCATCAACTTTTTTTGAAGAATTTGAAGAGAATTTTTCCATACCTTCTTTTGATGCGTACCTTTTATAGTAAGCTTTTCCAACAAAGTTAGTAATTTCGTTTCCTGGAACTTTTCTAGCATATGGAAAATATATTAGATCTCCTGCAGTGCCATTATTGCTAGTTTCAGGAATTTTTATTGGTAGCACCATTGTAAAAAGATGTGAATCAAAATGAGCTCTAAACATCTCTGTAGCGTTTCCAGGTTCTACTTTCCTAGCAACATGGTATTGATTTGAGTCATCACCTTTATAACTGAAAACTTCTGAAGCAATTTTGTGTAACTTTGGAGTCAAATATTTTTCAATCGCAAGCTCATCTAAAAAATTTTTATGACATAATCCAAGTTCTTTAAATGTTAATGAACCCATTTCATCTGAAATATTTGAAGCTATATGTTCCAGATTAAGCATTCTCAGTGATGGTAATTTAACATATCCGTCATTGAGAAGATTTTCAAGTCTGGAATCTATATCACTCCAATATTCTTCAATATTCATTTTGTGTATGTTTTTAGTAATTAATGGCCTATATGATAAACTGCAGAGAAAAACTCATCAACATATAAGAAAAACTTACTGAATTCCCATAATTTTAAGCATTTCTTGATTTATTATTCGCACGTCAAATTTTTTTTCAACAATAATTCTGCTTTGTTCACCCATAATTTTTATTTTTTCTCTATTCTCGATAAACCAAATCATTTTCTCTGCTAATTTTTTTGAAGATCCTACTGGAACCATAAAGCCATTTATACCCTCATCAACTGTTTCTTTGCACCCTACTGCATCTGTTGTAAGTATTGGACGACCCATAGACATTGCTTCTAAAGTACTTCTTGGCAATCCTTCATGATATGAAGGTAATACATAAACGTGACATTTTTCAATAAAAGGCCTCACATCATCAGTCGAACCATTATAATTTACATAATTTTTCCAGCTGTGAACTTCTTCTAGTGAAATTGCATCAAGCGATTCATCCTCTGCTCCTACTAAGTCAAATTTAATTTGAGGAAATTGATCCTTTACAATTTTTGCAGCTGCGGCATATTCTCGCAAACCCTTTTCACCAAGCAAGCGAGAAACTAACAAAAAACTTACATCAGCATCAGGTTGTTTTGAATAACTATATTTTTTTATATCCACACCCGATCCATTAACAATATAAGTTTTAGATCGAGGTACAATACCATTATTAATAAAAAGATCTCTATTGTCTTTATTTTGAAAAATAACAGCTTTTGATTTACTTAGTGCAATTCTATATAGAAAAGAAACTAACTTAGTTAATATTCTTCTTTTGAGTGTCTTGCCTTGAAAAGCAAAACCAAGCCCTGTAATTAAAGCAAAAAATGGTACATTTCTAATACTTGCAGAAATGCCGCCCCATATAACTAATTTAATGCCATGTGCTAGAACTAAATGTGGCTTTTGTTTTTTAATTAAATTTAATAAATTGATGAGTGTTCTTAAATCTCCAGCTGCATTTAAACTATGTCTGTTTAAAAAAATTGGTTCATATGTAACACCCAAATTATTCATATGAATAATTGAATTAGGGTCAAGTGACGATGACGCAGTTATTACATCATGATTTTTTTTTATAAAATCTTTAATTAAATCAGCTCTAAAATTTAATAAGTCATTTGGCACAGTTCCAAGAATTAATATTTTCATCTTTTACTAAATAACAACTTATCTATTTGACAGAATTAATATACCAGTCTATTGCCTCATCTAAACCTTCAGATATTTTGTATTTAGGTCGATACTCTAAAAGTTTATAAGCCTTATCCACACTTGCTTGTGAATGTCTGACATCTCCAGGTCTAAATTCTCTATAAATTGGTTCTTTCTTCTCTATACCCTGAACTCTTTGTATTATTTTATCTTCAATCATTCTGTGGAGCTCATTAAGACTTGTCCTGTCATTTAGAGCAACATTATAAACTTGATCAATAGCTTCATTATTTTCAGTCATTGCAGCTAAAATATTACACTGTACTGCATTATCAATGTAACAAAAATCTCTACTAGTTTCTCCATCGCCATTTATATAAACATCTTCATTACTTAAAACTGAGGCTACCCACTTTGGGATCACTGCAGCATAGGCGCCGTTTGGATCTTGTCTTTTACCAAATATATTAAAGTATCTTAGTCCAATAGTTTTGAAATCATAATTTTTTGCAAAAACACTTGCATAGAGCTCATTTACAAGCTTTGTTACAGCATAAGGGCTTAAAGGATTGCCAATCATATGCTCTATTTTTGGAAGATCAGTATTATCACCATATGATGAACTTGATGCAGCGTAGACAAATCTTTTAACTTTTGCATCTTTACTTGCCACTAACATATTTATGAAGCCATTAATATTTGCTTCATTAGTGCCAATGGGGTCTTCGATTGATCTTGGAACCGAGCCAAGTGCGGCTTGATGCAAAACATAATCAACACCATCACATGCTTGATTGCAATCACTTGAATTTCTTATATCACCATTAATAAAATTAAAGTTATTACTTAAGTCTTTGCCGGTAGTATTTTGAACATCTTGGAGTGCTTGATCAATATTATGTTGATAACCAGTATCAAAACTGTCTAGCCCCACCACTTTTTGATTTAATATTAATAATTTTTCAAGTAAGTTAGATCCAATAAATCCAGCTACTCCAGTCACCAACCAAGTCTTTTGATTATTTTTTAAATATTCTTGTAAGTGTTCAAATTTAATCATTTATATTATAGTCTGCCGTCAACCTCTTCATTATCTAATAAATATTTAATATCATAAATTACATGATTTTCTTTTCCAAAAGTCTTTATTTGTTCTAATGATAAATTTTTAAAAACATCATGTGCAACTGCTAAAATTATTGCTTCATATTTACCTTCCATAGGTTCTTCAATCAACTTGATCTTATATTCATCCATAGCAGCATCTTTATCAACCCAAGGATCATATACCTCTGTTGAACAATTAAAACCATCGAACTGCTCTATAAGATCAACTACTCTTGTATTTCTAATATCAGGACAATTTTCTTTAAAAGCTAAGCCCATTATCAATATATTTGCGCCTTCTACATCGATGCCTTTTTCATTCATCAGCTTTAATATTTGATCTGCAACAAAAAACCCCATATTATCGTTTATCCTTCGACCTGCAAGAATCATCTCAGGGTTATAACCAACTTCTAGTGCTTTATGGGTAAGGTAATAAGGATCGACACCAATACAATGTCCACCCACCAAACCAGGCCTAAATGGAAGAAAGTTCCATTTCGTACCGGCTGCTTCTAGAACTGATTCAGTATCAATATTTAATTTATTAAAAATAAGTGAAAGTTCATTTATTAGAGCTATGTTTACATCTCTTTGAGTATTCTCAATTACCTTAGCAGCCTCAGCAACTTTTATACTACTTGCCTTATGAGTACCCTCAGTAATGATCTCTTGATATAACTCATCAACTTTTGTTGCAATCTCAGGATTTGATCCTGAGGTAACTTTTTTAACCGTTGAAATACGATGCTCTTTATCTCCAGGATTAATGCGTTCTGGAGAATATCCGCAGAAGAATTCTTCATTGAAGGATAAACCAGATTTGGCTTCAAGAATAGGAACACATATCTCCTCGGTTGCTCCAGGAAAAACAGTTGATTCATAAATAACTATATCTTCTTTTTTTAGAATAGAGCCAATTGCTTTGCTAGCATTTTCTAATGGAGATAAATCAGGTTTTTTATCTTCATCGATTGGGGTTGGGACAGTTATTATAAAAATCTTACAGTCTTTTAAATCCTCAAGATAGTTTGTGAAGCTTAAATGAGTCGCATCTTTTAATTCTTCATTGGTGGTTTCAAGAGTATTGTCTATACCTTTCTTTAAATCTTTAATCCTATCTTCATTTATATCAAAACCGATAACTTTTCGCTTGCTACCAAATTCAACTGCCAGTGGTAACCCAACATATCCCAGTCCAACTATTGCTATTGACGAATCAGTGTATTGCATAAGCTTTCCTCATAAATTGATTAATTATTTTCAAGCCAAGCTTGGAACATTAAAACATTCCATAACTGATGATGCCAGTTTCGTTTACCACTTAAATGCTCCAACCATTTACTCCGAACAAATTCTACATTAAAAAAACCTTCTTGATGTAAACGTTTTTCATCCAACAGAGCTTCAGCCCAGTCCTTTAATGGTCCTCGCAACCATTCAGCTAAAGGAACTGCAAAACCCATCTTTGGTCGCTCAATTAGATCTTTAGGTACATATTTATAAAGAACCTCTCTAAGTGCCCATTTAGTTATACCATTACGAATTTTGAATTCCACAGGCAAAGAAGCTGAAAATTCAATAACTTCAGGATCTAGAAATGGGACTCTGGTTTCCAGGGAAACTGACATAGCCGCTCTATCAACCTTGGTTAATATATCAGTTGGCAAATAGGTTATTAAATCATAAGCCATCATCTTCTCAATAGAATTTAATCCTTCAAAGTGCTCAATATCATCATTTAATATTGTTTTATGTTCGTTCACATTTATGAGCCAATCTGATGGGTTGTGAATTTGTGATATTAACTTGAAGTGTAAATCGCGAATTGATTTAGATGAAAGAATATTAGCAGCTTTATGCAGTTTGTGACCAAAGTTTGCAAAACGTTTACTCATTAAACCACCCAACAAGCTATCCCACTTTTCCTCTGTCATGCTAAAAATAGTTTTAGACATTAATTTCCTTAAAAAAATTGGGCTTTTTAAAATTTTACTGAATATTTTTTCACTAAATACATAACGATTATATCCACCAAAGAGCTCATCACCTGCATCTCCAGATAGCGCAACAGTAACTTCTTGCTTAGCAAACTTTGAAACCAAATAAGTTGGTATCTGTGAAGAGTCAGCGAAAGGCTCATCATAAATATCTGGTATATGAGGAATAACATCTAATGCATCATGATCAGTAACATACTTTTCAAAATGATTGGTCCCAAGATGCCTGGCAACCTCTCCAGCATGCTTGGCTTCATCAAACTCTTTAGCATTAAAACCAATAGTAAATGTATTTACATTTTGGCTAGATCTTGACTGCATTAAAGCAACAATTGTACTTGAGTCTATGCCTCCAGATAAAAAAGCACCCAATGGGACATCAGATTGCATTTGAGCAAATACAGCATTCGATAAAGTAGTCTCAAGCTGATTGACTGCTTCAGATGGAGTGAAAGAATATTGAGCCATATGACCCTTTTTGTATACATGCTCTGTTGACCAATAGTTATACTTTTTAATTTTTTTTGAATCCGCATGAATTTGTATTATTTGACCCGGTTCTAATTTAAAAATATCTTTATATATTGAATGCGGTGCCGGTATTGAATTAAATCTTAAAAATAATGCCAATGAATCTCTATCTATTGGATTATTAAATTCTGGAAACTTTTTAATTGATTTTAATTCAGAAGCAAAAACAAACTGTTCTTTTACCCATCCATAGTAAAGTGGTTTCTCTCCAATTCTGTCGCATGCTATAGACAAATTTTTAGAATTTTTATCCCACAAAGCTATAGCAAACATTCCCTTTGATTTAATGAGTGTTTTTTCTAATCCCCATTCTTCAATAGCAGCCAAAAGAGTTTCTGTATCAGAATGGCCCAACCAGTTTCTACTATCAATTAACTCCAACTCCGATCTAAGCTCATTATGATTATAAATCTCTCCATTAAATACTATTACATAGTTTTTTGATGTTGAATGCATAGGTTGATTGCCAGCTGAGCTTAAGTCGAGTATTGACAACCTGGCATGCGCAAGACCGATATCTGCTTTTTCATCTGACCATATACCCTTATTATCAGGCCCACGATGATTAATCGCCTGTGCCATATTGGCTAGACATTCTGAGGGATTTGGTGTTTCACCAACATATCCTGCTATTCCACACATTTATTAAATTCCCCTATCAAATCCTAATAAATGAATAGCGTAATGATTATTATTATATATTGAGAACTGTGCTTTAAAATATTGTAAAAATTCATCAAATATCAAAGTTTAAAATCCTTATTTAAAATCAATTTGCCATGTTTTAAGTATAATTCATAAGCCATGCCAACGATCACAATTACAATAAAAGGGAATTTATATCGAACAGCTGTTCCAAAATTATAGACAACCAATCCATAAATACCCAATGCAGCAAATAAATATACCAGCCATTTAAAAGCAATTTGTTTATCCACTTTAGATGTTCTTATAAACATAAAACTCAGGAAAATTAATATTAGTATGTTTTCAAAGCTTTGTAGAAATGTTAAAAAACTATTAGCTTCCCATGGCAATGGCTTCATTAAAAAGTAAGGTGCAGATTGCATAGCTATGATTATAAAATCTTCTATGGTTCTCATATGCACATATGCATTGGGTCTTCCTCCATCATCGATGAACATATTTAGCCTACTAAAATCGAGTATCTCGATTATTGTCATTAAGAAAGGAGCAAGTGAAGCTATTACGATAATTAGGAACATATATCTATATCTATAGACAAACGAATCACGGGAAAAATAAAGGTGGGCTGCAAAAAAAACGATTATTAATAAAAAGTTTTGAAATTTAAACAACAATAATGGAAAAGCGGTTATTAATGCCAGCAATCTTCGATTTTCTATAAAAAAGATTATAGGTAAAATCATAAATATTAATACCAATGTGTCTCTGAGAGTTAATGAACTGTAAAGAAGCAAGCTTGGATAGAAAAGCATAAACAAAAGAGGCCAGCCACGTATATTTTTAGACGAATAGAGCCAAATAATAAGAACAGTAACCATAAATCTATTAAAAAAACCTAAACTTTGAATTGTTTCTATATAAGGTAAAGGAATCAAAGCTAACATCCAACCGGCGTTCTCAACTGTTGTAGATTCAGAAAAGCTATCTAAGGCAAAAGATCGAATTCCCTTAGAGACATTATAGTACTGAAATTGATCAGGCATATATTTTGCTGGGAAAAGAACGTCATTAAGCAAAAAGGGGGTGAAGGCAAGCAAACACAGAAAAAAAGATAACCACAATGGAATTAAACCAACTCTAAATGAAACGAATATCACAATTAATATTGCGAGTATGTTTGGTATATCATAAATAAACATTTATAGAGCTCTTGAAATTGACTTTGGAAATTTAATCATTGCCTGCCCATGCCTCTTTATACTTTTTTAACATTTTTTCAAGCGTAAAATGATGGGCAATTCTTTGATGACATTCATTTTTTCTTTTAATCCAAGTAGAATTATCTGATTGTTTTTCATTTGCAGCTTCGAGAACAGCATTAGCTATAGCTTTTGGATCTTTAGGAGATACAACCCATCCTGTATTATCGACAATTAATGAAGCATCACCGACGTTGGTTGAAACACAAGGAGTACCGCACGCCATTGCTTCGTTAAGAACATTTGGGAAAGCTTCTGATAAAGATGAAAGTATAAATAAATCAATACCATTCATCACTGCAGGAATATCATTCCTTTCTCCAAGCAAAATAATATGATCTGTCAATCCATTCTCCCTTATCTTAGACACCAAATCATGATTATTATTATCAAGATTCTTTCCAACAAGTACAGCCGAATAGTCGAAACCTTTTTTATTTAAAAAAGCAAGAGCATCGATTAAATTGCTCTGATCCTTTAGAGGATGATAACTGCCTACGTGACCAATAAGAAAGGTATTATCAGAACAGCCTAGCTCATTTCTAAAATCTTTACGCAAAATATTATTTTGAGAGAAGTTTTTTATGTCATAGCCATTTTGTATAACTAATCCCTTTGACTTATTAAAACCAATTGATTCTTGAATTAGCCTAGACTTTTCAGCGCAATAAATTATCTTTTTAGGTACAAAGTTTGATAAAAAAGCATTGCATTTTAAAATAAAAATTGTTGAAAATTTAACTTTGCCTTGAAACAAAATGGTATGGTGGACACCCCAAAAAATATTTTTGACTCCTGCAAATCTAGCTGCTAAACCACCAATTAGATCAGCATGTATCAACCAGGTTTGAATAGCATCTGGGTTAATTTTTTTAATAAGTTTATAAAGTTTAAATAAACCTAATACCCTTACCTTTCCTATGGGGAAATCTAGTGAGTATAAAGAAAAATTATGCATGCTTGAAAGAGATTGTGAATCTTTAACATTAGATAAAGAGATAATTGTATGTTCATGCTCTTTATCGAATTGACATAAATTACATAAAAGTGTCTCAGCGCCTCCCTTATTTAAGCCTGTGATTATATGTAAAATTTTCATTTTTATTCCTGCATTTAGAAATTTAAAAAACTTTAATGAAAATTATCAGTCAATTACTTTAAGACTATTTGTCTAATCAAAGTTTTTTTAAAATTTTATTCAAATAAAATAATGCATGCTCTTTTATATTTTGGGGTTTAATTATATCAAATGCTTCATCTATGTATGGGATCGCTTCTTTCGATTTAGTTCTTTGAAATAAAATTATCTTCTTAGCCAAAGAAAGCCTATTTTCTTTTCTTCTAAGCTTGATTTCAATTTGAGGTAATAATTTTTTATTTGAAGCTAAGTTTAAAAAGTCTTCTACTCCATTATAAGCATAATATGGATCTGACTTACTCCATGAATCTTCTCGCATATGTTGAATAAAACCAGCCCTACTAACTCCAAAAAATAGCCCCTTCTTTGCAATTCTTAGAAGGAATTCGAAATCTTCATTAAATTTAAGAGATTCATTATATCCATTAACTTCATTAATAATATCTCTTCGAAATAAATGATGTGTTATTTGTCCAGGAATACCATTATTGCGCCCAACCAAACTAACATTTAACTTACCATCAGTTTCAAAGATTTTTTCCTTAATTTTCCTTTTATTATCTATGAGCTTTATTTTACTGCAATAAACAGACGCATAATTTTGATCCAATGATTCCAATATTTCTTCGCGCCACTCTAAGGAGTTTTTTAATAGCTCATCATCAGCATCAAGAAAAAGAATAAACTCTCCCTTTGCTAATTTAATTCCAACATTTCTTGCGCTTGATGGACCTCCATTTTTTTTCTTCTCGTATAGCATAGAGATATCTGAATGTAATGAAAATGTCTTAAAAATTTTTTCTGCATCATTGTTGTGTGAACCGTCATCAATGATGATTATTTCTAGAGGCATAAGAGTTTGATTGAGAACTGATGGAATAGATCTCTCTAAGAATTTTGCATCATTATATGTTGTAATAATTACGCTTGTTTTACCCGTTTTGATAAAACTCATATCAATTATTAAGAATATGTTTATTTACTTTCTTTGATAAAAAATCTTCAAATATTTTTTCATCAAAATCATTGTAAAAGGCCTGTGACCATTGATATACATCATCGCATTTATTAATAAAGATTTCTTTATTATCAATGTCTACTAGTATTTTTTCTAAATCTTTACAATCTTTTATTACCATATCTTTGCATGGATATTTATACTGATTTAAAAATATCTCCTCAGGCGACATTTCTCCTAACATATCTATGAATATTGTAGGAATTCCTATCATTGCGGCATCAAAGGCTGAAGTAGAATGGAATGTCATATGGATGGAAGCAGTATTTAATAAATCTAAAATCGGTGTTTGATTATCAAAATCAATAAAGTCTTCTTCAAAATTAATTTTTGGGCAATTATATGTGGTGTATCTAGGATGATGTTTGAAGATTATTTTATAATTATTTTTAGTTAAAAAGTCTTTGTTAAATGTAATGAGTTTATTAATGTCATCAATATAATTATTAACTAATTTAACATCAAGCCCAGGAACAATTTGTAAAGAAAAAAGTATTTTCCTAGTATTACGTTGAGGCAAATTTTTAAATTTAGATTCTTTTTTTATACCAACCTTTACGACATTGTTCTCGCCATAAAAATTAGATTTATCACCATCTATCAGTATATCCTTAAAACTTTGTCCATAAACTAATGTAACTATGTCATTAGCTGATTTTATTTTCGGTGGCCGACCATCTTTAATATATCCAAGATGGCCGTCATATATTACACCATGCTGGTAGTCAACAACGCACGAATCAGGGTCAATACTTCTCCATAAAGTAATATTGTTCCATAAAAGAGTTATATAAACTTTTGAATTAAACTTTCTAAAAAAAAAATTTTTTAGCACATTAGAAGTTTTGGGATCTCCTATATATTTTTTATTTTCTGATAATGAATTTTTATAAATGAGATTAAAAAATTTTCTTAAAATAACCTGGACTAATGATATAAAATCAAAAGGTATTGAATTATTGGATCTACGAAAGTTTTTGTATTCACCTTTCAGATCAGCATCCTCAAAAATCACAAAGTTAAGATTATTTTTTTTGCAAGATTCAATCATTGGTTTTAATAATGCGTTTTCACCATTATGGCCTCTATTGAAATAAACTGAACTTACAAAAACTACATCGTATTCTTTTTTAAAGAAAATGAGCTTCAAGAAATAATTCATAGATGCAAATAATCTTTTCCAATTGCTTATAATCATTGTCTAATTTTTATTATTAATTAATATCTCTCAAGGTCCAGCTTAATTAACGCAAAGTTTTTTTGACATATATAAACTAGCAAGTTCAAAATCTGTTTGCTCATCAATATCTATCGAGCATTCTTCGCTCATAATATATGCGAAAGTTTTATTTTTTATTAGGAAGCTTTTTTCTTTCAAAAATTGTTCAACTTTGCATATATATATTGCGCCATTTAACTTATAAAAATTTTTCATGTTAGAATTTTTATTTAATTCATCATCTTTCTTATTTAAATTATGTATTAGCAAACTTTTGTCTAATGAAAATGACTTTGTTAGATTATGTCTTTCCTGGCAAACACTTACGACTGCTTCTGCATTTTTTTTATTTACAAGCTCTATTGCTTGATTAATATGACTTTCATCTCTTAACGGGCTTGTGGGCTGAAGCAGAACTATATATTCATAACCTGTAAAATTTTTTAGTACATGTAATAGTGCATCATAAGAAGTAGACTGATCAGTAGCTAGTTCACTAGGCCTTTTAATGCTGGTTACTTTTAAGTTATTTGAAATGTTTAGAATCTCATCATCATCACTTGAGACAACAAGTTTATCAATGTATTTTGATTTTAATGCCGCTTCAATAGTCCATGAAATAAGCGGTTTTTTGCATAAAGGTATTACATTCTTTCTTGGAAGCCTTTTACTTCCACCTCTTGCCAAAATAACAGCTAAAATTTTTTTATTAAGAGGCATTAAAATATATTATTAAATTCGGTATTGGCTTTCTCATATTCTTCAAACCTACCAATATCCATCCAATAACCCTCATGAGGAAATGAAATTACTTTTCTATTTTTTTCTATTAGCGTTTCAAAAAGGGTGGTCATATTATAAAACTCATTTTTTGGGACGTATTTTAATACCTTAGGACTGAGCATATAGATACCTGCGTTTACAAAAAATTTATGAGAAGGCTTTTCTTGAATTGATTTAATTCGAATATTATCAGTATTAACAACTCCATAAGGAATTTGGAATTCATACTCTCTAACGCACATAAGAGCATCAGCTTCATCGGAAACAAAAAAATTATGCATATTTTCAAAATTAATATCGGTTAGCAAATCTCCATTCATAACAAAAAATGGTTCAGATATTTTATCTTTTAGCAAACTAAGTGCTCCTGCAGTTCCCATCCTCTTATCCTCTAAGATATACTCTATGCTTACACCAAATTTACTGCCGTCACCAAAAAATTCCTGAATCATATCTGATTTATAATTAACACACATTAAAATATTTTTATACCCATACTCGAGGAACCTTGATAGGATAGTCTCTAGTATTGTTTTGCTACCAACTTTAAGTAATGGTTTGGGTATCTTTTCTGTTAAAGGTTTTAACCTAGTTCCCAATCCTCCTACCATCAATACTACCTTATTGCTTTTTTCCCTTGGTTTAATAAGCTCTTCTATTTGTCTGATATCAATTACATGTTGATTCTCATCAATTATAGGAACTTGATGTATTTTTCTATCAAGTGCCTTTTGTAAAATATCTTTTTTTGATTCTGCTAATGTAGCCACCAATGGGGATCTAAAGTATATACCTTTAATATTACTTTCAGTATCAAGGCCACTTAAAATACCTCTTCTAATATCACCATCAGTTAGAGTACCTAATAATCTTCTCTTTTTGTCAACAACTATGGCCAACTGCAAATTGCCTCTATCAATAGCCTTTATAGCTTCTCTAATTGTTGTATCTTCAAATATTTCCAATTTTTTTAAATCAATCATGATTCTTTAACCCCTCAGCAGAAATTTTTTTTAAAATTTTTAAAGTTTTTTCTATTGCTGACCCATCTCCATATAGCTCTTCATTATTTAACAATGAAACATCTTTATTTAATATTGAACTTAAAACTTTTATCACTTCAGCACTATCTGCATCAACATTTGTAACAGATTTATCTAAAGCTCTTCCCTCTTGACGAGTCCCTATATTTAATACATGTTTTTTAAAATAAGGTACTTCCATAGAACCACTGCTAGAATTACCAATAACAAATTCAGAGCAATAAATTGCACTAAAATATGCATTAGAACCAAGATGAGGAATTACATGAATATTTTTGTATTTTTTAATACTATCTATGTATGCCGTAATTTCATTACTTTTTTCATCATTATTTGGATATGTGATCAACATATGAATGTTTTTCGAGCTTAAATACTCCACTACTGCTTTCATAATTTCTACAACAGGCTCATTAATTAAAGTTACAGGATGAAAAGTAATAAGAATATATTTTTTTTTAGAGAGATTTGGAACATATTTTTCAATATGTATTGGAGAAATGAGATAGCTTTTGATTGCATCTACTGTGGGTGAGCCAGTAAAGTGGACATTATTAAAATTTATGCTTGGTAAATTTCTCAGCGTATCGAAGGCTTTTCTTGAAGTAGTCAGATGATATTTAGATAGATTAGTAATATTATATCTGTAAATATTATCAATAGCGCCATTTGTAATATGGCCTCCTCCCGAGTGCAATATTGGTATCTTTGCAAAATGGGCTGCAAGTGCTGCTGCATATGCTTCAAGCCTATCACCTACAATTACTACTAAATTATATGAACTACTATTTAAAAAATTATTCAACACCTTAAAAGTGTCTATCATTTCAATTGATTTTTCCTCCTGTGAAGTGATGGTTTCTAATTTTACAATCTTCCCAAAGCTATCTCTTTTTATTTCATTAATAGAATTTCCAAAGGAATCTAAGAAATGAATTCCATGAACTAAAATATCTAAATTAAAATTTTGATCTAGGGAAATAGCCTTTAATGTGCTTCTAAATGGTCCATAATCAGATCTGGCTCCAGTAATGAAGGCAATTTTCATGAAATTTGCTCTTCTCTTATAACCCTATTTTCCTCAATATCTGTAATGGCTGTTTTACCTAAAACCATATGCTTGTCTATTGGTAAAAATCCAATTCCAGGACGTTTGAAGCATATATCCTCTATTTTTATAATTGTGCCTTTTTTTATTAAGTGCTTAGCAACAATGCTTTTTCTGGCAACCTTTGATATATCTACTTCAGTTTTTGAGAAAATTTTTTCATAACTGCCTTTAATGATTTCAATTTCACGGATATTTTTCACTAAATTCTTGAATTCACTAATAGTTGCAGAAGCTTTGTGATCAGGTCCTGGTAATGATTTATCAAGTGTCACATGCTTTTCAATTATGGAGGCTCCCATAGCAACGGCAGAAAGAGATGCAATATTTCCTAAAGTATGATCTGAATACCCTATTTTTGTTTTAAATTTTTCTTTAAGTTCGAGCATCACATTTAGATTGATCGATTCCAATGATGCAGGATAGCTTGTTACACAATGAAGAATCGTTATATCTTTATTTTTTGATTTTGAAGAAAGTATTTCATACACCCTCTCTATTTCTTCAAATGAAGCCATTCCAGTTGATAATATCAAAGGCTTATTCTTCATAACCATGTATTCAAGCAAGTCAATTGAGAAAATCTCTCCAGAAGCAATTTTAAATTTAGGAACATCTATCTCTTGATCTAAAAATATCAAACTATCTATATCAAATGCTGTACAAAGATAATCAACATTCAACTCTTTGCACTTAATTGCAAGCTTCTTATGGGATTCGTGAGATAACTGTCTTTTTTTTGTTGCTTCAAATATATCTTCTGCATTATCATTTTTTTTTTGATAATCAGCTTTAAAAGAATCTAGCGATAAAGAATTTCTTGCATCACCCAATTGAAATTTAACCGCATCAACACCAATGCCAGCTAATTTTTCAATTAATTCTAGGGCCATATCATAACTTCCGTTATGATTCGGCCCAATTTCAGCAATAATATATGTTTTTGGCATTACAGTTTTTTTTGTTAAATCTTAAAATCATCTTTTAAAACACTCATAACCATTAAGTCTTGATATTCCCCAACACAAAAATAATGTTTTCTAAGTGTTCCTTCATTAGTAAATCCATTTCTTTCATAAACCTTTCTTGCTCTTTCATTATTATTTAAGGTGTATAGATAGATTCTATTTAAGCCAAGCTCATTAAAGCCATAATTTAAAATTAAAGGTATAGATTCATCAGGAATACGTTTACCCCAATAATCTTTTTCACCAATTGTCATATAAAACTGCCCTCTTAAATGTCTAAAATCAATGTCGATTAGCCCTGTTATTCCAATTGGCAGATTTGAATCCTTAGATATAATCATAAAATTTCTTTTTTTTGGATCAAGATCTTGCATATCAAACCATTTTTCTGTTCCTGATAATGATAAAGGCCAATCAAACATAAGTGTTTTTCGAATTTCTTCATCATTTACCCAATTAGTTCTATAAACGCAATCTTCTTTTTCTATTAATCTTAAATAAATACTATTTCCATCAAACATTTTTATATCCTTTTGTTAATTTTTTCATACTTTGATATGAAACTTGCTAATTTTACTATGCCTTTACGAAAACGCTCTACATTCTCAATTAACGAAACCCTAATATGAGTATCCCATTCTTTGCCAAAAGCTATTCCAGGAGAGGTGGCAACTCTGCATTCCTTGATAAATTGAGCGGAGAAAGCATTTGAACTTAAACCAGTCTTTGAGATATTCAAAAAAGAAAAAAAGCCTCCTTCTGTTGGTGATGTCATAACATCTTTACTGAGGTATTTAGTCATAATTTTAACTTTCTCAATAAGTTCTGAATTAAACTTAGTTAAATGCGAATGGTTTCCTCTTAAGGCTTCAATGGCACCCATTTGGATAAAACCACATGTATTGGTATTTGTATGAAGTTGTATTTTTCGCATTGTATTTATTAAATGTGCTGGTGCAATAGCATAACCAATTCTCCATCCAGTCATAGAATAAGCTTTACTAAATCCATTAACAGTGATTATTAGATCCTTAAGTTCATTTATTGAACCAAAACCAAAATGTTCTTTACCTGAAAAGCACATCAAGTCATAAATTTCATCTGAAATGATATAGATATTTTTTTCAATTGCTATTTTAGCTATCTCATCTCTTTCTATCTTACTAATCATCTTACCTGTTGGATTGTGAGGAGAATTAATTAAAATAACCTTAGTTTTATCTGTAATATTATTTTTCAATTCATCTATGTCTATGGTGAAGTCATTTTTTAGTTTGATGTTTTTAATAACAGCATTTGGTTCAGCAAGATAAATATCTGGAATATAACAAACATATGATGGTGAAAAATTAATTATTTCATCTTCGGGTTCTAAGGTGCTTAACAAACTTAGAAATAATGCCTGCTTTACTCCTGGTGTTACAATAATATTTTCAGGATTAATTTCATTTTTATTGACTCTCTTTTCTCTTATAGATATTTCTTTTCTTAACTCATATAGTCCTAATGGATTTGAATATCTTCTATAGGGGTCTTTATCGAGCGCTTTTTTTGAAGCGTCTATTATATGTTTAGGAGTAGAGAAATCTGGCTCCCCTAAGCCAAATGAAATTATATCAATATTTTTTTTGTTCATTTCCCTGGCAACAGAAGCAAACTCCATTGTTACATCCTCTCCAATTTCAGGTCTGATAATCACTCTTTATCTCCTTATAGCTTTTAATAATTATAATCCTTTACTAAAACTCTTTAAAATGAACAATTTATAAAGTATTTTTTTAAATTTAAACTATTACTTTAAAATAATATTTTCCAAAGGTTTGTTTTCGATAAAATTTTTCAAATTCCTAAATACGATACTAAATTTTCTATCCTTAGACTCTTCTGAAATCCATGCATTATGAGGCGATATAATAATTTGATCTGTATCCCACATTTCACTATCCGATGATAGTGGTTCATTTTCAAAAACATCAAGAGCAGCAAAAATAATTTTCTTTTCATGGATAGCTTTTATAAGTGCCATTTCATCTATCAAGTTACCACGAGCAATGTTAATTAATGTTATCCCCTTTTTTGCAGTATTTAGAAATTCATCATTGATAATATGAAAAGTATCATCATTCAGTGGCGCAGCTAATACAACTACATCACATAATTTAATAAAATCAGTAATATTTGATAATGAATATGTATTATCAAAATAGTCAACAGAGCGACCAGATCTATTCAAGCCAATTATCTTAACTCCAAAAGTGCTTAGTTTTTTTGCTGTCTCTTTTGCAACATTACCTGTGCCAATAAATCCAATTGAACTCCCATATAATTCTCTTACAGAGTAATCAGTTTTCCATAATTTTTTTTTCTGATTTTCAAAAATTTTGAAGCTATTCTTGAAAGATTCAAGAATTCTCATAACAATCCATTCAGCAACTGCAACGCTAAAAGCACCACTATTATTAGTTATTAAAATATCTCTATTCACAATATTATTTAAAGGTAAATGTTCAAAACCAGAACTTGTAAGCTGAATCCATTTTAAATTTTCAAAATCATCAAAAAGTACTTTTTTAAACGGGTTGTGGCATATCATACAATCTATGTCTTTAAAATTATGAATAGATTTTTCAAAAGATAAATCATTTTCTAAGCATACGCTCACTTCATAACCAAGATTAATAATCCTATCTATATCATTAGTCTTCATCGGAACTGTTATTAATAACTTATTCATTTTTTATATAAACTAATTTGACTATCCTAATGTATATACTTCTATACCCTTCATTCCAATAATTTCTTTTCCTTTAAAGTCCATCGAAACCTTTTCTCCAATACTGAGTTTATGGAGTGCTTTTAGATAATCAAATCCAGCCAAATGAGTATATGGGTACCCCCCTCCAAATCTTGGATTGAAGTCAATAAAATAAATATCGTCAGAATTATCAATTATAAAATCAATATCAAGATTTCCAACATGTTTAAATACAGCACTTATCTTTTGAGCTAATTGGTTAAACCTAAGATCATAAACCACTTCAGCCTTATCAGTTTCTCCTGATCTCATAGATATCTTTTTTTTAACACAGCAGTGAATGAAATTACCATCAAAATCATTAAGAACATCCATCCCATATTCTTGGCCACTAATATATTCTTGATATAAAAAAGTATTATCAAAATATGATGGTATTTCTTCTTTTGAGTTAAATAGGTGCATATCTAGACTTCCACTTCCATTAATTTTTTTTACAACTATGCTTTTACTTGATTCGATTTGATTCTTTGAATTCCATGTTTTTGGAACTGCTATATTGTGCTCATTACAAAAAATATAGCATTTATCTTTATTTAAACAATTTGAGACTGTATTAAAATCTGATACAACAACAAAAGTACCAATATCAATAAACTTATTTACATTTTTAGCAAGTAGGTGAAGCTCGTAATCCATTAATGGTATCAATATATCGATCTTATTTTTCTTACACTTTTCTAATAAAATTTTTATATATTGGTTTTCATCTCTATCAACCCTTGGTGTAAGGATATTATTAGATCTTTGATCAACCCAAAAACTTGGAACATCTTCAGATGTATCAGACAAAAATATTTCTATTGAATTATTATAAGAATCTTTTAGTTCAAATAAATATTTGACCATGTATGTCCGTCTTCCAGAGTTTGTTAAAAGTATATTCATTTTTTTGCCAAAAAATCTTACCCTGCAAGGAACATTTACAATTCTTTGCTCATTTATATCAAAATCAATAATTGATCACTTGCAATGAAACATTTTTCATAATTTTTGTATCTCCTAAAATGTTGGGCTACTTGGAATATTTACGGATCTTTCTTCTAGATATTTAGCATTATCTATACTTGTGCATTCATAAGACTTAAACATCTCAAGCTCATTCATTAATTGCCAAATAGGCCTTGTCATTATGCCATTATCATTAGTTATCTTTAAAAATAAATCTCTTTGTTTTTTATTTTTAAAAACAATAGTGTTTAACCAGTAATTTGATTTACTATTAATTGGTTCTTCAAAAAAAGTACAATCTATATTGCTAAAGAAAGCTTTATAATCCTCGCTTAACTGCCGTTTGCTGGAAATAAATTTATCTATATTCTCAAGCTGAGCTACAACCAAAGCAGCATTAAGGTTTGGCATACGATAATTATATCCCACCATATCATGATTAAAGTTCCACTTATGTGGAACTTTAGCAGTTGTGGTGAGATGTTTAGCTTTTTTTGCTAAGGTATGATTATCAGTAATAATACATCCTCCACCACCTGCTGTAATAATCTTATTTCCATTGAAACTCATAATACCTATTTGCCCAAAAGTTCCAGTGTGCTTTTGTTTAAACTTACTGCCAATACTCTCAGCAGCATCTTCAATTAAAATTAAGGAGTATTGAATGCAAATTTCTTTTATTTCATCTATTTTGCAAGGATGTCCATAAGTATGCATAGGCATGCAGGCTTTTATTACTTTGCCTGTTGAATTATTTATGCATCTCTTATTTTTTATTGTTGTATTATTTGCTAAAAAAGATCTTAGTGCAGTCGGTGAGAGACCCATGGTGTCCTTATCAACATCAATAAAAATGGGCCGGCCGCCACAATACCTAATCGCATTGCAAGTTGCTACAAAGGTTAATGGTTGAGTAATAACCTCATCACCGTCTTCTACGTTAGCTAATAAAAGTGCTATATGTAGAGCAGATGTACCATTACTTGTTGCAACTGCATATTTTGCACCCGTATATTCTGCTATTTTTTTTTCAAATATGTCTACATATTTTCCAACCGATGAAACAAAAGTTGAATCAATACATTCGTTTAGGTATTTTTTTTCATTACCAAAAAATTTTGGTTCGTGAAGAGGTATAAGATTTTTTGTTTTGTATGTTTTCTGAATAAAATCAATAATATCTTCAAACATCACATTTTCTCACCAAGATACTTTCCTTTATCACAATAATTAAAATTAGGAATTATCTTAAAAAACTCACCAACAATATCTTCTTTATTCCAAACTCCGCAGTATTTTAATCTATTGATGGAGTCCTCAAAGCTATTTAATTGATCATCATTATAGCTTACTTCATTTTTTATTATGCCTAAGCTACTAAACTTACTCGTATCAAGTTTTTCGTTCTTGGTAAAAAACTCTTCAAAATCTTTTTCTCCAGTTGTGTCACTTTCAGTGAATAGACAGGGCCACATACCCTGATCCGGAAGAGTTTTCACTAAATCTCTTGCTTCTTCTTCTGAAGAGCATATATGGGCCTCAAATCCTTTCATTTTTAAATATTTAACAGCTATTTCAGAAAAAGTTGTTAAATGAAGAGATTCGCTTAATTTTGGAAAGAATATGTCTCTGTTATTACCAAAAATGCAACTCATTAAACATAATTCCCCACTTTCTTTTGGTGTTACAAAGTAACGTTTTATATCGCTAGGTGCAGCAATTGGTTGCATCTTACTTAGTCTTTGATTAAAGCTATGAAGCAATGATCCATCACTAAAAGCTACATTCGCAAATCTTGCAGTAGATATATTGATTTCTTTTGATCTTTGCATCAAAAACATCTCCATTATTCTTTTGCTAGCTCCCATCATGTTAACTGGATTAGCAGCCTTGTCAGTACTCACACAAAAGTATTTTTTTGTAGAATTTTCAATAGATTGTTTAATTGTTTTATCTGTATTAAAAATATTGATGTCTATCATTCTCATTAAAGTATAGGGATCCTCTTCACTTCTAACATGTTTTAATGCAGATAAATTTAATACATAATCATAGTGACCATCTGATTTAATAAATGCGTCATATTCAATTGAGCCAATATCTAGTGCAAAAGTATTAAAGTCACCATCAATGTAACCAAGTGAACTTCTGATATCTCTAACAAGTTCAGTTAAATTATTTTCATTAATATCGACAACGTGAATTTTTTTTGGGTTGCGCTTAAAAATTTCTTTAACTACTGCTTGTCCGATTGATCCAGCTCCACCGATAACAAGAAAAGAAGATAAAGAAACTATTTTTTTAAGCTCTTTATCATGCATATTTATATCTGCCTCAAAAAGTTCATTTGTTCGCCCAATTAAATTTAATACTTCTTTTTCATTCATACTTCTTCAATATCCTCATGCATGAATTGCCATATTTTTAAACTTTTCATTTTTTTCTATTAATTCTTGAAAAGTGCCTTGATCAGCAACTATTCCTTCGTCAATAAAAAATATCTGATCACATTTTTCTACTGTTTTCAGGCGATGAGCAATCATTATAATGGTTTTTTGATCACTAAATTTGTGCACAGCTTGCATAATCATTTTTTCAGTTATTCCATCAAGAGAACTAGTTGCCTCGTCAAATACTAGTACCTCTGCTTGATGATATAAAGCTCTAGCAATTCCAATTCGTTGACGCTGTCCACCGGAAAGCTGAACTCCTCTCTCTCCAACTTTAGTATGAATTCCATTTTTTAGGTCTTTTACAAATTCTTCAAGATTAGCTAACTTTAATGCATTTTCTACTTGCTTAAAGTTAATTTGATTCTTTGAAAGACCAAAAGCTACATTTTCTGCAATGGTGCCCTCTGATAAAAATATTGCTTGTGCTACGAAACCAATAGTATTTTGCCAAGATCTACGATTTTGATTATTTATAATTTTACCGTCTATCTTTAAGAATCCTTTTTGGGGTTCTATCAAACCAAGTAAAATATCAACTAGAGTTGATTTTCCAGATCCAGACGGTCCAACTATTCCAATTACTTTTTTAACTGGTATTGATATATTCATTTGATTTAAAACTGATTCTTTTTTACCAGGATATCTAAATGAAATATTTTCTAGCGAAATTTGTTTTTTAGGATTTAGATAGCTTTTTTCTTTTTTAACTGTCTTAGATTTATTTGTCGCAGGTTTTATTTCTGATGAATCAATTAAATCTTGCTGAATTGCTTCATAGGCTCCTGTATTTGCTCTAATCGACGCCAAGGCACTATATATTCCTTGGAATGCTGGCAACAGTTTTACACCGGCAATAGCATATACAGAAAGTATTGGAAGAATTGAGCTTAAGTTTGCCTCGTAACTTGTAAATAAATAAAGTATGAGTGCTATCATCGAGCCAAAAGCAATTAGTTCCATAAAATAACGTGGCGCATATCCTAATGCGTTATTAACGCCTTGGCTATATGCAAACACTACTCCAGTTTTATAGAAACGATTTATAAAGTCACTATGTCTTCCTAATAACAAAACATCTTTTATGCCACCAAATCCTTCATTCATTAGGCGATAACGTTTTTCATTCATTTCCGATATTGACCTACCATTTTTTAACAATGTAAGGTTAACTAGTTTAAAAATGAAATAATAAGATAATGCAAATACTATAAAACCAACAGTCGCAACAGTTGGATCAAAAATAAAAATACTTATGCTCATAGATATCACTAATACAACATATGCATTCAAATTCATTAAAGGCATCAAAATGCCGATGTTTATCCTTAGGGTTTCAGTCGCTATATGTTTTGTCAATTGAGCGCTACTGCCTGATGCATGAAACAACCAATCCTGTTTTAGATAATGTGTAAATAGTCTATCAGCAATTTCAACACTAATTTTATTTGCAAATAATGTAGTTCTCCATGTTGTATACATAGAAATAATTGATCCAAAAAATAACATTATTAAAACACTTAATCCCAACCAAAATACGAATTGTGATTCTGAGCTCAAGCCGCTCAACTTATAAACTTCTGCAATAATAGTATCTTGTTGAAGCTGACTTAAATCACCAACCAAGGCCATAAAAGGTATTATTGACGCAATGCCTAATATCTGGGTTAGTGACATCACTATAACCAAAACTTGAAGAAGATAAAAATGCCTTCTTTGACTTGTTGTCAGTATACTAAAAAGATCTTTTACAATTTTAAACATTAGCTAGATTCGTCACTTAATTAAATTTAGTATTTTCTCCCGATGCATTACAAGACAATCAAAATAGCTCTTTTAAGATACTTTGTAGTTCGACAATAAACAGGAACTAATGCTGTAACTTTAGGATTCATAAAATGTTAGTTGCTTTAATCTTCTTTGAAATAGCCACGAACAAGGACAAATAGAACTCCAAGCATAAATCCTAATAATGTACCAAGTATGCAAATAGAAGCCCTAGAAGGCTCTATTTTTTTTCTTGCAACCGCAGGTTGGTCTAAATATGAAAAAACATAAAACTCATTTGCTTCTATTAATGTAAGTTGTTGCATTTTTTGTTTAAGAATCTGAGCTACGACTTGCTTTATTTCGGTATAGTTAGTTAAAGCCATCTGAGAATTCAAAAATTTCATAGCTGACTCGGCTTCACGCTTATCCTTAGCTCTAAAAGAATCATTAATCTCATTTACCACTAGCTCTGCCCATTCTTTAGCAATATAAGGTGACTCATGCTTAATAGAAATGGTTAAAAATTTCGTTTCATAATCTTGAGAAACTTGTAACTTACTTATAAAAGCTTTGTAACTTGTTTGAGGATGAGGGATTTCGTTCCATTTTCCATCTTGCACACTATATGAAGAATCATATATAACAGAGTTGCTCTCCTCATCCCAAGCTCTCACAGCCATAAGATCAGGAAGAAAAATGTTAGGCAAAATATTTTCTTCAAAAAAACTTAGAGTAGTTATTTTTGTTATTGCTTTAGTTGAATTACCACCAGACGTTGATGGTATGCTTATACCAGCAAGACTAGCCAACCCTCCAATATTATTCAAAGATTGACTTGAGCTACTTTGTTCGTCAACTGGACTCAAAAGTGCAGTTGATTGATAAATATTAGAAAGAGTAAGGCTGTAAATTAGTGCGATTATTGCAAAAAATGCGGTGGAAGCAGCAATTAAATGCTTATTAATAAGAAGACTCTTAAATAATGCTTTTATATCTATTTCATCACCAAGTTCGTCATTATTATTTAAATTAGAGTTATTGTTCATGGAAGTAATTATATAGTTTTTCGTATTCAAGTTGTTTTTTTTGTAAGAATCTTTTTGTTAAAGCAGTTTTTTCATTTAGTCCCTTTGGAGTTAATATATATAAATAACCCAATTTGTTCTTGTGATTTAAAAAGCTTTTGCATTTTATGAAGCCAACTTCAGTTAAAGCTTTGATGCAATAATTAACTTTGCCTAAGCTGAATCCCATTTGTTCAGAGATACCCCTTTGAGAAATTTCAGGATTGTTATGAACCAAGTGAAGTACTTTTAAATCGTCCTCATTGATTTTTTTATTATTTGACATAAGTAAAGTTATGAATAGTTTTGGAATACACTATAGCTACCGCACGGAAAAATGATCATTTATACCGTTCAACGGTTGAACTATATAACTTATGTACAAAAAAAACAACTAAATATGAAATCCTTATAAAAAGTTAAAAATTTTGGCGCTTAAAGTATTAACTTTTTTTAGAGCTTTATTTCATTTAAAGATGCTGTCACCTTTCTTTTTTTTCCCAAAATATGAATGAAAATATTTACCCTATCTTTATTTGGCAATGAGGCGATTGAAATAAATGAGCCCTTCAAGGGCCCTTCAGAAATTGTAGCCTCTTGTCCAACAAATATTTTTTGAATTATGGGTTTTAAAAAAGACTCAGATTCTATTTTTTTTAATTCAAAAATCTCATCATCTTCAAGTGTTGCAATATTATTATTGAATCGTATAACTTTAGAAATTCCTCTTGTGTATTTAATTTTTGAATAATTTTTAATGCAGGAATAAATAAAAATATAGCCAGGAAATAAGGGCTCTTCTTTTGGAGTTGAATTGTATTTTTTGGTGTTTATTTTAGGATGGTAATATTCAAGATTTTGATTTTGAAGATTGTCTTTAAGTCTTTTTAACTCATTATTTTTATAGGTGGCAATCATCCAAACTTTCATGATATTAATCTAGCTTAAATTTGGTACCCGAGGCCGGACTTGAACCGGCACGATATTTCTATCGAGGGATTTTAAGTCCCTTGTGTCTACCAATTCCACCACTCGGGCATATTTTTTTAAATTACTCCTCTTTATCAATCTTATATTTAATGTTTTGCTCTATTTCTCGAGCAGATAATTCATTATACTCTGCTCTAATATTATTATTAATACTATTGGCTTTATTTAATAAGCTTAATTCCTTTCCAATTTCTTTTGAGTATTCGATAAGTGCGTTAACATCTTTGGGCAAGCAAGGCCCACCGAATCCATATCTTCCATCTGGCCCCGGTACATTCATGTGTGAGTCACCTATTCTTTTATCTTTGGATAATGCGTTTATAAAATTTAGCCAATCATCTTTTGAATTTAAATTATCAAAAATAAGTTTTATCTCGTTAAAAAAGGTAACTTTTAAAGCAAGAAATGAATTAATTGTATATTTAATAAGCGAGGCGGATTCACGATCAGTAATAGTATGTTCTTTGCATTTACAATTAGTATGATTTTTATAAAAGTATGATAATTTTTTGCAATTATCATCTAGGCCTCCAAATATAATTATTTCAGAATTAATAAAGTCTTCATTAGCTGATTTCTCTCTTAAGAATTCTGGATTTATAACTAAGTTTTTGCTTTTTTTAGAAATTTCTTTTACATATTTTGGTAATACAGTGCTTTTAAGAACAATTAATAGATTTGTATCAAATTGATTAATTTCATTAATGACATCGTTGACTATATCTATATTTTGGCTTCCATCATCGTTCATAGGAGTCGGAACGCATATAAAAACAAGTTCAGGTTTATGATTTTTTAAGTCTTCAATGTTTGTATTTAGTTTTGGGTCTATCTCTATGCTCTCAACATTTTCCTTAAGACCATTTCTTAAAGCCTTACCAACAAAACCCAAACCAATAATTCCTATTTTCATAATATATGGAGGCTGAAGCCGGAATCGAACCGGCGTAAACGGCTTTGCAGGCCGCTGCATAACCACTCTGCCATCCAGCCTAAATTTTTATAGTATTGTATATGTGTATTGATAAAATGTGGCAATTAATTCTTAAAACTATTAATGGTGTAGAGATAGCCGGTGTATATTGTCACCAAGACAGAAATTATCAAAAATATATCCCCAAATACAATTAATAGCATTTTATTAAATGCTAGGCCTGTAAGATAAATAAAAATTGTTAGTAATTGAACGCTTGTTTTAATCTTAGCAATATAAATAACCTTAGTAGCATTAACATTATTATTTCTTGAATTGTAATCTCTTAATGCGCTTATCCAAATTTCTCTCGAGAGAATTAAAGATCCTGCGAATCCTATTAGAAAACTAGACAAATTTACTGCTAGGCCAAAAAATAAAAAAATAATTAAAATTTTATCTGCCAAGGGGTCTAAAATCTCCCCAAGTTGAGATGTTGCGTTGAATTTTCTTGCTAAAAAACCATCAAAATAATCAGTTAAACCAGCGATAAAAAATAGAAATAATGCAAGCAAGTAATAGTTCTTAATTGCTAAAAAAGTAAAAATTACCACCGCAATAAAAATTCTTATTAATGTAAGAATGTTAATTAGCTTAATCATCATTTAAATTTCTTTATTATAAGTACTGCTATTTTCTCATTTATACCTTCAACAGTCATTAAATCAGATAAATTTGCAGTTTTTATGTTTTTTATACTTTTAAATTTTTTAAGTAATCTTCTTTTTAAGATCGTTCCAATACCTTTTATTGAATCCAATTCTGATTTAGATATTGTCTTTCTTTTTTTCTTTCTCTGAGCTTGAATTGCAAACCTATGAGACTCATCTCGCATTTCTTGTAAAATTAGAAAAGCTTTAGAATTTTTATCAAGCTCTAAAATTCCATCTCTACTAATTATTGTCTCAGTTGCTCTAATTCTATTTGATCCTTTTACTATAGATATTGCTTTTAGATCTTTATGCTCTGATTTATCTAAAACTGAATTTACAAATTCTAATTGTGTTTTGCCACCATCAATCAACAGCAAATCCGGTTTTACTTTTGGATCATCAAAATATTTGATTCTTCTTTCTAAAACATGCTCTAAAGAACCAACATCATTACCAGATAAATGATTTGGTATATTAAAAAGCCTGTAACTTTTTTTTTCTGGTCCTGTCTTTGAAAATACTACAGAAGATGCAACTCCACTTTCCCCGGAGATATGACTTACATCATATGCTTCAATTTTATTAATTTCTTCTCTTCCTACATACCCACAAAGCTCATTTAAAGCAAAGGTATATTTGTCCTCTTTACTAATATGATTTTTTATTACTTGTTGTGCATTAAGCTTGCATAAATTAAATATTGGTCTAATAGACTTGTTTGGTGAATGTATAATCCTTAATTTCTTTTGGTGCTTACTTTTAAACATATCCTCAAGAATTTTTTTATCTTTCAATTGATAAGCGCATAAAATTTTGTTGGGAATATCCAATTGATGTTCATAAAAATTAAATATTGCACTTCGATAGACTTCATCAAATGAACTGTAAAAGGCTTGTTTAATTAAATGTGTTTTAGTTCCTCTAATTTTTCCATTTCTTACAACAATAATTGATACTCCTAAATAACTCATTTCTGAGCTAACTGAGAAAATATCAATATCATTTGCTAACGTCACTACTGATTGTTCCTCTTTCAAAAGATTCAATCTATTAAGACGATCTCTGATATCAGCAGCCTTCTCAAAATCAAGTTTTGATACAGCTTCATCAATTTCTCTGGTTAGTCGTTCTATAGTTTTGGTATCTGAAGATGTTAAAAACGATTTTGAACTTGTAATATCTTCAAAGTAATCTAATTTGTTTATTTTTTGAACACATGGAGCGGAGCACCTTTTCATCTGAAACTCAATACATGGTCTTGTTCTATTTGCAAAAGTATTATCAGTACAATTTCTAACTTTAAAAATTTTTTGAATTTCTTTTATTGATTTTTTAACAGCCTCAGAGCTTACGAACGGTCCAAAGTATTTTTTATCAACACTTTTTTTTGTTCTTTTCAAATAAACTCCAGGATATTCGTGATCTAGTGAAAAATATATGTAGGGGTATGTTTTATCATCTCTTAAAAGAATATTAAATTTTGGTTTGTTCTCCTTTATCAGAGATTGTTCCAACAATAAAGCCTCAACTTCATTTTTTGTCGTGAAGGTCTCAACTTTATCAGTAAGAAACTTTATTTGAGATGTTTTTCTGTCTTTATAGGAGTTTCCAAAATAAGAAGAAACTCTTTTTTTTAGATCTTTTGCTTTACCAATATAAATAATTTCTTGATTATTTAAGAATTTATATACTCCTGGAGTATTTGGAACTTTTTTTATATCTATCTTCAATTGACTTTATTAAATTATTTTGGATCGTAATAATCTATTCTTTCAATATCTTCTTCAACACAAGACTCACCATATTGAATTTCAATAAGATGGCATGGTTTATCAAATGGATTTGTGATTTGATGCCACTCACCAACAGGAACGAAATAATAATCAAATTTGTTTAATTGTATATCTTTTCTATCGTCTGGATTATCTTTGCTGTAATTTATAATGCATGATCCTTTGCTTACTATTGATATTTCTGACCTTTTAAAATGTTTTTGAAAACTCATGCCTTTGCCTGGATCAACAATCAACTCTTTTACTTTTACATCATCAGATTCAAATAAGTTGTAAAAAGCACCCCAAATTCTTTCTTCATGATAATTTTGCCATTTTTTTAAAATGGATGAGGAGGAGTTTTTTTTCTCATCGCCTCCTATCTTGAATAAAAAATTAATGCCATCAACTGACATTTCAGGAATATTTTCTTTATCCCTATCACCACCATTTGCAAAATATATCTCATCATTTACATGTAAATCTTTAACTTTTTCAAGAGCATTAATGCAACTACCAATTTCATCATCTTCAAAATCAATCACTTCGTCTATAAACTTTAAATTTTCAATGATTAGCTTTCTTTCTGAAAAAGGCATAAAGAATTTGCCTTTCTTCTTTTCGAGCCAGTCATCACTGTTTAAAGCAACGATTAGCTTATCTCCATGACTTCTTGCATCTTTAAAATAAGAAATATGGCCTGAATGCAATGGATCAAACCCACCACTTACCACTATTACTTTCATATTTTTAATTATAATCTATCAATTGTCTTTAAGAAATTTTCTATTGTTTTTTGCTAAGTGTATGGAATCTAAACGAGCTTCAATTTAACTTAGTTTTAATCCAGGCTTACTGGTCTTTTATTTTATTATGATTTTCTCTTGCAGTACTTCCACCATCAAAAACACAAACAAAATAAAGCTGGTCATTTTCATTAGTATTGTAAACCCTGTGAAATACGCCATCTTCAATATTAATAATATCTCCAGCTTTTACTTCAAATCTTTCTGAATCTAGTTCCATTTCACCATTTCCTCTGACAAATAGATACACCTCTTCCTGACCATTATGAAAATGTCCGCTAGTGCTTTTATTTGGTTCTAATAAAGTACTACTCAATATAAGCTTGTTGCCAAAGGAATTATCCTTTACTACATATCTTTCATCTTCTTTAGCAACTTTTCCACCTATATCATTGATATTTACTTTAATATTTGATTTGAGCATTCTTTATTTTAACTCATAAAAATACTAAGAGTTATTTATTTTATTAAAAATATCTTCTAAGGTTCCTAATATGTTATCTGATTGAGTTATTGGTCTTCCAATAACCAGATAATTTGCGCCTAAGTTAATTGCTTCTTCTGGTGACATAACTCTGCTTTGGTCATCATTTAAGTCCTGCAATCTTATACCAGGTGTTATCGATAATAATGATTCTCTTTTACTTACAAGATCTAACTCGTGTGGAGAACATACAACACCGTCTATTGCAGCTGATTCAGCAAGATCTAACATTGCATTTACATGGTCTGAGGCATTCCTTTGATATATTTTATTTGTATCATCATCGTTGAGACTAGTTAATGCAGTCACTCCAAAAACTTTTATATCAGTACCTGAGACTGCTTCCATTGCAGCCACCATCATATCTTTTCCACCAGATGTATGGATTGTTATCATTTTTATTGGGAGATTGGTTAATCCTTTTATAGATTTTTTAACAGTATTTGGTATGTCATGAAGTTTTAAATCAAGAAAAATATCAAAGCCTTTTTCAGCAGCATAATCGATAACTTTATGGCCGATAGAATTAAAGGCAACACTTCCAATTTTCACCATGCATTTTGTTGAATCAAGATTATCAATAATACTTGAAGCCTTATTAAGGCTAATTTCATCTATTGCTACTATGATCATAGTTTCATTAATGATTTTGATGGCTTAAAGTGTAACGTTGCTGTTTCACCCAGATAAGAAATTTTTTTAGTTTTTGGATTAATAAATTTCCTTGGTCTTATATATTTTTTTGAAAAAGTACCAAAACCTCGAATTTCTACCTTCTCATCTAAAGCAACTGCTTCTATGATTGAATCTAAGATAGCATCAATGGCTTTGCAGATTTCTAGTTTACTTAAATTTGGAAATTGCTTCTTAAGAGATGTTTCTATATCAGATCGTTTAAAAGTTTCTTGTTTCGTCTTATTCACTCAATTTCAATGATATTCTTTCTCTTTCTGCATCTACTGCAAAAACAATACATTGGAGAATTTGATCCTTCTTGTATTCTTCTAATGCTTCCTTTGATTCAACTTCGTCAGATATATCAGATAAATGAATTAATCCATCTATTTCTCCTTCAAGCCCTACAAATATACCGAAATCAGTTATAGATTTAATTTTGCCTTCGACTTTATCACCGATACTATATTTATTAGCAAATTCCGTCCAAGGATTTGATTTGGTTTGCTTTAAACCCAGAGAAATCCTCCTTTTATCATTATCAATTTCTAGGATCATAACTTTAATCTTTTCTTCAAGTTCAACAACTTTTGAGGGATGAATGTTTTTACTAGTCCAATCTAATTCGGATAAATGAATAAGACCTTCGATACCTTCTTCAAGTTGAGCAAAGCAGCCATAATCTGTTAAGTTAGAAACTTCTGCTTCGTAGACTCCTCCAACTGAATAGTTGGACTCAACGTTTTCCCAGGGATCGTTATGAATTTGTTTTAGTCCCAATGAAACTCTTAATTTATCCTTATCAAAGCTTAAAACTTTTACATCTATCTCTTCACCAAGATTTAAATGCTCAGAAGGGTTTGTGACTCTTGACCACGAAATATCTGTAATGTGAAGAAGGCCATCCAAGCCACCAAGATCTACGAAAGCACCATAATCAGTAATGTTTTTTACAACTCCTTTAACAATTTGGCCTTCTTCTAGATTTTTAAGAAGTTCAACCTTAACCTCAGAATTATTTTTTTCCAGCACAGCTTTCCTAGAAAGGACTACATTATTTCTTTTATAGTCAAGTTTAATAACTTTAAAATCTTGAACAGTATTTTCAATATCAGGTGCCTCTTTAACAGGTCTAACATCTACTAACGAACCAGGTAAAAAAGCTTTCACAACATCAACTTCAACAGCAAATCCACCCTTAACTCTATTTTGTATTTTTCCAGTAACAAATTCACCAGTTTCTAAAGCTTCCTCTAGCATTTTCCATGTTGATAACTTTCTTGCCTTTTCTCTAGATATCCTAGTTTCGCCATATCCGTCTTCGACTGCCTCTAGCGCTACTTCGACTTCATCACCAACTTCAATAATAGCCTCACCATTATTATCTCTGAACTCATTTATAGATATCATGCCTTCTGATTTAAGGCCAACATGTACAGTCACCCAGTCTTTATCGACATCAAGAACTACTCCAGGTACTATAGAACCAGGTTGCATATCAAGCGATCTTAAGCTTTCGTCTAGGAGGGCTGAAAAAGATTCCGACATTTATATAAATTCCTCATTAATTAAATTTTCAGTAACACTGAATACTTCTTCTAGTGACATTTCTGAAGAGTCAATAATATGAGCATCTTCAGCTGGGGAAAGAGGTGATAATTCTCTTGAGCTATCTTTCAAATCTCTTTTCTCAATATCAGCTATTAGAGCGGGCATATTAACTTCTTGACCACGATTCTGCAACTCTAAATAACGTCTTTTTGCTCTGATTTCAGTTGATGCAGTAAGAAATATTTTTATTTTTGCATCTTTAAAGACCACAGTGCCCATGTCTCTTCCATCCGCTACTAGACCTTTTTCATTATAAAAACTCCTTTGAATATCAAATAATAATTCTCTTACTTCTTTTTTAGCACTATATTCAGATGCGATTTTTGCAATATCCTCTGATCTTAATTGATTCGTTATTTCGTTTTCTTCATAAATAACATGCACGCTATCATCTTCTGCAACAAAAGATATATCTTTGCTAATTACTTCGCTAATATTGTCTGAATCAATCTTTAAGTGAGATAGGAAAGCGTAGAGTCTATATAAGAGTCCACTATCAAGAATATCAAATCCAAATCTATAAGCTATACTTCTTGATAATGCGCCCTTTCCAGATGCTGAAGGACCATCAATGGTCACCACATTAATTTTTTTCATCAATTTTCATACCTAAAGAATTCATTATATTTCTAAAATTTGGAAATGACGTTTCAATATTTTTGCAATTTTTTACAGATATCCCTTTTTTTGATTTAATCCCTGCTACTAAAAAACTCATAGCAATTCTATGATCATCAAAAGAGTCAATTATTTCTTTTGGTTCTATCTTTTCTATAGTTCCAGTTATGTTTATGCCATCCTGAAATATCTCATGATTTATATTTAATTTACTAAATCCACTTGATATTGCATTTAGTCTATCTGATTCCTTAACCCTTAATTCAGATGCATTACTGATCTTAGTTACCCCATTAGCAAAAGCTGCGGCGATACTTAATATGGGTATTTCATCTATTATATTTGGGATTATATGCTCAGGCACATCAATACCAGAAAGTTTTGAGGATTTAACTATTATGTCACCAACTTCTTCATTTGACTCTAATTTTTGATTTGTGATCTGAATATTTGCGCCCATTAATTTAAGCACTTTTAGCAAACCAATTCTTGTTTTATTTAGCCCTACATTTCTAATTAAAACTTCTGAATGAGAGGATATCAAAGTAGCCACAATGATAAATGTTGCTGAAGAAAAATCACCAGGAACTTTGTAGGAATCTTTTGGAATTAAGTTATTAAATTTATAATCTATTTCTCCTATATTTTCTTTTTTTCCAAAATTAATATCTCCTCCAAAATAATCAATCATTCTCTCTGTATGATCTCGTGTTGTTTTAGGTTCAATAATTTTTATATTTTTTTCTGCAGCTATAGCTGCTAATAAAAGGCATGACTTTACTTGAGCACTAGCAATAGGCATTTCATATTTAAAATTATTAGTAATTTCTGAATCAATAGTAAAAATTGGTAATGTGCCTTTAGAAGAATCTATTTTTGCTCCCATTTGAATAAGGGGCTTAATAACTCTAAGCATTGGCCTTTTAGATAAAGAAGAATCCCCAACCAACTTAGATCTTAAGCCTAAGCCTGAAATCAATCCCAAGATAAGCCTGGCACCAGTCCCTGAATTACCAAGATCTAAATCATTGATAGGTTCGTGAAAAGGGATATTTCTTTTATTTAAAAATACCTTTTCTTGTTCTTTTTTAATTGATGCTCCAATTTCATTTAAAGCATTAAGAGTTGAATTAGGATCAGCTGAATCTAAAAACCCATCTATCTCCATATCACAATTTAATATCGAACCAATAAGTAGTATTCTTTGGGAAATAGACTTGTCACCAGGACAAACAATTTCACCAGACATTGTATTAATTTGATGGGATACTAAATTCAAAATTTATCTTCTTTAAAAGATTTAATCTCATCAAGTTCATTTTTGAGAAATTCAAGATGAGAGAAAATATCAGGGATTTGCTTTGTTTCAGAAATAAGCTCTAATAAATTATTAAGTGACACTTGCATACCGGCAAGTGCTTTTATTAAATCTACTCTATTAAGAGTAAAAATATCGCTCCACATTTCTGGATTTGACCCACTTAATCTTAAAAATTCTTTTAAGCCTCCGCCTGCATTATCACCGACATCAGTATTTGATAAGCGAATTGAATCTATTAAAGCATAAGATATCAGATGCGGCAGATGACTTGTCATTGCAAAAACTAAGTCATGCTCTCTAACTGTCATTAAAGAAGTTCTCATTTGAAGAGCATTTTTCCAAAAATTATCCACCTTATCGAAATGTTCTTTGGAGCTATTAAAAGGATTGCATAAAACATTTTTTTTACCCTGAAAAAGGTTTGCGTCTGCTGCTGATAAGCCAGATTGATCAGAGCCGGCAATTGGATGAGAAAGAATTATATTAGAAACATCTTTTAATTGAATATGATTTTTTACACTAGAAGTATCTGTAATAGTTATATCTGAATTCCATAATTCTTTTAAGCTATTTAATACCTCTAATGTTTGCTTTGGTGGAACTGCAATAATAATTAAATCGACGCCTTTAAAATGATTTTTTGAATTTAACTCAACCAATGAATCAATGCTTTCGTCAATAATCTTCTTTTCGATAGCATTGTTCAAAAACTCAGGATTAATATCAAATCCAGCAACTTTGATTCCTTTTGATTTAGAAGCTAACGCAATCGATGCTCCAATCATGCCCACTCCAATAATTAGAATTTTTTCAACGTTCAAGTTCATATATATTCAGGATACGAGCCAAAATTTCTTACAATAGCTCCGTTATCTATAACTTCTTTTATAGCTAATCGAAGTTTCTGATCTTTAATATGCCCTTCACAATCAACAAAGAAATCATGTGAACTAATATTTCCTCTTGAAGGTCGTGTTTCAATCTTACTTAAATTAATTTTCTTTTCATCAAAAGGTTTTAAGACAGACATAAGAGAACCAGGTTTATTAGGGGTCTGAATTAAAAAAGAGCTTTTATCTTTGCCAGTTTTTTCAACTTGAGTTTTACCTATTACAAGGAATCTTGTCCTATTTTCAGAATAATCTTGGATATTCTTTTTTACAAGACGAAGTTTATAATTTTCAACAGCTAATGAATTTACAATACATAATATATTTTTATTTTCTTTAGCATATTGAGCTGCTGCTGCTGAACTTGGCATTTCAAGTCTTTTAATACTTCCTATATTCCTTTCTATCCACTTCGAGCATTGTCCTAGTGCTTGTGGATGTGAAGCAATTGCAAAAGCTTGATTTAAATCAAATTTATTACCAGAAGCCAACTGATGGTCAATATCTAAATATATTTCGCCGATAATTTTTATATCTTCACTATCTGCCAAACAATTTAGTGTTGTATTAATCACTCCTTCTGATGAATTTTCAACGGGTACAACTCCAATATTTACTTCATCATTTATTACTTGATAAAAAACATCATCAATAGTGTTTGTTGGAATCCTTATAGCCTGTGATCCAAATTGATTGTGAACAGCTGCTTCAGAATGAGTTCCTTCTGGACCTAGATATGCAACTTTTAGAGTTTCTTCTAAAGATAAACATCCTGAAATAAGCTCTTTGTATATAGCCCTTATTTTAGAGTCTGGAAGTAATCCCTTTTTATTTGATTTAATAATGTTTCTTAAAATTTTGGTTTCTCTGCCAGGTTTATAAAAAGACTCTTTTGGATTAGTTTTAGATTTTATTTTACCTATCGCTACTGCATGAGATGCTCTTTTTTGGATAAGCGCAAGTATTTCTTGATCAATGTTATCAATTTTATCTCTATAGCTTTTAAGGTTTTTTTTTGTCATCTTGACTATCCATATTTTGATTCAAAATATTCCATAAATTTAATCAATTCCTCAACCCCCTCAAAGGGCATTGCATTATATATGCTTGCTCTCATTCCTCCAACTGATCTATGGCCTTTTAAGTTTAATAAACCGTTTTCTTCTGCATTTGACAAGAATGTCTTATCAAGATCATCATTTGCAAGAAAAAAAGTAACATTCATAATCGATCTATTTTTTATATCTATATTGTTGGAATAAAATGAAGATTCATCAATAAATTTATACAACTCATTAGCTTTTTTATTATTTTGAATACTAAAATAATCTAAGCCACCAGAATCTTTTATCCATTTAAATACTTTTCCTGCCATATACCAGGCAAATGTAGGAGGTGTATTAAGCATTGAATCAGAATTAGAGTGTTCAGAATATTTAAGAATGTTGGGTATATTTTGATCTCCATATTCCATGAATTCGCGATCTATAATTACAATTGTTAAACCTGATGGTCCAATATTTTTTTGAGCTCCAGCATAAATTAATGAAAACTTTGAAACATCTAAAGGCTCACTTAAAATTACAGAAGATGCGTCTGATATGAGAGGTTTATCAATAATTGGTGGTTCATGAATTGCTACTCCTTGAATAGTTTCATTTGGACAAAAATGTAAATACGCAGATTTTTCTGAAACTTTCCAATCGTTTGGGTCTGGGGCATATGTAAAGTTCTTGCCCTCAGATGATGCAATAGTATTAACTTTAATTATTTTTGAAGCTTCTGAGATTGCTTTTTTAGACCAAGAACCTGATAAAACATAGTCTGCCTCTTTGGTATTATGTCCAAAATTATAAGGAACCATTGAAAATTGATGAGTTGCTCCACCTTGCAGAAATAAAACATCGTAATTTTTAGGAATATTTAATATCTCTATGAGATCTTTTTTTGCTTCTATTGCGACTGAGGTGTAGATTTCAGATCTATGACTCATCTCCATAATAGATGTACCAGAATTATTAAATTCTAAAAATTCTGACTTTACTTCTTTAAGGACATCTTCAGGGAGAACTGCTGGTCCTGCACAAAAATTCCACTTTCTCATTATTTAATCTTCTTGATTTTCTTCTTCAGGGATCGTGACACACTCAATAAGTTTTTCTTCTTCTTTTGGAGTAATGATTTTAACTCCTTGGGTATTTCTGCTTAATGTTGGCACTTGTGAAACATTAGTTCGAATCATAGTTCCCTTATCACTAATTAACATTATTCCATCTTCTTCTTTGACTAATGCTGCAGCAACCATTAACCCATTCCTCTCGCTTGTTTTTATAGATATTACTCCTTGACCACCTCTATTATGAGTTGGGAAATCATCTAATTCTGTTTTTTTGCCATAGCCATTTTCTGAAACACATAGAACTGTTTTTGATGAATCTGCAACATTAAGTGAAATTAATTTATGATCTTTTTTTAATTTCATTCCTTTGACTCCTCTTGCTGTTCTTCCCATAGCTCTTACTTTAGATTCATTAAACCTAATTAATTTTCCAGCTGAAGATGCCAATAAAATTTCTTTATTACCATCAGTTATTGCTGTTCCAACTAATCGATCATCATCATCTAAATTAATTGCCTTAATACCTGACTTCCATTTTCTAGCGAAGAGGCTCAACTTAGTTTTCTTAGTTATTCCTTTTCTTGTAGCCATAAAGATAAACTTATCATCTGAGAATTCTTCAACTGGTAAAATATCGCTTACTCTTTCATCGTCGTCCAAATTAAGCATGTTAACCAATGGCCTACCTTTTGATGTCCTTGAAGCAACTGGTATTTCATATACCTTTAACCAAAATACCTTACCTTTTGTTGTAAAACAAAGAATTTGAACATGGCTACTTAGAACATATAAATTTTGAATTAAATCTTCTTCTTTTACTGCAGCAGCTGCCTTACCTTGACCACCTCTTCTTTGCTCACGATATTCATCTAGAGGTTGAGTTTTAGCATAGCCACTTCTCGATACTGTTAATACTCTTGTCTCTTCAGGAATAAGATCTTCGTTTGTGATTCCTCTTCTTGTATCATTTATTAGGGTTCTTCTGTCATCTCCAAAACTATTTTTAATCTCCTCTAACTCCCCTATCATTAGATCTGTAAGAGTTTGCTTTTCATCCAAAATTTTCTGAAGGCTAAGTATTTTTTCTACAATTTCTGAAAATTCTTTACTTAAATTATCTTGTTCTAAACCGGTAAGTCTTCCCAGTCTTAATTCAAGAATTGCTTTAGCTTGATCTTGAGATAATTTATATTTTTTCCCTTTCAAGCCAAGATCTTTACTAAGACCTTTTGGCTTACATGCATCACTGCCAACTTTTTTAAGAATTGCTTCCACTGGTCCAGATTTCCAAACTTTCTTACATAATTCACTAGCAGCTATTTTTGGATCCTTTGATTTTTTAATTATCGCTATAATCTGATCGATATTTGCAATAGCAACCATCAAACCTTCAACTACATGTCCTCTATCTTTTGCTTTTTTAAGATCAAATTTAGTTCTTTTAGTAATAATTTCTTTTCTATGCTTAATAAATGCCTGAAGCATTTCTTTGAGATTAACTTCTTTTGGTTGACCGTCTGAAAGTACTGTGAAATTTATTCCAAAAGACTGTTCAAGTTGAGTTTGTGCAAATAAATTATTTTCAAGAACTTCTACAGAGTCGCCTTTTCTGACTTCAATCACCACTCTCAATCCATCTTTATCTGATTCATCTCGAATTTCAGTTATGCCCTCTATCTTCTTTTCCTTTACTAGCTCTGCAATCTTTTCAAGCATTCTAGCTTTATTAACCATAAATGGGATTTCGTTAATGATTAATGATTGTTTTCCTGATTTATCTTCTTCTATAGAAGTATTAGATCGAACATGAATTATCCCCCTACCAGTTTTATAAGCTTCATAAATACCCGCTTTACCATCAATTGTTCCTCCAGTGGGGAAATCAGGTCCAGAGATATCCTTAATTAATTCATCAATAGATATTTTAGGATTATTAATTAGATTGATACACCCGTTTAAAACTTCATTTAGGTTGTGGGGTGGGATATTTGTAGCCATGCCTACAGCAATTCCAGATGAACCATTGACTAAAAGATTTGGGATTTTTGTTGGAAGCACATCAGGTATATATTCACTACCATCATAATTTGGAGAAAAAGATACAGTTTCTTTTTCTATATCTCCAAGCATTTGATCAGTAATTTTTGACATCCTTACTTCTGTATATCTCATTGCCGCAGGTGGATCGCCATCAATTGAACCAAAGTTTCCTTGGCCTTCAACGATTGGATATCTCATAGAAAAATCTTGAGCCATTCTAACCATGGCATCATAGACAGCAGAATCACCATGAGGATGATATTTACCAATAACATCACCAACAACTCTTGCAGATTTCTTATATGGCCTATTGTAGAAATTTTTTAGATCGTACATTGCATATAAGATTCTTCTATGTACCGGCTTTAAACCATCTCTTATATCTGGTAGTGCTCTGCCATGAATAACGCTAAGTGCATAGCTTAGATAAGATTGTTTTAGCTCATCTTCAATGTTTACAGATATAATTTCTTTGGCAAAATCACTCATTTTTCTGCTTATTGAACCTTAAATTTATACACGGATTTTATTACCTAAATTAGGCAATATTTTAACATATTTACAGCAAAAATTACTCTTTAAATTCAGCTACCAAACCGCCTATTGACTCTTTTGCATCACCAAAAAGCATTCTAGTATTTTCTTTAAAGAAAAGTGGATTTTGAACACCTGCAAAACCAGAAGACATTGATCTTTTAAGAACAAAAACAGTCCTTGCATTATGAGCTTCTATTATAGGCATTCCATAAATTGGACTACCTGGTTCTTCTGTTGCTGATGGATTAACGACGTCATTTGCCCCTATTACAACTGCAACATCAACACTATCCATTGATGGATTTACATCATCAGGTTCAACCAAAACATCATATGGAACATTAGCTTCAGCTAATAATACGTTCATATGACCTGGCATTCTTCCAGCAACAGGATGAATACCATATTTTACCTCTGTACCATTTGTTTCAAGGAGCTCTCCAAGTTCACGAACAACGTGCTGTGCTTGTGCTACTGCCATGCCATAACCTGGAATTACCAGAACAGAGCTCGCATTCTCAAGAATTAAATAAGCATCTGAAACATTTATTGGTTTTACTTCGCCCGTTTCTTCAGACTTTGGTCCAGAGGATGAAGATGCATAGCCAACAAATAAAATGTTTCCAATTGATCTGTTCATTGCCTTAGCCATTATTATTGTTAGTATTAACCCACTGGCCCCTACTAATGAACCAGCAACAATAAGAACATTATTTAGAAGAAGTAATCCAGCAAAAGCTGCTGCGATTCCTGAAAAAGAATTTAGCAATGATATAACAACAGGCATATCACCACCTCCAATAGGAATTACAAATCCAATTCCACCTAATAATGTCAAGATTAATAAAATTGAATAAAAGTCAAAACTGGGAGTAAATATTTTAGCTATTACAATAGAGTAGATTAGATATATTAATGATATATAAAATATAGTCGTAAAGATCTTAGTTATGATTGATGATTTGTCTACCTTTAATCGTTCTGATAATTTTCCATATGCAACTACGCTCCCTGAAAATGTAACTCCACCGATGAAGGTTGTAATCATTATTAATACATACTGAAAAGTATTTGCTGGGAGAGAGTTAAACTCTGACCATGCAATAAAAAAAGTTGCTAACCCCCCAAAGCCATTAAACAAAGCGACCATTTCAGGAATTGAAGTCATTTTTACTTTTAAAGCTATTAAAGATCCAATTATTGCTCCAATACCAATACCAATCAGAATTAACAATGGATTAATAACATTTATTAATGTAATTGAAACCGCAATAAACATTGCAAAAGCTGAAAGAAAATTACCTTTTACTGCGGTATCCTCTTTGCCTAACATTTTTATACCAGTTATAAACAATATAGAAGAAGCTATATAAATGATATTTTGAAATGACGATATATTTTCAATAAAATTCATGATTATTTTTTCTTAAACATTTTTAACATTCTATTTGTAACTAAATAACCACCAAAAACATTAATTGAAGCAAATGTAACTGCAAGAAAAGCCAATATTTCCTGTAATTGACTATCTGAACCAAGCATTAATGCACCAACAAGTGCAATTCCTGAAATTGCATTTGCACCTGACATCAAAGGAGTATGTAAGGTACTAGGTACTTTAGAAATTAACTCTAAACCAAGATAAATTGAGAGTATTAGTACAAAACCTAAGAGAACATATTCTTCCATTATTCCTTAAACCTCTGATTTTTTATTTCACCATTAAATACCAATACACTGCTTTGAATAATTTCATCATCAAAATCAAAATTAATATTTGAATTGTCTCTATCAAAAAAATCTGTAATCCAATTATTATAATTATTTGATAACGCTAATGAAGCATGACTAGAAACTTTTGCAGCTAAATTTGATATGCCGATAATTTTGACTCCGTTTCTTACAACAATATTATCAACTTCTGAACCCTCAACGTTACCGCCTGATTCAACTGCCATATCAAAAATTACACTTCCAGGCATCATTTTATCAATTGTATTATTATCTATAAGTAATGGTGCTGGTCTGCCAAAAAGTTGAGCTGTTGTAATAACAATATCTGATCTTTCACAAACCTTAGATTGGAGTTCTTTTTGTTTATTTATTTGCTCATTTGTTAACTCCTTAGCATAACCTTGATCAGTTTCCCCTGTTTCACCTAAATCTATTTTTACAAATTTTGCTCCGAGTGAATTTACTTGTTCTTCAACAACATCACGAGTATCAAATGCCTCAACCCTAGCGCCTAATCTCTTTGCAGTTGCAATTGCTTGAAGGCCTGCAACCCCAACACCAATAACAAAAACCTTAGCTGGTTTTAATGTTCCGGCAGCAGTCATCATCATTGGCAGTGCTGTTGAAAGATTTTTGGCTGATTCAATAACAGCAACATATCCTGCAAGATTTGCTTGAGAACTTAGAACATCCATTTTTTGAGCTCTTGTAATTCTAGGAATAAATTCCATACTTACGAGGTTAATCATTAATTTTGAGCACTGATTTATTAATTCTTGATTATTAAATGGATTAACCATTCCAAGTATTGTTGAATTTGGTTTTATTAGTTTTAATTCTTCGGTATTTAAAGCTTGATTAGTAATAATAAGATTTCCATTTTTTAAACAGTCTTCTCTTGTATGCTTTTTCAAACCTATATTTTCAAAAACTTTATTACTTGAATTAATACCCAATCCTACATCTTCTTCAAACCAAATTTCTGTCTCTAGATTTAGTAAATTTTTAATAGTATCTTCGTGTATAGGAGATCTAGTATCTGAAGGAATGGAAGATTTTAAGGCTGAAATAATCACAATATGTGTATTTTAAATAATGTAGTAAAGTTAATCTTAACAGCTCTAATAAGTCAATTAAAATATAAGTTATAAAATAATGCCTCCTTAAAAAGCTTGTTAATGAAGTTATGCTATATATTAATATTTTTAATATGTTCTATATTAAATTTATAAGAGTTAAAATGCTTGAATGTCAAATATCGATAAACAAGAAATAAAAAAATTTTCAGACATAGCTGATGAATGGTGGAATAAGGATGGAGACTTTAAGCCTCTTCATGTTATAAATCCTCTTAGAGCAAATTATATTAAAGATAAAGTAGATCTAAATAGAAAAAAAATTTTAGATGTGGGTTGTGGTGGAGGCCTTCTTACAGAAGCATTGCATGATTTTGGAGCTAACGTGACTGGTATTGATGCTGCCGGTCCTGGAATTAAAGTTGCAAAAATACATGCAGAAAAAAATAAAAAAAATATTCAATATTTTGAAAAAACTGCTGAAGAAATAATCATAGAAAATAAAAGCGCCTATGATGTTGTAACCTGCCTTGAAGTTTTAGAGCATGTGCCTGATCCTAAATCATTAGTTGCAACATGTGTGGATCTTTTGAGGCCTGGAGGATTAATATTTCTATCAACAATTAATAAAAATCCCAGATCTTGGATTACTGCAATTGTTGGAGCTGAATATATCTTTAATCTTTTGCCTAAGGGAACACATGAGTTTGATAAATTTATAAAGCCATCTCTTCTAGCAAAATATTTGAGAGATGCTGGAGGAGAATTAATTGAAACTAAAGGAATGTTTTATAACCCAATTACTCATAAAGCAAATCTAAACAATGATTTGGGTGTTAATTACTTAATGTATGGTAAAAAATCATAAGACAAAATTAGTATTATTTGATCTTGATGGAACTCTAATTGATACAGCTCCTGATTTTCTTTTCACATTAAATAAAATACTTTCTAATAATGGAAAGGAAGTCATCACAAAAGATGAGATAAAATTTCACATATCAGAAGGCACAGCCAAGCTAATAAAAACCTTTTTTAAGATTGAAAGTGATGATATTAATTTTAAAAAATATAAAGATGAATTTTTGTCAGAATACAAATTAAATCTAACAAAAGGCTCAAAACTCTTTGATGGTATGAAATCATTAATCAAATACTTAGATAATAATTCAATTATGTATGGGGTTGTTACCAATAAATATTTTCAATACGCTGAGCCTATAATAAATTCATTTAAAGAATTAAATAACATTAAAGTTATCATTTGCCCTGATCATGTAAAAGTCTCAAAACCAGATCCTGAAGGAATATTGCTTGCCTGCAAAAAACTTAATATTTCTCCAAACGACACTATATATTTAGGAGATCATCTAAATGATTTAAGAGCTGGTATAGCAGCAGGAACAAAGGTAATAGGATGTTTATATGGGTATTCACTTGATGAAGATAGCCTTAAATCTGATAGCTATACTTATGTTAAAAATGTTTCAGAAATAATTTCTCATATAGATTAATGAATAAAAATAATTTTCTTGAAGGAAAAAATATTTTAATTACTGGTGCTTCAAGTGGAATTGGAAGAACTCTTACAAAAAACCTTAGCAAATTTGGTGCAAATATAATTATGCTCTCAAAAAATGAAAAGAAACTGGACTCTATTTATGATGAAATTAAAGAAAAATATAAGACAGATCCATGTATTTTAAAATGTGATTTAATAGATCTTGATGAAAATAAATCTAAAGAAATAGCAAATGTTATTTTAGAAAACTATAAAAATTTAGATGCAATAATTCACAATGCTGCAATTCTTGAAAAAATCTCAAACATTGAAAATTATGATGTTAAAACATGGGAAAAAGTTCTTAAAGTTAATTTAACGAGTTCATTCATTCTTTCAAAATATTTGGTTCAACTAATGAGCTCTTCTCAAAATCCTAGAATAATTTTTACGACTTCAAGTGTTGGTAAAAGGGGTAAGGCTTATTGGGGAGCATACTCGGTTTCAAAAGCTGGTATAAATGCTTTATCTCAAATATTAAGCGATGAACTTGAAACTATTTCAAACATTAAGGTATTTAACTTCGATCCAAAGGCAACTCAAACCGCAATGAGATCTCTTGCATATCCCGCTGAAGATCCAGACTCTCAAAAAAAGCCTGATTCTCTAATTGAATACTATTTGTGGATGCTCTCAGAGGACAGTTCCTCTTCAAAAAATAGATATATAGAGTTTGGTCAAAAAATAAAAACTAAATAGTTACATTTTCATCTTCAAGAACTCTCCACATAAAAAGGCACATGTAGCTTCTATATGGAGAAAATTCTTTATAAAAAGATTCATCATACGATTCTATATTGAACATCTTTTTATGAGCGTTCTTTAAGCCTAAATCAAGAATAGAAAAAATATCAGGATCACCAATAAAAAAAATCCTAGACATTTCTATTGACCAGGGTCCAATACCTTTAATTGATATCAAAAGATCATAATATTCTTCAGCGGATAATTTTTTAAGATCTTTTTTAGTAGCTTGAAGTAAGTTTTTATTAAAAATAATTCCATTTAGATAATCTATTTTTTGTCTTGAAAGACCAGCCTTTTTAAAACTATTATTGAGATTAAAATTACTTTTCTTATATTTGTTTTTATCTAGAATTAACTTTGTTCTGCTCCAAATAGCTGCTGCTGATTGAACAGATAGTTGTTGACCAACAATTATTTTTACAAGATGGCTAACGAAATCCATTTTAGATAGTTTTATTTTTAAAGGGCCAACATTCTCTATATGTTTTGCAAGATCTAATAAACCTAATTCAATAGATTTTTTGTAAATAAATTCATAGGCTTCTTTATATTCCATAATTTTTTAAAGAATCGATTTCTTTATTTGATAATTCAATTGTAGATCCCTTTTTTAATGAGGATGGAAGAAATATAGGCCCAAATCTTGTTCTTTTTAATCTACTAATTTCAAGATCAAAATAGTTAAAAATCTTTCTTACTTCTTTATTCTTTCCTGACATAAGACATACAGAGAACCATTGATTAGAAGAATGTTTTTCACCTTCAACAATATCGGTTAATTGGTATGATGCTCCTTCAATATTAATACCAGATAACATTTTTTGTTTTTTTTCTTGTGTAAACTCTCCTCTAGCTCTGACCAAATATTCCCTATCGATCATAGATGATGGATGCATACAAAAATTTGCAAATGTTCCATCATTTGTGAACAGCATTAGTCCTGATGAATTGATATCCAGTCTTCCAATTGAAATCCATCTTGTATTTAAATTAGATTTAGGAAGATAATCAAAGACTATAGGCAAATTTTTTTCCTTCTTATTAGATGAGACAACTCCTTCCGGTTTATTTAACATAAGAAGCTTAAGATCTGATTTTACGTAAGAGATTACATTACCTTCATATTCAATAACATCAGTTATCTCAACTGAAACTCCAATTTCAGCTACCTTTCCATTAATTTTAATTTTTCTTGATTTTATTAATTCCTCGCAGAATCTTCTAGATCCAACCCCTGCTTTAGCAAGAAATTTTTGCAGTCTTTCTGACATAATTTAAACTGCTTGTGTCAATAAATTTTTTTCTTCAACTTCCTCTCTTTCAGGCAACTCTGGCAGGTCAGAAATATTTTTTAGATTTAAATCGTTGAGAAAATCTTTCGTTGTTACATATAACGCTGGTCTACCAGGAACATCCTTGTGACCGGAAACTTTAACCCAATTTCTTTCCAACAATGATCTTATAATTCTGGTACTCACAGTTATGCCTCTTATATCTTCAATGTCGCCCCTAGTTACTGGTTGCTTGTATGCAATTATTGAAATTGTTTCCATCAAAGCTTTTGATACTCTTGGACTTTTTTCATTCCACAAAATACTAAGGCTTGCACTATGTTTTTGTTTTATTTGTAGTCTAAATCCAGACGCAACTTCTTGGACTTCAAGAGATGTATTTAAATAACGTTCTTCGAGATTATTAATTGCTTGTTTAATTTCACTTAATTCAGTTACTAATCCAGTATTCTCAAGAGTATTTTTAATTTCTGAAAGCCTCATAGGTCTTCCTGATCCAAAAAGAAGGGCCTCAACAGAATTTATGATTTCTGTGTTCAATTTAGATGCTCCTTATAGATTTTATGAATAATTCTTCGCTTTTATTTTGAATAAGTTCAATATAGCCATCTTTTGCTAATTCTAATGATGCTAAAAGAGTTACAACAACTCCTTTTTTCCCCTCAGGTTGTTTTAGAGTTTTTGAAAAACTTATGATGTTAGTTTTCTTTAGCAAATCTAATAATATCTGAATCCGTTCTTTTGTTGATAATTCTTCAAAATCAATTAAATGGCTTGATTTATAATTTGGTCTATTAATAACTTCACTAATAACAGAAAACAATTCTTCTTTTGATATTATGACTTCGGAGTTATCTAGTTCTTCAAATTTTGGAGCTTTTGCAGAAGCAATAAAAAAATCTCTATCCACTCTTGGTAAAATAGCTATTTTTTCAGAAATTGTTTTAAATCTCTTATATTCTTGCAATCTTTTTATTAGAGATGCTCTTGGATCTTCCTCTTCATCATCAAAAGATTCTTTAGGAAGCATCAACCTTGATTTAATTTCAGCAAGTGTTGCAGCCATTACTAAATAATCAGCGGCCAATTCAAACTTTAATGAGTCCATTAATTCAATGTATTCTAAGTATTGGTCTGTAATGTTTGAGACATCTAGTTCAAGAATGTCTATATTCTCTTTTCTAATTAGGTATAAAAGCAGATCAAGAGGTCCAGAAAAAGATTCTAAACATATTTCGAGCGCGTTAGGCGGAATAAAAAGATCATCGGGCAATTCCTTGAATTGTTCACCCATTACAGTGGGTAATTCAAGTTGTGCAAGATTATAGTTTTGCATAATTAGACACTACATAGTGTTAGTTTTATCTATTTTAATACAATATGTAGTGTATTTCCTTAAAAATTGGATTTTTATCAAGAATAATTCATCATAATAATTCTGTCTAAGTAGTTTCTATTATTTGTTATTCATTTAATAATATCTCTCCATTTTTTAAATAAGGCATATAAAATATAAATTAATGAACTATTCAACTGACAATACAAGAATTATAGATAGAAGAAAGGTTCCAGCTCCTTACGAGCTTGTGAACAAGTATCCTATTAATGATCAAATTTCTAAACTTGTTTATGGAACAAGGAATGAAATAAGCCAAATTCTTCACAATAAAGATGACCGAATTTTTGTTGTAGTCGGTCCATGTTCAATTCATGATCCTATCAGTGCTATTGAGTATGCAAAAAAACTTTCAGACGAAACTAAGAATTTTAGTGAAAATTTATTGATCATTATGAGAGTATATTTTGAGAAACCAAGAACAACAGTTGGTTGGAAAGGCTTAATAAATGATCCAGATATTAATGAGACTTTTAATATCGCTAAAGGAGTTGAAATTGCAAGAAAATTATTAATTGATATAGCTGAGCTAGGTCTTCCAGCTGGTACAGAATTCTTAGATCCTATCTCACCTCAATATGTTACAGACATAATTTCTTGGGGTGCAATCGGTGCAAGAACTGCTGAGAGTCAAATTCACAGAGAACTTGCCTCAGGTCTTTCATGTCCAATTGGAATAAAAAATGGGACTGACGGAAGCTTGAAGGCTGCAATTGATGGTATTCAAGCAGCAAATCATTCGCATGTTTTTCTTGGAGCAACTAAAGAAGCAGATATAGCAATGCTTAAAACTGCCGGAAATAATGATGCGCATATTATTCTTAGAGGCGGTAAAGTTCCAAATTATGATCAAGAGTCAGTTGAAAATACTTTAACTGCTCTTAAAGAAGCAGAAGTCAATGAATCAATAATGATTGACGCAAGTCACGGGAATAGTCAAAAGAAATTTAAGCAACAGATACCTGTCGTAGAGTCAATTTGTAACCAAATAGCTGAAGGTAATAACAATGTGAAGGGAGTTATGATTGAAAGTCATTTAAATGAAGGAAATCAAAAAATTAGTGAAAATTTAAAATATGGCCAAAGCATCACTGACGCATGTATGGGTTGGGAAGATACTATTTCTTGTCTTCAAAAATTAAATGATGCAATAAGTGTAAGAAGAGGTAAATAACTGAATTGAAAATTAAAAATGATCTATCTTTCTCAGCTGAAGTGGCAGAAACACTCGGCTTGGAATGTGCAATCATATTAAGTCTATATAACAAAAATGAATTAGAAGATATATCTACATACGATAATCTAGTCAATTCATTAAAAAAAAGTCTTCGATTTATTGATGATGTTGAAATAATTAAAGATTCAATAAATACATTATTAAAGTTTGAGCTAATTGATATAAAAAAAATTAATTACAAAAACGACTACAAAGTAAAATCTCCAAACAAAAGTTCATCATCATTTATGCTTACTAATGAATGGCAGCCCTCAGCAGAGGCTAATGAAATATTAGATATGACTGACATTACAGAGGATTTCTACAAAACAAAATTAAAAGAATTTAAAATTTACTGGACCGAAAGAGGTCAAAAAAAGAATAATTGGAATTCAACATTTATCGACTTTATGAGACGAGAATGGATAAAAGAAATAAACTCAGAAAAAGTATTGCCACATAGTATTGATGAAAACTGGTATCCTGATAATGATGTATTTGATATTCTAAATCTTTCAGAAATAACAAAAGATTCTGCTTTAAAATACTTAAAAGAGTTTATCCTTTATTGGAAAGATAAAGGCACAGCTTTAACAACATGGAATTCTAAATTCATAGATCATGTAAAAAGACGTCACATGATGAATGATAATATGGGAAGCAATGAAGAAAATAAAAAATATTCTGAACCAGGGAAATATACACAAGACTTCAAAACAAGAAAAAATGACAACACTTGGGCAAAAGAAATCAATCTCGAATAAAGAAGATTTTGTTAAATCAATTGATGCTCTTTTTCTAAAACTAGAGCTTGCGTATCATTATCAATTTTATAAAGTTTTCGGTACTGATGAGAAGTTGAAAGAAGGTAAAAAACTTTGGGCTTTAAGCTTAAAAGATCAATCTCCTGAAGTGATTCTTCAAGCAGTAGAGAAAGTAATATCCTCTCAGTCCTTTCTTCCTACCCTAACAGATCTTATGAAATCATGTGGAGAAATAAATAAAATAGATGGTTTTCCATCAGTTGAAGAAGCTTACATTGAGGCAAGAAAATCATATCAACCAAGAAAAGAATTTAATTGGTCAAATCCAATTGTATATTTTGCAGGTAAAAAAATTGGTTGGAATACTTTGAATGAAAAAGATTCTAAAGAGAACTTTAGAACGTTTAAAAAAATCTTTAATTCTTTAAAAATTGAGGCAATAGGTGGCAAAAAGTTTGAAATAAAAGATAATACTGATTCAAAAAATCGAAAACCGCTAAATAAAGATTTATTTGAAGAATTAAGAAAAAAACATAAAGTTTAAATCTATTGGCATAATTTATGTCAATAATAAAAATCTTAAAGATGAAGTTAACTAAAAATATAAGAATATCAATATATATACTAGTACCAATTATCCTCTGGATGATATCGGGACTTTTTAAGAATGATAATATTGAAATTATAAATAAAGATAATGACCTATTCAGTGTACAAACTTTACTAAGTTCCGCTTTAGAGTACCAACCTCTTATCAAACTTAAAGCAACTACAAAGTCAGAAGCAAGAATATATGTAAAAGCCAAAACTTCAGGAGAAGTAGTAAGAATTGGAGCGCTGCAAGGTGCATTCGTAGAAAAAGACACAATATTATGTAGTCTTGGTGTTGTTGAATTAAATAGAACCGAGGTCAAGGCACCTTTTTCTGGCTATATAGAACAAATAGTTAAACCAGGAAATTTTCTTGAAAGAGGACAAATATGTGCAACTATTATTCAATTGAGTCCAATATCATTTGTTGCAGGTGTTCCCGAATATGACATAAATAAGGTTCGTATAAATCAAAACGTTAATGTTGAGTTAGTTACTGGCCAAAAGATTAAAGGCAAACTTACTTTTGTTTCAAAAAGTGCATCGCCAGATACAAGAACATTTAGCGTAGAATCTCAAATAGAGAATTTGGATGGTGCGATTAAAGATGGTCTTACTGCAAATATGACTATAGAAATTGATAAAGTTAAAGCTCATAAAATTTCACCTTCAATACTACTCTTAAATGATGAAGGTAAGTTAGGTATCAGAATTATTAAGGAAGGAAACCTTGCTAAATTTGTCGAAATAATTATTTTAGAAGATTCAGAAGAAGGGTTATGGGTTACGGGTATTCCAGAAAAAGTTGAAATAATAATTCAAGGTCAAGGGTTTGTTGAAGACGATCAAGAAGTTATAACTAATCGTATATGATTAAGATAATAGATTTTGCTATAAAAAAAGCAAAAACAACTTTGTTGATTGCGTTTATGGTAATAATTGCAGGATCTTATGCAAGGCAAGAAATTCCAATTGCTGCTTCTCCAAATGTACAACTTCCTTTCATAACTGTATCCGTATTTCTCGATGGAGCATCTCCAAGTGATACATCAAGACTAATAGCTAGACCTATTGAAAATAGATTAAAAACTATAACTGGAGTAAAAAGCATTAGATCAACAAGCTCATTGAGTTTTGCAAGAGTTTTTCTAGAGTTCGAAGTAGGATTTGATATGGATCAAGCTCTAGTAGATGTCAAACAAGGAGTGGAAGAAATAAAGTATCAACTTCCTTTGGAGGCAGAAGATCCGCAGATTCAGGAATATACTGAATCTAGTTTTCCTGTAATGAACATAAGTATTGTTGGAGGGAGTTCTGTTAGACAAAAAGTTTTTTTATGCCAGAGAACTAAAAGACAGGATTGAACCCATAGAACAAATACTTGAGGTGAGAACTTCGGGAGCACCAGAAGAAGTGCTTGAAGGTGTTATAGATAAAGCAAAAATGGAATCATATGGCGTAACTTTATCTGACATATATTATTCAGTTTCTAATAATAATTTGATTATTCCTGGGGGGAAACAAGATACTGGCAGAGGTAGTTTCAATATAGAAGTTCCAAGTATTATTGAATCAGCAAAAGATGTATATGAGATTCCTGTAAAAGTTACAAAAGATGCAATTGTCACATTGGGAGACATTGCTACTATCAAAAGAACTTTTAAAGACTTTACATCCTACGCTAGGGTTAATGGGCAAGACGCAGTAACTTTAGAAATTTCTTTACGTGAAAGTGCTAATGCTATTGATGCCTCTAATGCTATAAGAGAAGTATTATTTGATTTTGAAAACACCCTGCCAAAGAATTTAGATATTGTAATTACCAATGACGATACGATATATGCAAGTCTAATGGTAAAAGAATTAAATGGAAACATTATAGCGGCAGTGGTTTTAATTATGGTGCTTGTGATAGCAAGCATGGGAACAAGAGTTTCTATGTTAGTTGGGCTCTCAATTCCTTTTTGTTTTTTAATGACTTATTTAATTTTATATAGTTTAGATATGGAAGTGAATTTCCTTGTGATGATGGGATTACTTCTTGGTATGGGAATGTTGATAGATGGTTCAATAGTAATTACAGAATATGCTGATAAAAAAATAGCTGAAGGTCTTTCGCGTGTTGAGGGTTATACTCTGGCATCAAAGCGAATGTTTTATCCGATAATAGCATCAACAGGTACAACACTAGCTGCATTTATTCCTATGATGTTTTGGCCTGGTTTTACTGGGCAATTCATGAAATATCTTCCAATAACTATTTTTTTTGTTCTTTCAGCTTCATTGTTCTATTCATTAATTGTAATTCCTGTTTTAGGAGCATATTTTGGGCAGAGAGACTCAGCTCTTAATAATGACGAAACGAATACATCATTATTTGTACGATTAACCGAATGGTATGGAAAATATATAAAAAGGTTTGTTAGGAACCCTATTGAGACTGTCGCTGCCGTAATCTCAATTTTGTTAATTATAATTATGAGTTATTCCATTTCAGGTATGGGGACTATATATTTCGCAATAGTAGATCCTATTCAGGCTAACGTGACTGTTAAAGCAAGGGGTAATTTTTCAGCACTTGAAACAAAAGTAATTATTGAAGAAGTCGAGGAAAGATTTTTAGAGGTCGAGGGTATAAAAAATGTTTATCTAAGATCTGGAACAAATTGGTGGGAATCGGGTGCAGATAGAATTGGCGGTGGCTTTGTTGAAACATTAGAACCATCTCAAACAAAAATTAGTGGATTTGAAATCATGGATCTATTAAAAGAATCTACGAAAGATATGCCAGGTATTACAGTTGAAATAGAAGCAGATGAAGGAGGACCATCATTTGATTCCCCTATTGAGCTAGATATATATGGCGATACTGAGGAGCAAGTAAACGAAGCAGTTAATAGAGTTGAAAACTACATGCGAAATGGCATGAATGGTTTAAATAATATTTACTCATCTAAAGCATATCCATCAGTAGAATGGAGCGTCGAAGTTGACAAGCAAAAAGCTGCCCAATTAGGTGTAAGTGTTAGTGATGTTGGTGCTTTAGTTCAAATGCTAACATCTGGATTTAAAGTTGGTGAATATCGACCAGATGATGCTAAAGATGAGGTCGAAATAAGAGCAAGATTTCCTGACTCGGATAGAACAATTACAGGAATAAGAGATTTAAATGTTGTAACTAAACAAGGTACAGTTCCGGTAAGTTCATTTGTTCAAGTTGTTCCAAAGGAAAATCGCCAAACTGTTAATCGTAAAAATGGAAGGTATTTCCAAGAAATAGGTGCCGGAACAGAAGATGAGTCCAAGGTATCAGAAAAAATTGATCAACTAAGTACATGGTTAAGGTCTTCGGATCTTGGTCCTAGTATTAGTTATGAATTTGGTGGAATGGCTGAAGAAACAGAAGATGTTAATAGATTTATAATGTTAGCAGGAATAACAGCGATATTCATGATGTTATTAATGCTAATCACACAATTTAATAGTTTTTATCAGTCTTTTATTATCTTATCCGCGGTTACTATTTCTTTTGTTGGGGTTTTGTTGGGACTTCTTATAACGGGCAAATCATTCAGCACTACAATGACTGGTATATCTATAGTTACTCTTGCAGGAATTGTGGTAAACAATAATATTGTTTTAATTGATACATTTAATAAACTTAAAGAAGAATCACCTCAAATTGAACAATCGATTCATATAATTAATGCATGCAAGCAAAGATTAAGGCCAATCATATTGACATCATTAACAACAATCTTTGGTTTATTACCTTTGGCTATGGGTATAAGTGTCGATATAATTTCCAGAGATATTGTCATTGGAAGTAGAGTTGTAGATTGGTGGTCAAACCTTGCAGTTTCAATAGTATGGGGACTTGGTTTTAGTACTTTTATGACATTAATTTTAACTCCTGCTGTTCTCTCGCTTCCATATGCTTTAAGAAATGAGTATAAAAAGTACTTCAAAACAAGTATTAATGACTTACAATAAATTATGGCTAAAGAAGATAAAAAAATAGATTTTGAATCATCACTTAAAGAGCTTGAATCAATTGTTGAAAAATTAGAAGATGAGAACATAAACCTAGAGGATTCAGTAAAATCATTTGAAAAGGGTATAAATCTTGTAAAAGAATGTCAGGAACAACTTCAAACTGCAGAACTTAAAATCAAAAAACTACTTGATGATGGGTCTTCAAAAGACATTAGTAAATCATAACTAAAGTGTTACAAGACTTTCTATCTCAAACAAGGGATCAGGTCTCCCAAAATATTGAAAAGTCTATTGGCCAATCAAACTTAATTGAAAATGCTATGTCTTACTCCGCTTTAGGTGAGAGCAAGATGGTAAGAGCAGCTTTGATTATTGCATCTGGAAAAATAAATAAAAATATTTCTCATTCTAGTCTAATAACGTTAGCTACCGCGGTAGAGCTCATTCATACATATTCATTAATTCATGATGATCTTCCATCAATGGATGATGATGATTTAAGAAGAGGAAAAGACTCAAATCATATTAAATTTGGGGAAGCTAACGCAATTCTTGCGGGTGATGCTCTTCAAACTCTTGCATATGAAATTATTTGTGATGAAAACTCTTTAGATGCTAGATATAAAGTTGAGGCTATTAAGATGATAAGTAAGGCATGTGGTAAAAATGGAATGGTTTTTGGTCAGTATTTAGATATAAATGCAGAAACAAAAAAAATAGATGAAGAAATGATGGAAAATATTCATAATTTAAAGACAGGGAGTCTAATTGAATGTTCAGTAATGCTGGGTCAGATCTCTAATGAAGATGATCTGCAAAAAGATTCTATTAAAAATTTTGGTAAAAAGATTGGATTAGCATTTCAAATAACTGATGATATTCTAGAAATTACCTCTAATGAAGAAACTCTTGGTAAAAATATTAATTCTGATGTTAAAAATCGAAAGGCAACATACGTAAATGTTTTTGGCCTTGATAGGGCGATTGAAGAATCTAGAGAACTATCAAAAGCTGCAATTAATGATTTAAAAAACATTAAATCAAAGGAAAGTAATTTGCTGGTAGAATTAGCAAAATATATATCATACAGAGAAAAATAATTTGAAAATTTTTAAAGAAATACCGGTTGAAAAACCTAATACTCCTTTATTAGATTCGGTTACTTATCCATCTGATTTAAGATCCTTTTCAATAAATGAACTTGAAACTCTTTCAAATGAATTAAGAGAGTTTTTATTGTATTCAGTAGGTCAAAGTGGTGGGCATTTAGGTGGTGGACTTGGGGTAATTGAGCTTACAATAATATTACATCATCTTTATGAAACTCCCTATGATAATCTTGTTTGGGATGTGGGACATCAAGCATATCCTCATAAGATTCTTACTGGAAGAAAAGATAAGATTAATACCATTAGAAAGAAAAATGGCCTAGCTCCCTTCCCTTCAAGATTAGAAAGTGAATATGATACTTTTGGTGTGGGCCATTCAAGTACATCCTTGAGTGCAATTGTAGGAATGGCTGAAGCAAACAGAGAGTCTAATCCGGATAAAAAACATGTTGCTGTAATCGGCGATGGAGCAATGACAGCAGGCATGGCTTTTGAGGCTCTTAGTCACATAGGCCATTTAAAACCTAATTTACTCATAATTTTGAATGATAATGATATGTCTATATCTGAGAATGTTGGAGGTTTATCTAACTATTTTTCAAGAATATGGGCATCTAAGACTTATAAAGGTATTAAAAAGAGTGGAGCTAGTTTTCTAAAACCTTTACCCCAAGCATATCACTTAGCAAGAAAAGTAGAGACACAAATGAAAGCCATGGTTGCACCTGGAACTATTTTTGAAGAACTAGGGTTAAATTATATTGGTCCAATTGATGGTCATAATTTAAAAGAGTTAAAAGATGTTATCTCAAACTTAAAAGAATTCGAAGGTCCTCAATTCCTACACATAATTACAAAAAAAGGAGCTGGCTTAGACTCAGCTGAAGCTGACAGAATAGGTTTTCATGCAATAGGTAAAATAAATTCAATAAAAGATAAAAAATCAAAACAAAAAAAATATCAAGATATTTTTGGTGAATGGATTATCGATATGGCTGAGGCTAGTGAAGACCTAATTGGCATTACCCCTGCTATGAGAGAGGGATCAGGACTTGTTGAGTTTAGTAAAAAATTTCCAAATAGATATTTTGATGTTGCTATTGCTGAGCAACACTCAGTTACATTTGCAGCTGGTCTATCTGTTGAAAAAAAGAAGCCTGTAGTTGCAATTTATTCAACTTTTTTACAAAGAGGTTACGATCAGTTAATTCATGATGTTGCGGTTCAAAATCTTGATGTAACATTTGCATTAGACAGATCCGGTCTTGTTGGTGAAGATGGCCCCACTCATTCAGGAAATTATGATATAGCTTACTTAAGATGTATTCCAAATATGGTTATTTGTACTCCTTCAGATGAAAATGAAACAAGAAAATTATTAACAACAGCATACTTGCACAAGGGGCCAGCCTCTGTAAGGTACCCGAGAGGAACTGGACCAAATAGTAATATTAATAAGAATCTTCAACCGGTTAAAATAGGTGAAGCGAATATTATTAAAGAGGAAAATTCAAAAATTGTTATATTAAACTTTGGGACCCTTCTAGAAGAAGCTAAACAAGTTTCCAAAGATCTTAAAGCAACTTTGGTTGACATGCGTTTTGTAAAACCACTAGATGAAAAGCTGTTAAAAAAACTTTTTAAAAAAGCTGAAGTATTTATTTCAATTGAAGATGGTTCAATTATGGGTGGTGCTGGAAGTGCTGTTCAAGAATTCGTCTCTAAAGAAGATTTAAATATTAAATCAATTCTTTTTGGCATACCTGATAGATTCATTGAACATGCATCAAGAGAAGAAATGTTATCAGAAGCTGGTTTAGATATTAATAGTATTAAATCTAGATTAAATAAATTGTTATAAGTGTTGTTACGATTCCAGCAAAAATACCTGCAATTAAATCGTCTAAAACAATACCAAAACCATTCTTAAAATTCTTATCAATATATGAAATAGGATATGGTTTTAAGATATCAAATGCTCTAAATAATACTAATGCTAAAACAGCATAAAAAGTTCTCTCGTCTCGGTCAGATGCAATAAAAATTACTGGAATCATTGCAAGCCAAATGCCTGCAAGCTCATCAATTACAATTGACTTTTCATCTTTTTCTAATAAATCTTTTGTAGCAATATTTGTGACATAAATAGCTAAAAAAACTATAAATATTGTTGCAAATATCATATTTACATAATGAGATAAAATTATAAAAATAATCCATCCAAAGATGCTGCCAATTGTTCCAGGCGCTAATGGGAATAATCCTATACCACCCAGTGTTGCAAAAAAATGATGTGGATTTTTTAAATTAGGAAACTTCTGCATTTTCAATCATTGTAACAATTTTTCTTGCAATGGAAGGAGAAGTTGTCCATTTACCACCAAAAATAGTTAAAAGTGAATTATCTTTCTGAATAAAAAAATCTCTTGATGACTTATGGAAGTTATCATTCGATTTAATCAGAGGTCTTATTCCAGAATATGAACTGATTATCTCTGAAATTGAAATAGGTTTTTTTAAAATTTGATTATAGCTATCGATAAGATAATCTATTTCATGTTTACTTATTTCTATCAACTCAGGATGCGTCACTTTTTCCTCGGTTGTACCCAACAAAGTATTCCCTTTGTAAGGCAGAGCAAAAATGTATCTAGACCTGCATATGCTTGAAAACATTAAGCCAGATTCAAGTTTTCTATTAATTATTAGGTGACTTCCTTTTATATAATCTATATCTTTTTTACTTTTAATATTATTCTGTTCAAGAAGTATATTTGACCAAGGCCCTACTGCTAATATTATTTTATCGAATTTAGATCCATCAATTTCTCCATTTGTATCAAAATTAATAACTTCATTATTCTCATATAAACGTATATTGAGATCTTTTGCTAAATTAATTAATTCTTTTCCAAGAGAATTATCATCCATACTTCCATCATAAAAAGAAATAAAAGTTTTATATTCATCTTTTAATGAAAATTCATTATTTAGTAACTTAGAGATTTTACTAGTATCAAGATTTTTTGGGCCTGCTAAGAATTCATATAACTTTATTCCTAAAAAAGATTTTAATAGCATAAAAGAAAAAATGTTCCTAAACGGAATAGATATCTTTAATTTATTGGTATGTTTTGGAAAATTTTCTAACCACCAAGATCTATCATTGAGACCGTTTTTAACTTCATTAAAATGAAAACTTTCTAGATATCTTAAGCCTCCATGTAATAATTTGGTAGTTTTTGAACTCGTTTCACTTAATAATGCATTTTTTTCATAGATTGATACTCTATGTCCTTCTTTAGCGAGGAAAATTCCGACAATTAAACCGGTAATTCCTCCTCCAATAATTCCAATGCTCTTATGCAAAAGAGTCCCATCCATTTTTTTTAAAATCAATAACTAAATTATCTTTTTTTATTAATATTTCTGTTTGTGATGTGATTTCGCCAATGCAATAATCTTCAGAAATTAATTCATTATCTTTTTGATCTGGCGAGCTTGTGTAGCAGAGCTTATAGTCATCTCCATATGATAGATCATGGATATCATTTGTTACTGGTATATTTTCATAATCAATTTCAGCTCCAACACCTGATTGCACACAAATACTTCCTAAATCTTTTATTAATCCATCTGAAATATCTATACAACTACTTGCATATTTAGAAATATATTCACTTTTATCAAAAGGTATTTTAGGATTAAAAAACTTTCGAACATAAGATGATTTTTCTTTATTTTTCCAATCAATCAAACCTTTTCGGCCTTCACCCAAAGGACCTGTAATGTATATCAAATCACCAATTTTTGCATTTGATCTAAGTATGTTTTTCTCATAGGCATAGCCAAAAACATTTACACATATACTTAGTTCACCATTGGTTACATCTCCTCCTACCAACTTGATGTCGTATTCATTTAAAATATTTTCAATTCCAATAGTAAATTTTTTATACCAGTCTAAGTCAGTACTATGTGATGTTAATCCAATTGATATGAAAGCGGGATATGCTCCCATAGCTGCCAAATCACTTAAAGCAACGGCAATAGATCTGTATGCAATATCCTCAGGCATGCTATCTTTTGGAAAGTGAGTATTAATTTTAGAAATATCCAGTGAGTGAACTAGGTCTTTGTTTTGTGATTTTATAACAGCAGCATCGTCACCAGATCCTACTAACACTAAGTCATTTAATTCATTCTCAACTAAATGTTGAAAGCAATTTAAAATTGCTGATTCTGATATCAAGAAGGATATCTTTCAAACAATCCGCTGGCTCCCATACCACCACCAACACACATTGTTACTACACCAAACTGCTTATCTAAATTTTGCAGTTGCCTTGTAAGGTGTCCAACTTGTCTAGAGCCCGTCATGCCAAATGGATGACCAATTGAAATTGATCCCCCATCAAGATTTAATTTATCCATTGGTATACCTAATTTATCCCTGCAATACACAACTTGAACTGCAAAAGCTTCATTAAGTTCCCAAATATCAATATCATCAATTGAAAGATTATAATTTTTTAAAAGTTTAGGAACTGAGTAAACTGGGCCTATTCCCATCTCATCTGGCTCACATCCCATTGTAGTAAATCCTCTAAAATATGCTAAAGGCTTAAGATTAAGTTCCTTAGCCTTATCTTCAGACATAACCAAAGTTACAGAAGCCCCATCTGATAATTGAGATGAGTTTCCTGCTGTTACTGATCCATTTTCAGGATCAAAAACTGGTTTTAAAGATGATAAACCCTCAAGAGTTGTTTCAGGTCTATTACATTCGTCTTTGTCAACTGTATAGTCGATTTCTTTTGATTCACCAGTTTCTTTATTAGTAAGAAGCATCTTTGTATCCATTGGAATAATTTCGTCATCATATCCACCAGATTGTTGAGCTGCAGCTGTTCTCATTTGACTTTCAAATGCATACTCATCCTGTACTTCTCTTGATACCTCATATCTTTTAGCTACAACTTCAGCAGTCATACCCATTGGAAAATATATTCCTGGAGTTTCTTCGGCCAATCTTTCATTCACAAAATTATCCATATTCATATTCATCATCGAGATTGTTTCTGCTCCACCAGCAATAACTGTGTCATAAGAACCTGCCATAATTTGCCCAGCTGCCATTGATATTGATTGAAGACCAGAAGAACAGTATCTATTTATAGTTGTTCCTCCTGTAGTCATAGGTAATTTTGATAATACTGCTGCATTCCTTCCAATATTATGGCCTTGAGCTCCTTCAGGATTTCCACAACCCATAATAATATCTTCAACTTCTTCGGGCGGTAAGTTGGGATTTCTATCCAACATCGCATCTATAATATGTGCAAGCATTTCATCTGGTCTCGTCATATTGAAGCCACCTCTATGTGACTTTGCAAGCCCAGTCCTAACACTATCAACAATCACTACATTTTTCATAATTTCTCCAATTAAAGCTTAACTATTCTAGTCTATCTTCATCTTTACTTAAAGTCTTATACCACTCCGGAATGAGGTCAATATCAAACTCTTTAGCTTTTTTTAAAACATAAGGAATTGATATCGGACTAAATGGTAAAACAACTAGAACACCAAGTCCTAAACTTTTAAAGATTTGTTTTAATTGTTCATTAGCCTCAGTGATATCTTCTTCATTTGCGTTTCCTTCTATATAACTTATATAGATATCAAGCATTTTTTTATTCTCTTCTGTTTCTTCTAAAAAAAGATCCTTAAGTTTAAGCAAATTTTGCTTTAATTTATCTGTATTCATAATCTTGAAAATATTATGCTACATTTATTTATATGAATAAAACTGAAAGAGCTATAGTCATAAAAAAAATATTGGATAAAGTCTATCCAGAAACACCTATTCCTCTTGATCATCAAGATAACTTTACTTTACTTATAGCAGTTCTTTTATCAGCACAATGTACTGATGAGAGAGTTAATCAGGTAACTCCAAATCTATTTTCAATTGCTTCTGACCCTCTATCAATGTCAAAACTTTCCGTAAATAAAATATATAAAATTATAAAGCCATGTGGATTAGGGCCTCAAAAATCAAAAGCTATATCTAAACTATCTAAAATTTTAGTTAACAAATTCAATTGTGAAGTTCCAAATAATTTTTCTGATCTTGAAAGCTTGCCAGGTGTTGGACATAAAACAGCCTCAGTTGTAATGAGCCAAGGGTTCGGTATACCTGCTTTTGCAGTTGATACTCATATACATAGATTAGCGCAAAGATGGGGACTCACAAATGGAAAAAATGTAAAAAAAACCGAAGAAGATCTAAAAAAAATTTTTCCAAAAGAATCTTGGAATAAGCTTCATTTACAAATTATATTCTGGGGACGTGAGTACTGTATGGCCAAAACTTGTTATGGTACAGAATGTAAAATTTGTAAATCTTGTTACCCAAAAAGAAAGAAACCTTTTGTGCACAAAAGACCCTAGATAATATAAAATTATCATAATTTCTTTTTAACAAAATATTAAAAACTATGAAATCATCAAGAAGTGATAGTATTTTCTCTAATGATAATCCAATAAAGGATTATGATTCTGAGCTGTGGGCTTCTTTTGAAAGTGAAGCTGAAAGGCAAGAAGATCATATTGAATTAATAGCATCTGAAAATTATGCATCTAAAAGAATTCTTGAAGCTCAAGGCTCAGTCTTAACTAATAAGTATGCAGAAGGATATCCATCTAAAAGATATTATGGTGGTTGTGAGAATGTTGATATTGCTGAAAACCTTGCTATCGAAAGAGCAAAAAAACTTTTCAAAGCAGATTATGCAAATGTTCAACCTCATTCTGGCTCTTCTGCAAATGCTGCAGCATATTTAGCTTTACTAGAACCAAATGACACTATTCTTGGAATGAGTCTTGATCATGGAGGTCATTTAACTCATGGCTCCAAGGTAAATTTTTCAGGTAGAAACTATAAAAGCGTTCAATATGGGCTTCATCCTGAAACTCATGATATTAATTATGATGAGGTAAGGTCTCTTGCAAAAGAACACAGACCTAAATTAATAATTGCAGGTTTTTCAGCGTTTACTGGAATAATTGACTGGAAGAAATTTAGAGAAATAGCTGATGAGATTGGAGCATATTTTCTTGTAGATATGGCTCATGTATCTGGTTTGGTAGCAGCTGATTTATACCCATCTCCTGTTCCTTATGCAGATGTTGTTACATCAACTACTCATAAAACATTACGTGGTCCTAGGTCTGGAATTATTCTTGCTAAGTCAAATGAAGAAATAGAAAAGAAATTAAATTCAGCAGTTTTTCCTGGATCACAAGGTGGGCCGCTTATGCACGTTGTTGCTGCCAAGGCTTTATGCTTCAAAGAAGCTTTAGACCCTGACTTCAAAATTTATATTAATCAAGTAATGGAAAATGCAAAAACTATGGCTAGTACATTAATGTCAAATGGTATAGATATTGTTAGCAATGGAACAGAAAATCATATAATACTTGTTGATCTAAGGAATAAAGGGATTTCAGGAAAAGACCTCGAAAGAGTCCTTGGATCTGTAAATATTACTGTTAACAAGAATTCTGTTCCAAATGATCCGGCCTCACCTTTTGTTACTTCAGGTATTAGAATTGGGACACCTGCTGCAACAACTAGAGGATTTAAAGAAAAAGAAATAATTCAAGTAAGTAATTGGATATCAGATATTATTAATGATTTTAGCAATGAAGAACTCCAAAAAAATATAAAAGAGGAAGTGCATAATCTGACGAGTAATTTTCCAGTATATAATGTATAGATGTATTGTCCGTTTTGCCAAGCTGAAGATACAAAGGTAATTGATTCAAGATTAGTTGCGGATGGGTCTCAAATTAGAAGAAGAAGAGAGTGTGAAGTCTGTCACTCTAGATTTACAACTTTTGAGACAATTGATTTAGCTCTTCCAAGAGTTATTAAAAGTAATGGAGAAAGACAGCCTTTCAATGGCTCAAAACTCAAGTCAGGTATGTTAAGAGCTTTAGAAAAAAGACCGTTATCTACAGAAGAGATAGATTCTGTTTTTGGTAAGATTTTAAAAGAAATAAGAACAAAAGGAGTTCGAGAAATCAAATCTATTGAAATTGGCAAAATTATGATGAATGCTTTAAAAGAAGTCGATAGTGTTGCTTATGTGCGTTTTGCCTCTGTATATAGGGATTTTCAGGACATTGAAGATTTCTCTCAAGAAATAAGTTCACTTACCAAAGAGAAGCCGTCAAAGAAAAATTCAAAAAAATGAACTACGAAGAATTGATGCTTCGTGCTATCACTAAAGCAGAAAAATTTAAATTCACTGCAAAACCTAATCCAGTTGTAGGTGCAATTGTATTCAAAGACAATGAAATAATTTCAGAAGGATATCATGAAACTTATGGTAAAAATCATGCTGAAATTAATGCAATTGAAAAAGCTAAAAATTATTTAGGCAAGAAATTTGAAAGCTTTTCAGAATTATCTTTGATATGTACATTGGAGCCTTGCAGCCATCATGGAAAAACAGGATCTTGTGCTGATTTCATTGTTGATACAGGCTTTAAAAATATAATTATTGGGGCAATTGACCCAAATCCAAAAGTTGCTGGTAAAGGTATAAAAATTTTACAAGACAATAATATAAGTGTTGAATTTGGATTATTTGAAGATCGTGTAGAAAAACAAAATAAATTTTTCTTTTATAAACATAAAAATAAAAAACCTTATATTACTATTAAAATTGCATCTTCATTAGATGGCAAGTCTCATTACAATGACGAAAGAGTTTTTATTACTTCACAGTCATCACTTGATGATGTGCAGAAAATTAGAGCTGAATATGATGCAATTTTGACAGGAGGAAATACCTTACGAAATGATAATCCTAAAATGAATTCGCGAGTTAATTTCGCTTTAAATCAACCTAAAAAAATATTATTAACTAATAATGCATATAGCAAAGAACTAGATTTCTTTAAAAATGCTTCTGTAGATGTTTTTAAAATTAATGATTTAAAAAAGATTATTAACTCATATCAAAAAAGTGATATATGTTCAATCTTAATAGAGGCTGGCCCAAAGTTAGTCAATTCTTTTCTAAAAGAAGGTATTGTTGATGAATTAATCGTATATAGTTCAACAAAAAAACTGGGTGAAAAAGGAATAAATTGGTTTTATGAAGATAATGCTATTGAAAATTATGGTTTTAAATTAGAATCCTCATATAAAATTGATACCGACTTAAAAGAAATATTTAAAAAATAATGGATAAAAGCAATATTTTAGAGATTATTAGTGACATCAAAGATGGGAAAATGGTGATCATTGTTGATGATGAATCTAGAGAAAATGAGGGAGATCTAATCTGTGCAGCTGACTTGGTGACTCCTGAAATTATTAACTTTATGGCTTCTAAGGGAAAAGGCTTAATTTGTCTTCCAATGAGTACAGAGCTTTGTCAAAAATATGATCTTCAAATGATGACTAATAACAACAGGGCTGCAAATAAAACAGCTTTTACTGTATCTATTGAGGCAGCTGAAGGTATTACCACAGGAATATCGGCTGCTGATAGATCTCATACAATTAAAACAGCAGTAAATAAGAATTCAAAGCCATCAGATATTGTTCAACCAGGCCATGTTTTTCCTCTTAAAGCCATGAAAGGTGGTGTGCTAAGTAGAGCTGGTCACACAGAAGCTGCCTGCGATTTAGCTAAATTGGCTGGACTTCAATCTGCCGGTGTAATATGTGAAATTATGAATGAAGATGGAACGATGGCTCGTAGAGATGATTTAATAAAATTTGGTAATGAAAATAATATCAAAGTTGGTACCATCGCAGACTTAATTGATTATAGACTTTCAATGGATGCGACAATTGAGTCAGTTCTTGATAGAGATGTAAAAAACGAGTTTGGTGAATTTAAATTGAATGTATGGAGAGATAAAATACATGATGAATATCATTTTTCTCTTTTAAAGGGTGATATTCAATCAGTAGACTCGCCACTAGTAAGAGTTCAAACTCAAAGTATTCTTCAAGATACTCTTGGGATAGATGAGCTCGGTAAAAATTGGTCTATAAGAGATTCATTAAAAAGAATTTCTGATGAAGGAGTTGGTTTGTTTGTATTAATTAATTACAAAGATTCAAAAAGCTATTGGTTGAATAAATTAGAGGAAAAAGAAATAGAGCCGAAGAGCAATAGAAGAGTTATTGGTGTTGGTTCTCAAATTTTAAGAGCATTAAATCTAAAAAAGATTACTGTTCTAGGAACCCCGACAAAATATAATGCTGTTTCTGGATTTGATATAGAAATAACCGGTTTCACTAATGAATAAAATATTAATTGTACGAACTTCTTGGTATGAAGAGCATATATCTAAAATGTTAAATGTTTCTAAAGAGATATTGGAGAAAAACTTTGAATGTTCAGAAGTTATTGCTCCTGGAGCTCTAGAACTTTCCGCTTTAGCTTCAAATGAGGTATCGGTATCTAATAATGAATATAAAGGTATTATTTTCTTAGGAATTGTAATAAGAGGAGAAACTTCACACTATGAATTAGTTACTCAAGAAACCTTTAGATCTATTGGAGTTCTATCCGATAATCATGCTCATATAGCAATAATTAATAATGTTATTTGTGTAGAAAATAAGGAACAGCTAGAAGCAAGAGTAATAAAAAGTACTACCAACAATGCTCATGCTTTAATAAAACTAATAAATGAAAAATCTAGCTAATTTCAAAATAGCAGTTAGAACCAGAGAGTATTTAATTCAAGCTATTTTTCAAATGCTTTTTGATAATCAAAAAGCTATTAAAATAATTAAGCAGTTCAAAGAAGAGCATAAAACAAAAAAAGTAGACTTTAAGATGTTTTCAGCATCAATAAAATCAATTGAAAAAAATAAAGAAAGGATTGAAGCTGCTATTGAATCATTAAGCATAAAAAACTCTAGTATTGAGCTTATTGATAAATCGATACTTTACTTTGCTATCAACGAGATGCTCTTTGGTGAATTGGATAAACCTATTACTATAGATGAATCTCTTCGGCTCTCTAAGAAATTTTCTAGTCCAGATTCATATAAATTTATTAACGCTAGTTTAGATAAGTTTCTTAAAGCTATTTAGAAATAGTCTGATCTCTTGATGGGCCAGTTGAAATTATAGAAGCTGAACAACTAATGTATTCTTCGATATATTCAATATACATCTTTGCTCTATCCGGCAATTCAGAATATTCAGTTATTCCTTCAGTAGAGCATAACCAACCATCAAATTCCTTATAAACAGGTTCATTATTTTTGTATTCTACACATGCTCTTATAACTTTAGTCTCATCAAGAACATCTAGTTTTGTTATGCATAAATCTGTAACAGAATTTGTAAAAATTGCTTTCTTGAGAGCTACTAAATCTAACCAGCCGCATCTTCTGGGCCTTCCTGTAGTAGCTCCAAATTCGTTACCCCTTTTGGCTAGTAGTGATCCATCTTCATCAAATAGTTCTGTAATGAATGGGCCCTCTCCAACTCTAGTTGTATAAGCTTTAGATATTCCAATGATTTTATCAATATATTTTGGGCCTATGCCTAATCCAGTTGATACCCCTCCAGCAGTTGTGCTTGATGATGTCACATATGGATATGTTCCATGATCAATATCTAAAAGTGTTCCTTGAGCTCCTTCAAATAAAATAGACTTTTTGTCTACAACCCAGTCATAAATTAAATCTTGGGAATCAACACAAAATTCGTCATACAGATATTTGTATTTAATAATCTCTTCAAAAACTTCATCAACGTTGTAAATTTCTTGTTGATATAAATCTTTTAAAATTCGATTATGATATCCGATGAGCAATGCTACTTTTTCTTTTAAGAGTTGATGGTCTCCAATATCACCAAATCTAATTGCCCTTCTTCCAATTTTATCTTCATATGCTGGTCCTATGCCTCTGCCAGTTGTTCCTATAGATTCTTGTTTATCTCTTACCTGGTCGATAGATATGTGGGTCGGAAGAATTAAAGCACATGCTGAACTAACGAAAAATCTATCTTTAAAATCAATACCTTTATCTTTAAGTTCTTTAATTTCTTTATCTAAGGCATCTAATGCTAAAACTACACCATTACCTATTAGGCACTTAGCATTGTTATGCAATATTCCAGATGGTATTAAATGCAGTACTGTTTTCTCACCATTTACCTTAATGGTATGACCTGCATTATGGCCTCCCTGAAATCGACAAACAGCATCTATATTTTCACTCAGATTATCAACTATTTTTCCCTTACCTTCGTCTCCCCATTGAAGACCGAGGATTAAGGTATTTTCAGACACTAGGGAGCCTAATTTTGATCTTTATCGTTGAGATATTTAAAGAATTCAGAGTCTGAATCGATTAGCATTACGTCAGACTTATTTTCAAACGTTTCAACATAAGCTTTCATACTTCTAGTAAATTCATAAAATTCTGGATCTTGTGAAAAAGATTCTGCATATATTCCTGCTGCCTCAGCATCACCTTGACCTCTAAGCTGCTGAGATAATTTATAAGCCTCAGCCAAAATTACAACTTTATCTTTATCAGCTACAGCTCTTATTTCTCTTGCTATTTCTTTTCCCTCAGATCTAAGTTCTTCTGCAAGTCTTTGTCTCTCTGTTCTCATTCTTTCATACACTGAATTACTTAGATTAGACGGCAAATCAATCCTTTTAACTCTAAAATCAATAATTTCTACTCCAAGGTCTTTTACAGACTCATTTAATGAACTTAACATAATGCTCATTAATTCATCTCTTTCACCAGAAACAACTTCTTTAACTGTTCTCTTACCAAAATTATTCTTTAGGACAAATTCAGATCTTTGTCCAAGAAGACTATTTAAACTATTAAAACTTCCATTGTTAGCTTTATAAAAAGTTAATACATCTGTGATTCTATATTTTATGAATGAATCTACTAATAAATATTTACTTTCAACTGTAAGAATTCTATCTGGTTCCTCATCAAGAGTTTGGATTCTTGCATCATACTTCTTTACATCTTGAATGATTGGTAGTTTTAAATGAAATCCAACTGGAATATCAGGTCTAACTGCTTCACCAAATTGAAATACAATAGCTCTCTCTTTCTCACTCACAACAAAAAAGCTATTTACGAGAAGGCCGAATGTAAGTGCTCCAAAAATTATATAAAAAGTATTTCTATTCATCGTCATCACCTTTCTTCTTATTTTCTTCCATTATTTTATCAAGAGGTAAATAAAGAAGATTATTTCCACCCTCAACATCAACCATAATTTTTGTTGAATTTGACAGAACTGATTGAAGTGCATCAAGGTAAAGTCTATCTCTTGTAACTTCCGGTGCTTTTGAATATTCCTCAAGAAGTTTATTAAATCTATCTACTTCGCCTTCTGCTTTTGACACTACTTCTTCTTTATAGGCTTCAGCACCTCTTATTCTTGCTTGAGCTTGGCCTCTAGCCTCGGGAACAATTGTTAAAGCATATCTTTCTGCCTCATTTTGAAGTCTTTCTTTATCCTCTCTGGCTGCAACAACATCGTCAAAGGCATTTTTAACTGCTGCTGGTGGATCTGTTTTCTCAATATTAACCTGTTGAACCAATAGGCCTGTTTGATATATGTCTAAATATGACTGTAATCTTGTTTGAACTTCTTGTGCAATATTTTCCCTTCCAACTGTTAGAGTCTGATCTAATGTATTATCCCCAACAACGTGCCTTAATGCACTCTCAATAGCATTCCTTAGACTACCTTCGGGATCTTTTACATTAAGAACAAAATCTTTTAAGTTAGCTATTCTATATTGAGCCGATACAGTAACATCTACAATATTTTCATCTTTTGTAAGCATGCTATTCGTTTGAGTATATCTTCTTGTTAGAGAAACATTCTCAATATACCTTTCATCAATACCAGCCAATCTAAAATTAAGTCCCTCTTCTTGTTCCTCATGAAAGACACCAAGTCTTAATATGACTGCTCTCTCAGATGCATCTAATTGATATATACATTGAGATGCATAAACAATAGAAAAACCAAAAAGTGCATAGAGGAATATTCTTGAGGACGGAAATTTAAATCCACCACTATTTCCGCTACCGCCTGAGCCATTACTAGAAGACTTCTTGCCACCAAGAATAGATGAAAATTTTTTCATTAGCTCGTCAAAATCTGGTGCATCATTTTTATTACCCCATGGATCTTTATTTTGATTTTCCCAATTCACTTTTAATTACCTCATTAATTACTCTATTATAGTCATATGTTGGGGCTTATTATTATATTTAAAGTAAAGATATAAGATTTTTAATACTATTTTCTATATTGTTTTGTTGATTAATATCGATTTCTTCACATTCTTTCCAACTTCTTAACCATGTTGTTTGCCTTTTTGCTAATTGACGAGTTGCATATAGCGCTTTTTTGTAAAAGGTATCGTATTCATATTCATTATTTAGATAACTGAAAGCTTGTTTATAATTTACAGCCCGTCTTAGAGGGTGCTCAAGATCAATATTATATTTTTTTAAAAGAGATTTTGCCTCTTCTAATAATCCTTCTTCAATAATTTTATTCAATCTTGATTCAATTCTTTTATGAAGCAACTCTCTATCATGAATAATTCCAAATTGAGCTATTTCATAATCAAAAGATAATTTCTTATTTGAATTATTAGAGATAATCTCACTCATTAATTTTCCAGTTACCTTAAAAACTTCTAAAGCCCTGATAATTCTAACTTCATCATTTTTATTTATCTTTTTTGCATAATCAGAATCTATGTCATTTAATAGGTTGTATAAGAAATTATCATTATTATTTAATTTTAACTTCCTTAATTCTTTTCTGTAATTTTCATCCCTTGCTGGTAAATCATGTATTCCATCAAATAGTGATTTGAAGTACATCATGGAACCACCTACAAGCACAGGCAATTTTTTTTTATAATGTGCATTTTTTATTATCTTCTTTGATATAGCGCAAAAATCTGCAACAGTAAAAATTTCATTAGGGCTTACAACATCTATTATGTGATGAGGATATTTTTTTAAAATTTCTTTTGATGGTTTTGCTGAACCAATATTGCAGTCTTTGTAAACCATTACAGAGTCTACACTAATCAATTCAATTGGAAATTTATCAAATAGGTTTATTGCTAGCTCTGTTTTACCAGATGCTGTAGGACCAAAAAGAAAAACTAATGGCTTTTTTTTACTAGAGGGCATCCTCATTTGTTTCACCAGTCCTAATTCTTACAACTTCATCAATTGGTGAAATAAATATTTTGCCGTCCCCTATTTTGCCTGATGCAGAAGACTTAATAATTGCACTTTTAACCTGATCAACCATATCATCAGATACCGCTATTTCAATTTTAATTTTAGGAAGAAAATCAATAGTATATTCAGCACCTCTATACAATTCAGTATGTCCTTTTTGCCTTCCAAAGCCTTTGACTTCAGTCATAGTCATTCCTGAAACACCAATCTCATCTAAAGATGTTCTCACTTCCTCTACCTTAAAAGGTTTAATTATTGCTGTTACTAATTTCATTTTTAATTATTTCATTAATATATTTATATTGTTTTTCTGATGAACCTTTATTGTTGCTAACCACCATAGCAGCATTATCTATCATATTAATTCTAAATTCATCATTATTTAATAATTCTTTATAAGCATTGTAAAGTTCATCTGAGTTATTTATCTCCATACATGCATGTTGATCTTTAAATAAACTAAGAATATCCTTAAAGTTTCTCATATAAGGGCCTACGATAAATGCACATTTATTAGAAGCAGGTTCAATTATATTATGGCCCCCATATTTATTTAATAAGCTTCCCCCAATGAAGGCAACATTAGCTAATTTATATAGAGAACTAAGTAATCCTGTTGCATTAATAACAACGGCGCTTGAAGAATTCATCTCATTTGGAATTATTGAAGAAATCTTGGAATTAATATTTCTATTTTCCAAAATTTTTAGAACTGAATCAGATCTTTCAGGATGTCTAGGAACTATAATTAATTTTAAGTCAGGGAATTCTATTTTTAATTTACAATAGGCTTCAATAATAATTTCATCTTCTCCAACATGAGTACTTGTAGCAAGAATAAGATTTCCTGCATATTCTTTAAGATTGGATTCTATCGTTTTTATTTTGTTTGTATCAAATTTAACTGATCCAACTTGTTTTATTTTACTTTCTTGAATTCCAATATTTTTAAAATTCTCAACATGTCGATTACTTTGAGCTAAGACTAATGAAATTTTTTTAAAAATATATTTTGTAAAGAAACTTAATAATAAATACTTTTTATATGAAGATTCAGACAACCTTGCATTTGACAATATAATGGGTATCTTTCTTTTTTCTGATAAATAAATCATTGATGGCCATACTTCTGTTTCAAATAGAATTAATGCAATCGGATTAAAATTTTTTATAAAACCTTTTACAAAAAATATAAAGTCCCATGGGGCATAAACAATTTTTACATCATTGTCATAAATTTTTTTTGCCTCTCTGTAGCCAGTAGGCGTTGATGTTGTTAAAACTAAATTAGTGTCTTTTAATAATCTTCTTATGATTGTTTCAGAGGATATAACTTCTCCGAGGCTGACTGCATGAAACCATATATGTTTTTGTGATGATATCTTTTTATAAATTCCAAACCGATGATGAAAATTTGTTAAATAACCTTTATCCAGAAAGCTCTTAATAATTATTCTTGCTACTGTAAAAGGTAGTAAAATTAAAAAGATAAGATTATATGCAAATATTCTCATAAAAATATATAAAAATTATTAATGTAATAATACATCTTAATATCAAATGAAAAATGCTTTATTAACAATTCTTCTATTTTTTTGGAGAGTCATAGTTCTTCTTCCATGGAGTATTCAAAATATTTTTTCAGTTCTTATTGGTCATTTAATGTTAATTTCATCTTTTAAAAGAAATAAAATAAGTAAGGTTAATATTGATCTATGTTTTCCTGAATTAAATCAAAAAGAACGGAATAAAATATATAAAGACAATATTATTGCCTCAGGTAGAGTGATCTTTGATACTGGAATTGCATGGTTTTGGTCTAATAAGAGAATTCAAAAAAACATACCCTATGAAATCAATGGGCTTGAAAATCTATTACAAAAACAAAATTCTAAAAAAGGAATTCTGTTATTTTTTAAACACTCTCTTCATCTAGAGCTTGATTCAAGAATATTGGCTATGAATGCTGATATTTATGGAGTTGAAAGAGAGCATAACTCCAAAAAGTTTGAATTAACTCAAAGCAAAGGAAGGCTAAAAAGTCTTAAAGGATTGGCGGGTAGAAAAAATACAATGACTTTTATGAGGTGGCTTAAAAATGGAAAGACTGTTTTGTATGCTCCCGATCAGGATTATGGAATGAAGAATTCTACTGTAGTAGATTTTTTTGGTATGCCAGCAGCAACAATATCAGCACCACTTAAAATTATTAATAATACTAATTGTAAAACTTTCTTTCTAAACTCTTATTTTTATAAAGGAAAGTTAATAATCGATGTTGATGAAGTAAAAATTAATCAAAACTCTGTTGATGAATTCTCAAGTGAATTGAATATGCTAATTGAATCCAAAATTAAACTTAATCCAGAAGAATATCTTTGGCAGCATAGAAGATTTAAATCCACACTTGGAAAGGAAAGTATTTATAAATGAATTTGCATGGAATAGAAAAAATAAAAGGTTTTATGCCTCCTCATGAAGGTAAGGCGCTCATCAGGTGGGCTTCAAAATTTTCAATAAAGGGTGTGATAATGGAGATTGGAACCTATTGTGGTAAATCATCAATATATTTGTCTGTCGGTGCTAAAAAAAATAATCAAACTGTATTTACCTTGGATCATCATCTTGGATCAGAGGAACATCAAATTAATGAGGAATACTTTGATAAAGAAATATATGATTATTCAGAAGAAAGAGTAAATACTCTTCCTTTATTAATTCAAAATATCAATCATTTCAAAATTCAAAATATAGTGCCAATAATTTCAGAATCTACAAAAGCATCTCTTAATTGGGATACAAATTTGGGCATATTATTTATTGATGGAGGGCATTCTTTTGAGTCTGCTAATAATGACTATTTATACTGGGAATCAAAAATCATTAAGGGCGGTGTATTAATAATTCATGATATTTTTGAAAATCCTAGCGAGGGTGGTCAAGCTCCATATGAAATATATCAAAAGGCACTAAAGAATAATTATAAAGTTTATGAGAGAGTGGATACCCTTGTTTGTCTAATAAAGTATTGATTGATCTTTTAAAAATAAATCTTTTCCTTTAGAAAGTCCCATTACAGAATCTGCAGCAATAATTAATGCCGCAGAAGTCCAGCTGGGTCTCTCAAGTGGCCAAAAAATATTTTCTTCATATTGCCAACCCATGTATGGTACTCCGTTAATATCAGAAATATTTATGACATCTTTTAAAAGCTTTTTGGCATCTTCATCTCTGCCTGAGATCATTAAACATATTATAAATTCACATGTTTCAGCTACTGTCACCCATGGCTCTTCAATAACACACTTGATGCCCATTTCTTTAATATAAAAATCTTTAAAAACTTTATCTACATAAAAAAATTTTTGATTATCATTAAGGCATCCAGATAGAATTGGATAATACCAATCCATAGAGAATCTTTTCCTATCTTTTAATAAATCAAATTTTCCTGAAGGATTTTTAATTGCTTTTGATAACAGTTCATATGAGTGGTTCCAGTCTTCTAAATTTTTAGTACTTTTGATTATTTTTGAGATCGCAATTCCGCATTCAATACTTTTAAGTATTGATGAAGATCCTGTAAGAAGGAAGTCTTCTTCAATTTTTTTATTTTTATCTACAGACCACGGAATAGTTCCATTTTGAATTTGCAGTTTAATAGAAAAATTTATAGCTGATTCTATTGTAGGCCATAAATATTCCAAATATTTTTTATCTGAAAAGATTTTATAAAAATGTAACGATGCGACAGATATGTATGGTGCAAAATGAGTCGGTTTGTTCTTTTCTATTGGAATGTCATCCATATATTTTGAGAACCAGCTCCCATCTTGGTTCTGATTTTTAATAAGCCAATCAAAAGCTAATTTTGATGATTCATATTCATTTGCAAAGTTTAAGCCCATGATTGATTCAATATGATCCCAAGGATCATGCGACCCATCATCGTTTGAGGGTATTGCGCCTGATTTTAATTGAATTGATTTTATAAATTTAGCTATATTCTCAAAAAAAGATTTTTTAAGAATTTGTTTTTCTTTAAGTCTTTTTTGAGGGAGATGCATTTTTACATCTTTTCAAAATACATTGAAAAACTTTTGCCCATAATGGGATTCAGTAATTTATCAACACTATCAATGATTATTGGTTTTTTTAATATATGCCTTTCAAGAATTCTTTTATAAAGCTTTACAAAAATATTTGATTCTTGGGAATTCCAAAAAAAACATCTTAACCACCAATAAGGACTATGAATTGAATGAAATTTTTCAGATGCTAGGAATTTAAATCCTGATTCTTCAATTTCTTTAACTAATCTTTTTTGATTAAATATTCTTAGGTGGCCTCCCGGTTGATTTTGGTAGTCTTTGGATAAAAACCAACAAATTTTTTCTGGCCAAGAAGCAGGAACACTTGCGTAAAATTTACCTCCAGGCTTTAAAACTCTATAAATTTCCATTACAGCATCATTATATTCATGGAGATGTTCCAATACCTCAGAACATACTATCAGGTCAAAAGTGTTATCTGAAAAAGGTAAAGAATATGCGGAGCCTTTTAAAAATTCAGCGCCAACATTTGATATTGATTCAAAATATTCATATCCTTCTTCAGCTATTTCAAGAGATTTATTGTCCATATCCAAGCCAAAGCATTTCATCATTGGATAGTCTTGCATAACTCCAAATATATGCCTCCCTTCTCCACAACCCACATCAAGCATAGTACCGTCATTTTTCAACTTATACTTTTTAAAGTTAAACGTTAGCATTTTTAAAATCCTTTATTGTTTCAAAGATAATATTCTCATACTCTTGTGTGATTTTAATCCAATTAAACTCATTAATTACGTGTTCTCTTCCTTGAAAAGCAATCTTTTTATATTTATCGTAATTAGCAAGTATATCTTTTACGCTCTTATATATCATTTCCTCATTTTTTGGTTCAATAAGCTTGGCAAACTTTAAAGTTAGTTCAGGAATGGAAGATACATTGGTTGCAATTAATGGAACTTCACAACTCATTGCCTCAATTACTGGGTATCCAAAACCCTCATATAAAGAACTTACAATTGCAATAGAGCTTTTTGAATAACATTTCTTTATTTCATTTTTAGTAAGATTTGATTTAAATATCACATCATTATCTATACCTAACTTCTTAATTAATTTTTCTGTATGGCCTCCTTTTTTTATGGTGCCAATGACAACTAAATGTATTTTGGGAAAATCTTTCTTAAGTTTCTTCAATGCTTTTAAAGAAAAATCCAATCCTTTTAATGGGACATCTGCGCTTGCGGTTGTTATTAATCTATATTCTCTTCTTTTAGAATTATCTTCCGGGCAAAACTCATCTGTATCTAGGCCGTTGTTTATTACAGTAATATTTTCTTTATTGCATTTAAACTCACTTACTATTCCTTCTCTTGAGCTTTTTGATGGGGTTATTATTCTTTTAATTTTAGGAGCAACTTTTTTTTGCATTTTTAAAAATGAGTACCATCTATATCTAGAAATTCTATATTTTATTTTTTTTGAAGATGCTAGCTCATATTTATAATCAAAAGTAATTGGATGATGAATGATCTCTATAAAAGGGAATCTTTTTTGAATATCAATCATCCCATAACTTAAAGATTGATTATCAATTACTAAATCATAATTATTATGTAACTCTAAATATCTGGCTGCTCTTTTACCGAAAGTTCTGGGCTCGGGAAATCCTCCAAATAGTACAGAAAAAAATTCATAATAATCATCTATTTTTTTATTTTTTTTTCTAAAAAATTTTCTAACCCTATCGCGAAATGAAAAAGTTTCAAATAAGTCTAAGCCTGGAAGTTTTATTAAATTAATTCCTGAGTTTAAGTTAGGATATGGAGGACCAGAAATGACATCAACATTATGGCCTTTAAGGTTTAAAGCATTAGATATATCTCTAATGTAAACGCCTTGACCTCCTCCAAATTGAGCACTTCGATAACTCAGTATTGCTATATTTAATTTGCGCAAAAGCTATTAAGTTGTATAAGTTAGCCAGCTTTCATAGGCTGTATCATGACCAGAAAGTATTGCCTGAAATTTTTCTTGAAGTTGAAAAGTTATATCTCCTCTTAGTCCTGTATTTATAACTTTATTATCAAGTTTTGTAATTGGAGTTATTTCTACTGCTGTCCCTGTAAAAAAAGCTTCATCTGCTTCAGAAAGATCAGCATAATCTAAATTTTTTTCAACTACTTCAAATCCTAGATCTATTGCTATTTGTATTACAGACTGTCGAGTTATTCCATTTAAGCAGTGTTCAGTTGTTGGTGTAAAGATTGTGCTATCTTTAACAATAAAAATATTCTCACCACTTCCTTCAGATATATAACCATTTTTGTCCATCATTATTGCTTCATCAGCTCCTTTGTCTAATGCCTCATGAAGAGCCATTGTATTGCTAAAATATGTGCCAATTATTTTATTGCCTGAATGAAGTGAGCTTTCATACTGTTTATGTGAGGACTTTATAACAGATATTCCTTTTTTCTTAGCATCTGGATCCATATAAGATGGCCATTCCCATGCTGCTATGGCAACATTGACACTTAAATCCTTTGCTCTAAGTCCCAAACCTTCATTTCCTAAATATACAATTGGTCTTAAGTATCCTTCATCAAGATTGTTTTTAATTAATGTTTCACATTGTGCTCTATTTAATTCTTCTTGAGAAAAAGGAATTTTTATACTTATTTTTGATGCAGCATTAAAAAGTCTTTTTGTATGATCATCTAATCTAAAAATTGCCGATTTATCCTTTGATTGATAAGCTCTAACACCTTCAAATACTCCAGTTCCATAGTGAAGTGTATGCGAAAGAATATGCACATTGGAATCATTCCACTTCTCAAATGATCCATTCTTCCAAATTAATTTGTTATCAGTATCTACAAACACTTTTCAAGCTATAATTATGTGAAGTTATTATTGCAAAATCATAACTATAACAAAAGAAAAATATGCAAATAAGAAAATCAATATTTAGAGAATATGATATTAGAGGCATATATCCAGAAGAAATAAATGAAAAAGTAGTTGATCAAATTGGTAAAGCTATTTCTATTAAATGTGAGCAGGAAAATATCTCAGAAGTATGTCTAGGCAGAGATGGTAGAGTTTCTGGAGAAAGCTTGCTTTCTTCTTTGTCCTCGTCGTTATCAAATTATGGCATTAATGTTGAAAATATAGGCCTTTCGACAACACCATTGCTTTATTTTGCAGCAAAAAAAAATATAAATAAAAGTGGAATAATGATAACTGGGAGTCATAATCCTAAAAATTATAATGGAGTAAAGCTTGTCATCAATGATAAGCCAGTTTCTGGTACTGAAATTTATGAGCTGATACATAAGAAAAAAAATTTTTCAGATATTCCTGGAAAAGTTAATTTTATTGACGTGAAAGATAAATATATTTCAGAAGTTTTAAAAAATATTAATCTAGAGGACAAGAAAAAAATAAAAGTTGTTATTGATTGTGGTAACGGCGCTGCCGGTTGTATAGCACCAAGATTATATAATGATTTGGGTTGTGAAGTGGTAGAACTTTTTAGTGAAGTCGATGGAAGCTTTCCAAATCATCATCCCGATCCTGGAAAAATTGAAAATCTTAAAGAATTAATTTCCACGGTAAAATCCACTAAAGCAGATCTTGGTCTTGCTTTTGATGGAGATGGTGATCGAGTTGGACTTGTTACTGAAAAAGGAGAAGTTATTTTTCCGGATAAGATATTAATGATGATGAGTAAAGAGATCTTAAAAAAACGTAAAGGCTCGATTATTTTTGACGTAAAGTGCACAAATTCTTTACCTGAAACTATTAAAAAATATGGAGGAATACCAATCATGTCCCCCACTGGTCATTTTCATATAAAAAATGGTATAAAAAAACATAACCCTCTATTAGCCGGCGAAATGAGTGGTCATATTTTCTTTAATGATAAATGGTATGGTTTTGATGATGGTCATTATGCTGGTGCAAGAATTATCGAGCATATATCTATAAGTAAGAAAAGCATCTCATCCATTGATGATGAATTACCAAAATTATATTCAACTCCAGAATTAAGTATTAATGTTAATGATGAAAATAAATTCAAAATTATTGATGACTTTTCATCAAATTGCTCCTTAGAAGGAGAAAAAATAACCATAGATGGTCTAAGAATTAATTTTCAGAATGGCTGGGGTTTGATAAGGGCATCAAATACAACTCCAAAAGTAGTTATGAGATTTGAAGGTGATTCAATTGAGGCCTTAAATAATATTAAGAATGATTTTATAAATGAACTTTCTCGCATTTGTCCTGATATTGATATAAATTTAGACTAACAAATGAAAAAAGATAGAAAAAATATCATATTACAAGCTCTTGCGAGCATGCTTGAAGAAAGAAATTTATCTAAAATAACAACAGCCTCTCTTGCAGAAAAATCAAAAATAACTGAGGCAGCGCTATATAGACATTTCCCAAGTAAAAGATCGATATACGCAGAGTTATTTTCATTTTGTGATAATGCTATTTTTACAAAGTGCAATGAATTAAAAAAAAATAAAATATCGTCTAAAGAAAAAGTTAAAAATGTCTTCATGTTTTTTATGATGTTCGTTGAAAAAAATAAAGGGTTTGCAAGATTGCTATCAAGAGAGGCTCTTTCTTCAGATGAGCAAAATGTTAGTGATAATGTTAATCAATTCTATGAAAGGTTGGAGCTTGTGCTAAGACAAATGTTAAAAGAGGACGATAAAAATTTAAGAACTCAAGCAGGAATATCTGCTCAACTTATAATTACTACATTAGAAGGAAATATAGGTAGATATATTAGATCAAAATTTAAGGACTCTCCATCAACATATATTGAAAATGTATGGAGTCTTATATCAGTAAGTATTTTTAAAAACTAATTGATATTTTCATCTAAAAATAATTCAAAATAAAAATTATCCTTAGACTCTTTATCTATCTCTCCTGTAGATTTATTTACCCTTACAAAAGAAATATTTTCTGGTATTGGGTCTTTTGATACCTCTAAAGTTTTTAATTTATAATCCATATAATTTAGCCATATTGGTAAGGCTATTGTTGAACCATATTCATTTTCACCAAGTGATGTAAAATCATCTGTGCCAACCCAAATAGTTGTAACTAAATCTCTGTGAAAACCTGAAAACCAAGTGCTTACAGAATCATTTGTTGTGCCAGTTTTCCCAGCAATATCATCTCTTTTTAAAAATTCTGATTTTCTTCCCGCAACGCCATTCTTCATAAATCCCCTAAGAATATCTTCCATCAAAAATGATATTCTTTCATCAATAACTCTTTCTTCTTTATTTAGAGGTTTTAAGACATTATATGGTCTATTTAAATTCATCTCTAGTGTATTTAACCATGGAAAAGCATTAATGTTTTGATTGTTTTTTTGAGTGTTTAGTTCATCATGAGAAAAAATAAAATTCCCAAATCTGTCCTGTATGCTATCTATAAAATATATGTCTGGAATAAAGCCTCTGGTTGCAATTACGCTATATCCTCTAACCATTTCTGCAGGTGAAAAGTTTCCAGAACCTAGGGCTAGTGATAGATCATTTGGTAGCCTAGATTTATTAAATCCAAAATTCTCAATATATTCATGAGATTTTTCTATTCCTAACTCTCTAAGAAGTTTTATGGAAACAATATTTACAGATTTTATAAGGGCTTCTCTTAAGGATAATAATCCATAAAATTCTCCAGTATAGTTTTGAGGCCTCCATTCGCTCTCTAAATTCTCATCCTCAAAAACAATTGGAGCATCGTTTATTAAGCTTGAAATATTATATCCATTGGCCAAACTAGAAGAATAAACAAAAGGCTTAAAACTTGAACCAGATTGAGGAAATGAAAGCCTAACTCGATCAAAATTACTCGAATTAAAGTTCTTTCCACCTATATAAGCTAATACCTTGCCATGGTTTGGTTCAATAGAAATCAACGATGCTTCCGCTAAAGGTATTTGGTCAAGGCTATAAAAGTCATTGTTTATTTTTAAGTAAACGAAATCTCCAAAATTAACGAAATCTAAAAAACCATCTGGTTTGTATCCAAGTTTATTTATAGATATCTTATTTCTTGCCCAAAGGTATTGATTTGTCCACAAAATCTTTTTTATATTAAAATCTTCATCTAGGGCAAATATCTCATTATCAGAAACCTTAATAACAATAGCTTTAATGTAGGTTTTATAGTACGGGTATGAATCGAATATATTATTTAATTTATTTGGGATGATATTTTCATCAAAATTTATCTCTGAGAAATAAACCTCATTTAAAAGAAAACTTATATCCAAATCATTTAAAGAGTTTATCTGTTCATCTGTAAAAATATCTTGATAATTGTCTTTTTCTCTCCAACCATGCCTTTTATCATAGGAAAATAATTCATTATTAACGCTTTCAATTGCTTTGTTTTGAGATTGAGAATCAATAGTAGTATATATCGACCATCCCTCTTTATATGCTCTCAATCCATATCTTTTAATTACTTCTTGTCTGGCTAACTCAGCCAAATGACTAGCATCAACATCATATAAATTGATATTTTTTGCTATCTTTATGTCTTGTGAAATTGCTTTTATATATTGATCATTATCTATATATCCTAATAAAAGCATTCTCGATAAAATCCAATTCCTTCTTTGTAATGTTCTTCTAGGATTTTTAACAGGATTTACTCTTGAAGGAAGTTGAGCCAAAGCTGCAATTGTTGCTGATTCACTTACATCTAATTCACTTAGTCCCTTATTAAAATAAGTATTTGAAGCAGCTTCAATGCCGTATGATCTATTTCCTAAAAAGATTCTGTTTACATAAAGTTCAAAAATTTCTTCTTTACTGATTTTTCCCTCAAGTTCTATCGCTAAAAATATTTCTTTTATCTTTCTAGATATGGTTTGCTCTCTTGTTAAAAGATATCCTCTAACAACTTGCATAGTTATAGTTCCCCCACCACCTTGACAGCCTGAAGGTCTTAAGCATCTGATAAATGATCTTATTAAACCTGTATAACTTATACCCTGATGATTAAAGAAATTATCATCTTCTGCAGCCAAGAAAGCATTTTTAATATCCAATGGAATTTCATCAAAATTAATTGATCGTCTCTTGATCTCACCAAATTCACCTATTAATACACCATCTTTTGTAAAAACCTTTAGTGGCATTTGAAGCTCTGATTCATCTACATATTTAATTTCAGGTAAAGATGGTTTTATTACAAAAAAAGTACCTAAAATAAAAATAATGCCTATAAAACATAAAGAAATTCCAGAGAAAAAAGAAATTTTTATTAATCTTTGCATGACTTATTTTAAATCTTTAGTTTTAGAGAATACATCATTTACAATTTAAAAAGTGTATTTATTAATTAAGATGTTAAAATCTCGGCTTATTTAACTAACTATGAATATTTTTATTGTAGGTCCAATGGGTTCCGGTAAATCAACCGTAGGTAAAATTATATCTGATGAATTGTTTTTAAATTTTTTTGATACTGATGAAGAAATTGAATTAAGAACAGGTGCATCAATTGATTGGATTTTTGATCTTGAAGGTGAAAAAGGCTTTAGAAAAAGAGAGAGTTTAATTCTTCAAGAAATGGTCGAAAAAAATTCAATAGTTCTTTCTACAGGAGGAGGAATAATATTATCAAATCCTAATAGAGAACTTTTGTCTTCAAGGGGAACCGTTTTTTATTTATCAACTCCAATATCAATTCAGGTTGAAAGAACATCTAAAGATAAAAATAGACCTTTACTTAAAAATGGAGACCCTGAAGAAATTCTTTCAAAACTTCATGAAGATAGAAAAACTTTATATGAAGAAGTCTCGGATCATATTATTGAAACAGAAAATAAATCAAGCCAAGAAGTTGCAGCTGAAATAATAAATCTTGTTAAGGGCTAACTATGACTGTTATATCTGCAGGTAAAGGAAAATCCAAATATGATATACATATTAATGTAAATAATCTTCCAAAGAAAATATTAAATAAGCATCTTGGAAACAAAAATAAAATCTTAATCGTTACTGATGATGGTGTTCCAAAAAAACATATTAAAAAATTAAAAAGTAATATAAATAATAAAAATGTAAATATTCTTACATTAAGTAATGGTGAGAATTCAAAATCATTTTATTCATACCAAGCAATATTAAATAAGCTTTTTGAGCTTAAATTTGATCGATCAGATATCTTAATTGCTTGTGGAGGCGGTATGGTTGGAGATATATCTGGTTTTTCTGCAGCAACATACCTAAGAGGAATTAAATATATTCAAATTCCTACTACCTTATTAGCTCAAGTTGATTCATCGGTTGGAGGAAAAACTGCAATAAATGTAACTCAAGGCAAAAACCTTGTTGGTGCATTTTATAATCCAAGCTTAGTTTTGATTTCTACTCATTTTTTAAAAACTCTTTCTGATCATGAATATAAATCTGGTCTTGGAGAGGTAGTTAAGTATGCTTTAATAGGCAATAAAAAACTAAAAAAAATTATTGAAGATAATTCAAAAGAGATAATAAAAAGGAATGAATCAATCTTAAAACTTATCATTGAAGAATCCGTTAAAACAAAGTCAAAAATTGTAACTAAAGATGAAAAAGAGAATGGTATAAGAGCAATTTTAAACTTTGGACATACTTTTGGTCATGCAATTGAAGCCCATAATAATTATAAGAATATTACCCATGGAGCAGCAATAACTCTTGGAATGGTTATTGCGTCAAAATTATCTTTTTTTGAGGGACATATAGATAATTATCAATTAGATAATGTGGTCAACTTGATAGATTCGTTGGAATTAAGTACTGATCATAGTGGATACAGTTACTCTAAGCTTAAGAAATACATTTCATCAGATAAAAAAATTAAAAATGGAAAATTAAATTTAATTTTAATTGATAAAAAATTTAATGCTTTTATTACTTCAAATTTTAATGATAAGAATATTTCTAAAGCCTTGAATTAAGCTGCGTTCGCTGTCGTAGCTTTTAACAAGTCTTGAATATTGCTTGCTGCAGGCACAACTAGCCAAAAATGAGGCTCATATCTATCAAAATCTTCTAAAATATTTTTTGCCTTGTTGCTATTTGTATACTTGTAGTGATTCATTATGATCTCTTTTAGGTGCTTCCTATGTGGTTGCATTTCTTCTGTCGTTATTCTTTCAAGTGAAACAAGGCCTCTGTTGCATTTATCAAAGAAAGTTCTATCTTCATCAAGTACATATGAAAATCCTCCAGTCATTCCTGCAGCAAAATTTAATCCAACTTTGCCTAGAACTGTGATGTGACCACCTGTCATGTACTCACAACAATGATCTCCAGCCCCTTCAATTACAGCATTTGCTCCAGAATTTCTTACTCCAAATCTCTCACCACATGATCCAGAGATATATATTTCTCCTCCGGTTGCCCCATATAGACAGGTGTTACCAGCAAGAATTGTACTTTCGTCGGTTATAGCAAAATCAGAATTATTTTTAATAACTATCCTGCCTCCATTCATACCCTTTCCTACATAATCATTAGCATCTCCGTTCAAGATTAAATTAAGGCCATTTGCATTCCAACATCCAAAACTTTGTCCAGCAGAACCATTAAATTCAATTTCTATGCCATGAGTTAACCCTTTTTCGCCATATTTAGCTGCAATTTTTCCAGATATACTTGCACCAACCGAACGATCTGTATTATTTATTTTATAGCTATATTTACCCATATTGTCATTGTCAATATTGCTTGATGTATCAAATAATATTTTTTTAGATAGTGGTGCTTTATCCCATGGATTATTTTGTGATACTGTGCAGTAATGGGACTCTTTGTTGCTCTGGTCGGTATATAAAATTGGGGAAAGATTAATATTTTTTAAATAGTCTTCTATGTCTTGAAGTTGGTAGAGATAATTTGTTTGACCAATAATATCTTCAAGTTTTTTGATTCCAAGTTCGCTTAAATACTTTCTTACATCATTGGCAATAAAATTAAAATAATTTATTACCCTTTCTTTCTCACCAATAAAATGTTGATTTATGAGATCTTTCCTTTGCGTTGCAACACCTGTTGCACAATTATTTAAATGACAAATACGTAGATATTTACATCCCATTGCTATCATCGGTCCAGTACCAAAACCAAAAGATTCAGCTCCTAACATTGCGGCCTTAACAACATCTAAGCCTGTTTTCATACCTCCATCTGCTTGCAGTCTAATCTTGTGTCGCAGTCCGCTATCTCTTAAACTTTGATGTGCTTCGGCCAAACCCAGCTCCCATGGTGAACCAGCATATCTTATTGATGTTAAAGGGCTTGCGCCTGTTCCGCCATCGTGACCTGAAATTGTTATTAGGTCTGCGTATGCCTTTGCAACTCCCGAAGCTATTGTTCCAACTCCAGGCTCTGAAACAAGTTTTACTGAAACTAAAGCTTTATCATTAACTTGTTTGAGGTCAAATATTAGTTGTGCCAAATCTTCAATTGAATAGATGTCATGATGTGGTGGTGGTGAAATTAAAGTAACACCAGGTGTTGAATATCTCAGTTTAGCAATTAAATTATCTACTTTTCCACCTGGTAATTGTCCTCCTTCACCAGGCTTTGCACCTTGAGCAATTTTAATTTGTAATACCTCAGCATTAACTAAATAGTGGGGAGTAACGCCAAATCTACCTGAGGCAACTTGTTTAATTTTAGACATTTTATCTGTGTTATATCTTTCTTTGGCTTCACCACCTTCGCCAGAGTTAGATCTTGACCCGAGAGAATTCATAGCCTGAGCAAGAGTTTCATGTGCTTTTGGTGATAAAGCTCCTAAGCTCATTCCAGCAGAGTCAAATCTTTTTAAAATGTTCTTTTTAGACTCAACATTTTTTATTTTTATTGTTTTTGTTGATTTTTTTATTGCTAGAATATCTCTTAACATTGCTGGAGGCCTTTTATCTACTAGGTCTGCATATTCGTTATAGATTTCTTGCGATCCAGTTGAAACAGCCTCTTGAAGTTTTTTTACTATTTCAGGATTGTAAGTATGATATTCACCTCCATGAACATATTTAAGCAATCCTCCAACACTAATATCAGAAAGATTTGATCTAGCATATTCATCTAATTTTTTTGTTTCAATATCAAGGTCTTTAAAACTTTTTCCTCCTATCCTGCTAATAGAGTTAGTAAAACACAGATCTACAATTTCATTATTTAGACCAACTATTTCAAATAGCTGCGAACCTCTGTAGCTAGAAATAGAAGATATTCCCATTTTAGATATTATTTTCAGGAGGCCCTTGTTGACTCCTTTTCTATACCTTGCACAATTTTCATGAGGCGATCCTTTTATCTCATTTCTTTCAGATAAATCAAGGATGGTTTGATATGCTAGTGATGGGTAGACCGCTGTTGCTCCAAATCCAATAAGACAGGCAATCTGGTGAGTATCTCTTGCAGAAGAAGAAGATATGACTATATTTGCATCTGATCTTAATCCAAGTTCAACAAGTTTTTGATGCACACATCCAACAGCCAATAAAGCATTGATCGGTAATTTATTAGAAGTTGGCAGCTTTTCAACTAAATGTATTATGACTTTTCCATTTCTTACTTCTTTAACAACTTCTTTTTGAAGTTTAACTAAAGCATTTTTTAAATCTGTTTTATGAGAGTATTCCAAATTTAATTGAACAGATTCAAAGTGTTTATTCTTAATAATGGATTGTAGTTTTTTAAATGAAAGAACTGGTGATGTAGTGACTAATCTCTTTGCATGATCAGGCGTTTCATCAAAAACATTCAACTCAGGTCCGTAACAAGTCTCCAAAGACATTACACTAACTTCTCTAAGTGAATCAATTGGTGGATTTGTAACTTGAGCAAATTGTTGTCTGAAATAATCATATATTTGTCTATGCATCTTGCTCATTACTGCCAATGCAGTATCATCACCCATAGATCCAGTACCCTCATTAGAATCAACTGCAAGTGGTTTGATAACAGAGGTCCTTTCTTCTTTATGAAGCAGGAACATTTTTGAAGCAACAGATAAATCAGTATGATTTATTTTTTTAAGTCCAGGGCCTTCATATTTATCAAGGCTTGATTCAATATAAACCGTCCTTTCTCTCAGCCACTCTCTGTAGGGAAGTTTTGATTTAAGATCTTGATCGATTTGAATTTCGTTAAGTATTTCTCCAGTAAAGGTGTTCACAGCCAAAATACCACCTGGTGATACTCTACCTTTTTGTACAATTTTTTCATCTGCAATTGGATTTACACCAGTTTCAGATGCAATTGTAATTATGTTGTCTTTGTCTATTTGATATCTAGCTGGTCTTAAACCGTTCCTATCGAGCATGCATACAGCCCATTTCCCATCGGACATGACTATGCCTGCTGGACCATCCCATGGTTCCATATGCATGGAGTTATACTCATGAAAACTTCTTATATCTGCATCTAATAAATATGCGTTTTGCCATGCAGGAGGCATTACCATTCTTATTGCTCTGAATAACTTAACTCCCCCGTTGATCAAGATTTCGATCATATTATCTAGTGCTGATGAATCAGATCCTGTCTCATTTACTAATTGTTTAAATTTTTGAATTTTTGGAATACGAGGACTTTTAAACTTTGATGATCTTGCTTTTACCCAATTCCTGTTTCCTCTAATCGCATTAATTTCTCCATTATGAGCTAAAAGTCTAAAGGGCTGAGCAAGATGCCATCTAGGGTGTGTATTAGTTGAGAATCTTTGATGAAATACGCAAATTGAGGATTTGAACTGTGGCGATTTTAAATCTAAATAGAAATCTTGTATGGCATCTGGCAACATCAACCCTTTATATACGATGGTTTTTGATGATAGGCTGCAAAAATAAAGCTTTTCATCATCTAGATAAATCTCTTCAATTCTTTTTCTTGCTTGATATAAATTAGTTTCAAATTTTTCTTCATAAAATACTTTGTCAGTCGATTGAATATAAAGTTGATAAATATTTGGCAAACAATTTAGAGCTATATTTCCAAGTATTTTTTTATTAATTGGTACTTTTCTTATAGCTTTTAGTTCTAAATTTTCACTTTTCAATATCTTATTAATTTCCGAAATATCTGTTTTTATTTTTTTAGAAGTAAAAATTTGTCCAATTGCAAATTCTTCTGTTATTTTAATTTTTTGTTCTTTTTGTAAAGCATCTATAAAAAATTCTTTATTGATATCTAGCAAAAGACCGCAGCCATCACCAGTTTTACCATCTGAACCAATGGCACCTCTGTGAGTCATGCTTTTAAGAGCATTTATAGATTTGGTAAGAATTTTATGTGACTTTTTACCATTGATGTCTGCTATCAGACCGAATCCACAATTATCTCTAAAGTCATTTTTTGAAATAAGTCTAGGCATACTAAAAGTGTGAAAAATATAATTATAGCACAATAAACTATGAAATAATAAAAAAAAGTGTCATACTATGTCATACACTTTAAACGTTTAAATGGCCAATAAAAATAAGCAATATAGAATTGAAAAAGGTCTCTTGTTGTTTACACAACCAAGGTCTCCCTATTTCTATGGAAAGATAAGATTAAATGGCAAATATCATACAAAATCCTTTTCTCCAATATCTGACTTTAATACAGCTAAAGAAAAGCTTTATGAATGGAAAAATCAGCTCACTGAAAATTCTAAAAATTTAATTACGTCTGAGAGTAATGATAGAAAAGAATATACTGATTTTGAAGAACTAAATAATAACTTTCAGTTTCTTGATGTTAGTAGATATGATCCTGCAAAGAAATCAGTTAACGAAAGAAAAATAAATTTTGTAGAGATCTATGGGGAATATAATCAATCTCAAGCCTCTAATCAAGCTCATAGATGTTTAGATTGTGGTAATCCGTATTGTGAGTGGAAATGTCCTGTTCATAACTACATTCCTGACTGGTTAAAGCTTGTAAACGAAGGAAATATTTTAGAAGCTGCAGATTTATGTCACTCAACTAATACTTTACCTGAGGTATGTGGCAGAGTCTGTCCGCAGGATCGTCTATGTGAAGGAGCGTGCACTCTTAATGATGGATTTGGAGCTGTAACTATAGGATCAATAGAGAAATATATTACTGAAAAAGCATTTGAGATGGGTTGGAAACCAGACTTATCTCAAAGAAAATGGACAAATAAAAAGGTTGCAATAGTTGGGTCCGGTCCTGCAGGTATAGCATGTGCTGATGTTCTTACGAGATCTGGGATTCATAGTCATGTTTTTGATAAAAATGATGAAATTGGTGGGCTGCTAACTTTCGGAATACCAGAATTTAAGCTTGAGAAATCTGTAGTAAAAAGAAGAAGAAAAATTCTTGAAGAAATGGGTATTAAATTTAATTTGGGTGTTGAAATAGGAAAAGATATTAAATTTAAAAATCTTTATGACAAGTATGACGCGGTTTTTTTAGCAATGGGTACTTATACATCTCTTGAAGGGGGATTTAATGGTGAAAAATTACCTGGGGTATACAAAGCTATAGATTATTTAATTTCTAATACCAAAAAGCTCTTAAATATGAGTTCTGGAAAAAGTGAATATATTAATTTTAAAGGCAAAAATGTTGTTGTTCTGGGTGGAGGAGACACTGCAATGGATTGTAATAGAACTGCAGTTAGACAAGGCGCAAAGTCAGTTACATGTCTTTATAGAAGAGATGAAGTAAATATGCCTGGTTCAAGAAGAGAGGTAAAAAATGCTAAAGAAGAAGGAGTCATATTTGATTTTAATGTTCAGCCAATTGATATATTAGGAAATAATAAAGTAGAAGGAGTTAAGACTGTTCAAACAGAGTTAGGAGAACCTGATCAGAATGGAAGAAGAGTACCTATTCCAATTAGTGGATCAGAGAGAATATATGATGCAGATGTTGTTATAGTTGCATTTGGTTTTAGAGCAAGTCCCGCAAATTGGTTTGAAGATTTTAATATCAATACAAGAAAGAATGGTCTTGTTATTGCAGAAGAGAATCAGGAATATAAATTCCAAACTTCAAATAAAAAAATATTTTCTGGTGGAGATATGGTCAGAGGCTCTGACTTGGTTGTCACTGCAATATGGGAAGGAAGGGAAGCAGGTAAAAGTATAATAAAATATGTTTCATGAATAATCCTGATCCATTATTTCTCAGAGCCCTTAATAAAAATAAACTCAGCACCCCTCCTGTTTGGTATATGAGGCAAGCAGGAAGGTATATGCCAGAGTATAGAAAAGTCAGGAAAAAATTCAAAAATTTTCTTGATATGTGTAAGAATCCTGATGTTTGTTGTGAATTAGCTATGCAGCCTATCAATGCATTTGAGCTTGATGCAGCAATATTATTCTCTGATATCCTTACGATTCCAGATGCATTTGGTTTGGGTGTAAAATTTATTGAAAAAGAAGGTCCTGTTTTTACAAATCCAATAGAATCAACATCCGATATTAATAATCTAATTCCTTTTGATCCTGAAAGTCTCGATTATGTTTATAAAGCTGTTTCAAATATTAGAAATGCCTTACCAGAAGATATTCCTTTAATTGGTTTTTCAGGAAGTCCATGGACCTTGGCAGCATATTCAATTGAAGGAAAGTCATCAAAGGAGTTTAGAAAGACCTTGGATTTTGTTAAAGCCAATCAGGATGAAACTCATTTCTTACTCTCAAGACTAACCGATGCCTGTTTCCTGTATCTAAGAAAGCAAGTTCAATCAGGGGCAAATGTTATACAAATATTTGACTCGTGGGCTAATATTCTTAATAACAAAGAATTAGAAGAATACTCTATCAATTACACAAAGTCTCTTATCGATGCATTAAAAAATGATCAAGTAACTAAAAAGATTCCTATAATTTTATTTTCTAGAGATCCGAAATGTAATACAGATACTCTAATAAATACCTCTGCTGATTGTATAAGTTTATATTGGAGTATGGATAATTTTGATATAAATCTAGCAAATGGTAAGGTTGCTATTCAAGGAAATCTAAATCCTAAAATACTCTTAGAGTCTAAAGACATTATTAGAAAAGAGGCACATAAACTATTAGATAATTTTAAAGGATTTCCTGGATATATTTTTAACCTAGGCCATGGGATTACACCTAATATCGATCCTAATAATATTAAATATCTTACAGATATTGTTAGAGAGTTTTAATCCTCCCAAAGCCTTATAAGTCCTTCCTGTGTGCAAGATGCAATTAACTTTCCATCTCTAGAAAAAATGGAACCTCTAGAAAAACCACGAGCATTTCTAGTTATTGGACTCTCCATTGTGTACAAAAACCAACCATCTAGATCCACCTTTCTATGAAACCACATAGCATGATCGAGACTAGCATTCTGAAAATTTTTAGTTAAGAAATTAACTCCAACAGAATTATTTGCAGCTCCTAAAAGACCCATATCTGATATATATAAAAGAAAGGCCTGTTGAGTTATTTGATCCTCGGGAATACTTCCTTCAGCTTTTATCCAAGTGTTTTTATATGGTGGCATTCTTTTGGGATTAAAATAACTTTGTTCTTCAACTGGCCTCATCTCAATCTCTTTTTGTCTAATAAACATAGGCATATCTTCTATCTTCATATTTAATTCTTTTAAAGCCTCTTCTCTGACTTCCATCTCGTTCTTTAATGTTTCAGGCTCAGGAACTTTAGGCATCTCAATTTGATGCTCTAGTCCTTTTTCTCTTTTTTGAAAAGATATAGAGCAATTAAATATCGCTTCTCCATCCTGAATTGCTTTTACAGTTCTTGTTGTAAAACTCTTACCATCTCTAATTCTATCTACTGTAAAAGTTATGGGTTTTTTCATATCTCCAGGTCTTAAGAAGTAAGAATGGAAAGAGTGCGCAAAATGCTCTACATCAACTGTTTTATATGCAGCAACCAAAGTTTGTGCCATAACTTGGCCCCCAAAGATTCTTTTGTAGCCGACATTCTTTCCAGTCCAACTGAAAATATCTCTATCAATTTCATCTAGTTCAAATAAACCGAGAGTTCTTTTTAATGCGGTTTTGTCATTCATTTTTAAGTCGCGCTTAGTCCGCCATCTATCACTAACTCAGTACCTGTAATAAAAGATGACTCATCAGAAGCCAAAAAAACAGCAGCATTGGCAATATCTATTGGCTCAGCTAATTTTCTAAGTGGTATTTGTTTGACTAATTTTTCTTCAATATTTCTTTCAGGTGCTGCATCTATCATACTTTGAACCATTGCTGTTCTTGTAAATACAGGATGAATAGAATTACACCTCACAAGATTTGTAGATTTTGCACAATGAAGCGCAACAGACTTGGATAAATGTCTAACAGCAGCTTTTGAAGAGTTATATGCAGACATATTATGTGAGGCCACAATACCAGACATTGAAGAAATGTTAATTATTGAGCCATTACCAGACTTTCTCATCAATGGTAAAGAGAATTTACATCCCAAAAAAACAGAGTCTAAATTCACACTGTGAACTAAATGCCAAGACTCTAAGTCAGTTTCTTCAACGTCACCTCCACCACCAATACCTGCATTGTTAACTAATATATTTAATGAACCGGTTTTCTTTTCAATATTCGAGATTGTTTCTTTCCATTGATCTTCTTTTGTGACGTCAAGAGTCATATATTCACATGAAAGTTCCTCTGCTGTTTTAGCTAGAGACTCTTTATTAATGTCTGTAATTATTATATTTGCGCCTTGAGAGATCATAGATCTTGCCATTTCTTTTCCTAGACCCTGCGCCGCTCCAGTAATTAATCCAACTTTATTTTTTAGTCTTTCTGACATAATTTAATATAGTAGTTAAAATGACATCTTACATTGTTTACAAAAAAACTAGAACTTTAAACCCTCAAAAGGTAGGATATGCAGTCCGAAAAAGAACTTTTTTAAAATGGTTAAAAATACAGAAATAGAATTACCAAAAAAACCTGACAGCAAAGTCAAGGTTGCTGATACATTTAATATTGATTCAAAAATAACAGTAAAGGCATTTAAAGAAAAAAATGCTTGGGTACCCGAAATTGATAATTCATATGTTTTTGACAAAGATACAACGCTTTCGATATTGGCTGGTTTTGAACATAACAGAAGAGTAATGATCCAAGGTTTTCATGGAACAGGAAAATCAACACATATTGAACAAGTAGCAGCAAGACTTAATTGGCCTTGCGTAAGAATTAATCTTGATAGTCATATAAGTAGAATAGATCTTCTTGGGAAAGATGCTATAAAACTAAATGATGGTAAGCAAATTACTGAATTTCAAGAGGGACTTCTACCATGGTCTATTCAAAATCCAGTTGCTCTTGTTTTTGACGAATATGATGCAGGTCGTCCCGATGTCATGTTTGTTATTCAAAGAATATTAGAAGTAGAAGGTAAACTTACTTTACTAGACCAAAATAAAATTATTAATCCTCACCCAGCTTTTAGATTATTCGCAACAACAAATACTGTTGGATTAGGAGATATGACTGGTCTTTATCATGGCACTCAACAGATTAACCAAGGTCAAATGGATAGATGGCACATATTATCAACATTAAACTATTTAAATCCTATGCAAGAATTAAAAGTAGTAACATCAAAATTAACTAGTCTCAAGGGAGCAAAAAATCAAGAAATCATTAAAAATATGATTAAGCTAGCTAATCTGACAAGAACAGGATTTGCTAATGGTGACATCTCAACACTTATGTCTCCTAGAACAGTAATATCATGGGGTCAGAATTTTAAGATCTTTAAAGATCTTGTTTCATCATTTAAATTAACTTTTCTCAATAAATGTGATGACATAGAAAAATCAATTATCTCAGAGTACTTTCAAAGATGCTTTGATATTGAAATAGAAAACGAATCAACAAATACCTAATTTTTAATGGGTTGGACAAAAAATAGAGAAAGATTGCATGAGGCTGCAGTTTCAACCGTAAAAGCAATATCAAAAAACAAAAAAATTACTTCTAATACTGGTTTATCTCAAAGGCCTCCTGTTGCAAATCATATTGTTGTGCCAGCTGCACCAAGATCATCAAAGGATATTAATAAATGGCGAGGCGAATCTGATTTTCAAGCTTTTTGGTATTTATTTCATAAAAATACAAGAGACTTTCAGCTGACTTTACCTGCAAGAATGATATTTAATGAATTAGAAATATCAAGAGTTGAGTTGTTAGGTTGTAAAGAATTTATTGGTTCAGTTAAAAATATATCAAATTATTTAGACGCAAAAAGTAATGATCTTGAGGATGAAAAATCATTAAATTTTCTTTCCTATGGAGCAAATCTTTGGTTAAAAGATGCTGCAAATTTTCAAATTAGTGAAACTTCAAGGTATATACTAAATAAATTTGTTGAGAAATATAATATTGACAATTCACTGGATAAAATAAAGAAAAATCTTATTAACAATATAGAAAATCAACAACAATTTGAAAAATATGCTTTAGAATTTCTTAAAGGACTTGAGCTTGTTAAAGAAGATATATATGAGGATGAGGAAACTGATTTTGAAAATGCTCCAGGCACAACAGATGATATAGAAAGTCAAAATGAGGAAATTGAAGAGAATTTTGGAGAAGATCAAAATTCAGAATTAAAAGATTTAAATACAGATATTGAAATTGATATACAAGATGCAATAGATAATATTGATGATACATCAATCGAAGAAGAAATAGATTCACTTACCTATCCAAATAATGAGTTTAAATCTCCTCATAAAAAAGATTACTCTATCTACACTACTAATTTTGATGAAGTTATAGAAGCAAAAGATTTGGTAACAAATGATGAGTCTTTGAGGTTAAGAAACCAATTGGATAATTTAATAAAGCCACATTTAGCTACTATAGGTAAGCTTGCTAATAGACTGCAAAGATTATTACTTGCTAAGCAAAATACAAGTTGGAATTTTAATCTTGAAGAGGGAATTTTAGATAATTCAAGACTTCATAGAATCATTGCAAACCCCAGCTATCCTCTTAGCTTCAAGCAAGAAACTGAAAATAAATTTAAGGATACTGTTGTAACTCTTTTAATTGATAACTCAGGGTCTATGCGAGGAAGGTCAATAAGTTTAGCTGCTATATGTACAGATATAATTGGAAGCACTTTAGAAAGATGTCAGGTTAAAACTGAGATATTAGGATTTACTACAAAACATTGGAAAGGTGGAGACTCAAAAAAACTCTGGGTTATTAATGGTAATAGTTCAAATCCAGGCAGATTAAATGATTTAAGGCATATCATATATAAAAGCGCTGACAACAGCTGGAGACGATCAAGAAAATATTTTGGAGCAATGCTAAGGGAGGGATTGCTTAAGGAAAATGTAGATGGAGAAGCTTTGTCTTGGTCGCATGATAGGCTGCTTAAAAGACCTGAAGAAAGAAAAATTTTAATAGTAATATCTGATGGTGCTCCAGTTGATGACAGCACATTATCTGCAAATAGAGAGGATTTTTTGGATAATCATTTAAGGGAAATAATTACAAAAATTGAAAATGATAGTCCTATTGAACTTCAGGCAATTGGGATTGGTCATGATGTTACGAAATATTATAAAAATGCACTAACCATAAATAGGGCTGAAGAACTTGGTGAGGTATTACTTGAAGAGTTAACAAAACTTTTCAATGATTAGTAATTATTATAAAATTACTGTGTTTTTAGCGTTTAAACATAGAACTAAATTAGCAAACCATAAGAAGAGAACAAAATATGAAAATTCATAAACAAGATGGGCCCCCAGAGGATCTATTATATTTCGATGAAGATTTAAATCTTTCACAAAAACAAGTTGAAGATGTTATAGAGATTTTTAACACTCCCCTTACAGGAGCTTATAACTGGGACTACACTGTTTCTGACAATAGAATTAAAAAGCTTTACGAGCTCGGCAAAGAATTAAATTGGAATGGATCAATTGATCTAAATTGGGAATATACCCACCCTGCTGACGAGAAAATAATAGAGCCAGATGAGGAATTACCTCATGAAATGTTAGATGCTTATCAAAACCTTACCGATGAGGAAAAGATACTTTTTGATAGACATAATACGGCTGAACTTATGAGTCAATTTCTTCACGGAGAACAAGGCGCCCTTTTAGTTGCATCTCAACTTGCAAGTTGTGCACCAACATACAATGCAAAGCTGTATGCTGCTTCGCAAACATTTGATGAGGCTAGACACGTCGAGGTATTTAATAGATATCTTCAGGACAAAGTTGGAATACATTATCCAATTAACCCATCTTTAAAATTGTTACTGGATAAAATTCTTACTGACGAAAGGTGGGATCTTAAATTTATTGGTATGCAGATTATTATTGAAGGACTTGCACTTGCAGCCTTTCAAATGCTAAAGGCTATTACAAAGGATCCTTTGTTAAAACAACTTCTTCACTATGTTGTTCGTGATGAAGCAAGACACGTAACCTTTGGTATTAATTATTTAGAGGACTATCTAAAAACACTTTCACCAGAAGAAATTAATGAAAGAGCTGAATTTGCTTATGAAGCTTGTGTTATATCCAGAGATAGATTGATAAATACAAAGGCTGAACAAAGGTTCTTAAAAATGAGTGAAGAGGAAGCAAGAGAATTCCAATTAAATACAGGTACATTTGAAATGTTTAGAAACTTCTTATTTACAAGAGTTATGCCTAATCTAAAAAGAATTGGTCTATTAACTGATGAGGTTAGGCCAAAATTTGAAGCTCTTGGTTTGCTTGAATATGAAAATGCACCAGATGATTTTGAATGTGATTGGGCTGAGATGAAGAAACCTTTAGAGAAATTTGGTCAAATACCAACCAGTCTATAACTTTTAATTTGAATATATGATCATACTTAAATAGTATGGTATTAAATATGGAGATTATTTATGTCTAAACATGCTGCACTTGATACTTTTGGAAGATCTGGAAATCCTGTTATAAGATCTTCTGCATTTGATTCACGAGCATCTTCAGGATCAGAAAAAATGACTTTGGATGGTACTGTGAACAAAACAGCTATAATGCTTGCAATTCTTATATCTACTGCTGCAATCTCATGGAACTTTCCAAGTCCATTTATAGTTATGGTTTCATATATTGGTGTATTTGCTGCAGGAATTGCAAGTGTGGCTACTTTTGGTTTTTGGATGCCGTTTATTGGGTTCATAATTAACCCCAGGCCGTATTTAGCTCCAAAAACTTGGTTAGTATTTGCATTTGGAGAAGGTTTTTTTATTGGTTTAATTTCATTACAATTCGAAACAATGTTTCCTGGTATAGTTCTTGAGGCCGTGTCATTGACATTTTGTGTTGCTGCGACTTTGTTATTTTTATATAAGTCCGGTATTGTGAAACCAACTCAGAACTTTGTTTTAATGCTTTGTTCTGCTATTTTTGGAATATTTTTATTTTATATAGGTATATTTATATATTCTTTAGTTACCGGTGTATCACCTGAGATATTTTCAGGAAATAGTAATGCATCGATTGGATTATCTTTATTTATAGTGGCTATGGCTGCATTTAGTCTGGTACTTGATTTTGATATTATCGAACAATCTGCTGAATATGGTTCTCCAAAGTATATGGAATATTTTGGCGCAATGGCTTTGGTAACAACTCTTATTTGGCTTTATATAGAAATTTTAAGGCTTTTAGCGAAGCTCAGATCTAGATAGTGTTTTCTTCAAATCCTTTGATTCTATTTCTTGGATTAGTTTCCTTTGGAATATTTTTCTATTTATTAAGAATACGAGCATCTAAAAATCAAATAGAGTCTTTTGAAAACAAAAAAAGAATGAATTGGTCTTGGTTATGGTTAAGATATGGAAAAGATAAATCAAAATCAAATGTTATTGAAGGTGAAGCGAAAGAGGTAAATCATGAAGAAGAGAAGTAATACGTTTATAAAAAATCTTAAATTAATATTTTTTACTGCATTAACACTTCAAATTTTGGGTTCTGAATTGAATCAAGATCCTCAAATAATTCAACCTGGCGCACCAGGAAATCCCTCAAAAATAATTGATGCAAATGAAGCAACAGATATTGCTAATACTTCATATATAAAAGCAGATGTTGATTTTCTTCAAGGAATGATTGTTCATCACGAACAAGCTATTGTGATGTCCGAAATGGCAGATGAAAGAACAAATAATAAGACAATTTTAGATCTTGCAAAAAGAATCGATGCATCTCAAAAAGATGAGATTAACTTTATGGAATCTTGGTTAAAAGATAGAGATGAATTTAAAAAAGCAGGAAATGAACATCATCATAGTCACCATGATCACAACATGCATAACCATATTGATATGGTGGGGATGGCTACTCCTAAACAACTTAATGAATTGAGCAATTCCGATAGTACTAATTTTGATAGGTTATTTCTCAAATTAATGATAAATCATCACGATGGTGCATTAGAAATGGTTGATGAGTTAAAAAAATATCCTGGAAATACCTATGATCCAATATTAAATGAATTTGTTTCAGATTTAATTAATGATCAGGGTGTTGAAATAGAGAGGATGAATACCCTGCTGACTGGTTTATCTAATGATCCAAGAGCTGGTTTGGCTGGAGGATTATTCATCGCCGAAGAAGCTATTTTGAACATGGAGCTAATAGCATCTTTAAAAAAACCAACTGGTTTTTTTGATCCTGAAAATCCAGCTGAAAAGGGATCGGAAGATTTAACTGAAGATAATGAAGATAAAACTACTGCAGAAATTTCTAGATCTTTAAGATCACCAATGTTGTCTTTTGCAAATACTGATATGGCTTTTAAAGATAATATTCTTGTTGCTGGAAGTTATCATGGATTTAATATTTATAAACTAGGAGCTGGTGGAATTCCTAATCTAGTCTCATCAGTTGTGTGTCCAGGCGGTCAAGGAGATGTTTCAATTGTTGGAAATCTTTTGATTATGTCTGTAGAAGAAAATAGAAGCAGAATAGATTGTGGACTTGAGGGTGTAAATAGTGATTCAAGTCCTGAAAGGTTTAGAGGCATAAGAATCTTCGATATTTCTAATTTATATAAGCCTATACAAGTTGGAGTTGTGCAAACATGCAGAGGCTCTCATACTCATTCTGTGGTTTCTAGTGATAGAAATAAAATTATAGTTTATAACTCTGGTACTGGAAGAGTAAGAGATACTGAAGAAAAAGAAGAATGTTTTGGATGGGATGGAGGAGGTTCCTCGTATTTTTCAATTGATATAATTGAAATACCAATTAAAAATCCTTCAAAATCAAAGATTGTTAAAAGTCCTAGAGTCTTTATGGATATGGAAACTGGTAATGTTGCAGGTTTGTGGAGAGGTGGCGATCATGGTGATGATACGCAAGATACAAACTCAACTAACCAATGCCACGATATTACAGTTTTTCCATCTGCAAATATTGCTGCTGGTGCATGTTCAGGCAATGGAATCTTATTTGATATAACCGATCCTTATAATCCTGAGAGACTTGATGTTGTAACAGATATTGGTTTTGCCTATTGGCATTCAGCAACATTTAATAATGATGGTACAAAGGTAATTTTTACTGATGAATGGGGTGGTGGCGGTCGTGCAAGATGTCGAGCATGGGACCCCTTAGACTGGGGAGCAGATGCTATCTATGATATTGTTGATAAAAAATTAGTCTTCAAAAGTCACTACAAAATGCCAGCTCCACAGTTAGAAACTGAAAATTGTGTTGCTCATAATGGATCAATTATTCCTATTCCTAATAGAGATATATTTGTTCAAGCATGGTATCAGGGTGGAATATCTATTCTAGATTTTACAGACTCATCAAATCCTAAAGAGATAGCTTATTTTGATAGAGGGCCAATTCTTGAAGATATATTAATAACCGGTGGTTATTGGTCGACTTATTACTACGATGGCTTTATTTACGGCACTGAAATAACAAGAGGTTTAGATGTCTTTAGATTAATTCCAAGCGAATATATTAGTAAAAAAGAAATAGAGGCTGCATCTAATGCATTTCCTGAAGTTGGCGATAATGTTTTTAATCCTCAACAGCAATTTCCAATGGCATGGCCTGATACTTATTTAGAATAATTTTAAGATTATGAACATGGCTTTTGATTTTGGTATTACTAATACAGACGTAGTAATTAATAATAAATCTAAGAATCAGTTCTTTACCTTCCCTACTGAAAAAATAGATGAAAATTTTATTTCAAAAATATTAAGCTCAATAGAAGTTAATTTAAACGAAATAAAAAATATTGCTGTCACTGGTGGAAAATCAAATGATCTTGACGATGAATATATGAGCATACCAATAACAAAAATTAATGAAGTTGACGCTATAGGAAAAGGAGTAAAAGATTTATATAAGACTGGCGAGAATCCATTTGTTGCTATTAGTGCAGGAACAGGCACAGCATGTATTTATCATGCTGATGGAAAATTTAATTACTTAGGTGGAATATCTATAGGTGGAGGCACTCTTCAAGGCCTATCAAAACATTTAATTAACAATACAAATAATGAAGATATTGAAGAATTGGCAATTACAGGTAATAGAAAAGAGTTAGATTATCTTATCGGAGATATTGCTAATGAAATAGGCTCTCTCAACTCAGAAATTACGGCTTCAAATTTTGCAAAAGCTAAAAATTTAGATAGCCTGTCTTCTAAAGATGTAGCAGCTTCAATAACAAATATGATAGGCGAAGTTATTGGAACTGTTGCTTATCTTAATGCTATGTTATGTGGTGAAAACAAAGTTTATTTCTTAGGTCGAGTTTCATTAAATAGTAATATAAAAGCAGCCATTGAAGATAGATTAAAACTAGCCAATATCACTGGTATCTTTGAAGATAACAGAGAATATGCTAATGTACTCGGAGCATTAGTCTATTTAAAAGACAAAATTACTTAATTTTTTTATAATCCTAACAATATGGAAGTATTAACAGATAAATCAATAATTATTACATTAGCAGTTCCTGCTTTTTTTGTACTAATAACAATTGAATATTTCTATGGTTTATTCATTGGTAAAAACACTTATCGTATAAACGATACTCTAACGAGTATTTCATTAGGAATGATTAGTAGATTTCCTGTGATGCTAAATTTTGGGGTGCAAAGTGTAATATTTATATATATTAGCCAATATCTTAGTTTGGGATTGCTTTCAGTTAAGAATCCTTTTACATGGATAGCAGCCTTCCTTTTATATGATTTATCATATTATTGGATGCATAGAATGCATCATGAAATAAAGATTTTATGGGCTACTCATAGCGTTCATCATCATGGAGAAGATTACAATCTTGCAACTGCATTAAGACAAACAAGCACTGGCTGGCTTTGGAAATGGGTTTTTTATACCCCAATGATGTTTATTGGAGTCCCTGGTGAAGTATTTGTTACCGTTGCAGGTATAAATTTGGTTTATCAATTCTGGGTTCATACAGAACACATTGGACACCTTGGTTTTCTTGAAAAGATATTTATTACGCCAATGAATCATCGAATACATCATGCAAAAAATAAAGAATATATTGACGCAAATTATGGTGGTGTATTTATCATCTGGGACCGAATGTTTGGGACATACACCCCACAAAGAGAAGATTTAAAACCCGTTTATGGGACAGCAACACCATTAAATAGTTGGAATCCTTTATGGGCAAATTTTCAAGTTTATTCAATCATGTTAAAGGACTCAATTAAAACTAAATTATGGAGAGATAAAATTAGAGTATGGTTTGCTGAGACTTACTGGAGACCTGATGATTGTATAGAAGAAAAAAATCCAAAAGATTTTTATAAAAAATTTAATCCTTCTATTGGATCTGATATAAAAATATTTAGTGTTACCCAAATATTATTTACAACTACAGTGTTTAACCTAGTTTTTATTAATGCTCCAATGCTTTCATATTTTGAGATTTGTTTGTTTGGAATTTCGCTAGTTACGTTAGCTTCTCTTACAGGATATTTGATGCATGGAAATACAATCGCCTATCAACTCATCTTACTTTTTTCATTAATAGGTATTCTTGTGATATATACCTATAACCCTATAAATATGAGCCTTATTTCATCAAAGTTACTATTAGCTCAGCTTTGTTGTAATGTTTTGACAGTAACTGGAATACTTTTCTTCCAGTCACTGACAAATACAAAAGCTTTAAAAACTTAATCTACTGAACGTCAAACCTATCAGCATTCATGACTTTATTCCATGCGAATATGAAGTCATTAACAAATTTTTCTGATGAATCATCCTCAGCATAGACTTCTACGATAGCTCTAAGTTGAGAATTAGATCCAAAAACTAGATCAGATCTTGATGCTGTTCTCAGCTTTTCACCGCTTGATCTATCAAAGGCTTCATAAGAGTTTCCTGTTCCATTTGGTTTCCATTGGACAGACATATCTAACAATGTTTTAAAATAATCATTGCTTAACTCATTAGAATCTTCTGTAAAAATACCGTAGCCATTCATACTGATTCCAAGAGATCTCATTCCACCAACAAGAACAGTCATCTCAGGCGCTGTTAAACCAAGAAGTTGTGCTTTATCCAACATAATTTCTTCAGGAGCAATATTTACTCCTTTAGCATGATAATTTCTAAATGCGTCAGACTTAGGTTCTAAAACTTCAAAAGATTCAACATCAGTTTGATCTTGAGTTGCATCCCCTCTACCAGGAGTGAAAGGAACCATAACACCAGAAGCTTTTTCAATAGCTACATTTCCTGCTAATACAATTACATCAGCCATGGATGCTCCTGTTTTGCTTGAAATTGATTCATAGATATCCAAAATCTTATTTAACTGATTTGGATTATTAGCTTCCCAATTTTTTTGAGGTTCTAATCTAATTCTTGCTCCATTAGCTCCACCTCGCATGTCAGATCCTCTATAGGTAGATGCACTAGCCCATGCAGTCTCGACCATTTCTTGAATTGATAAACCTGATTCAGAAATCAAATTTTTAACTTCATCAATATCATATTTGCTATTGCCTTCAGGAACAGGGTCTTGCCAGATTAACTCTTCTTGAGGTACTTCAGGACCCATGTATCTTGATTTTGGTCCCATGTCTCTATGAAGAAGTTTAAACCATGCTCTGGCAAAGGCGTCTGCAAATTCATCAGGGTTTTCATGAAACCTTTTAGATACTTTGTTATAAGCGGGATCAACCCTTAAAGCCATATCAGCAGTTGTCATCATAGTAGGTACTTTTTTTGAAGCATCTTCAGCATCAGGTGCCATATCTTCTTCTGTTTGACCAACTGCATGCCATATATGTGCTCCAGCTGGGCTTTTTGTTAACTCCCATTCATAACCAAATAATAAATCAAAATATCCGTTATCCCACTTCGTTGGATTAGCAGTCCATGCGCCTTCAATGCCACTTGTAATAGTGTCACTGCCTACTCCAGATTGATAAGTGCTTGACCAACCAAATCCCATTTCTTCAATTGCAGCACCTTCGGGTTCTGATTGTACATGGTCTTCAGGACCTGCTCCGTGTGATTTACCAAATGTATGACCGCCTGCTACAAGCGCAACAGTTTCTTCGTCATTCATCGCCATTCTTCCAAATGTTTCTCTAATATCATGAGCACTTGCAAGAGGATCTGGATTACCATCCGGACCTTGAGGATTTACATAAATAAGTCCCATTTGAACAGCAGCCAAAGGGTTATCTAGCTCTCTTTCGCCTTTATATCTTTTGTTATCTAACCATTCTGATTCTAGACCCCAATGAATATCATCTTCAGGGCCCCAAATATCTGGTCGTCCGCCACTATATCCAAAAGTTGTACCCCCCATTGATTCAATTGCAACATTACCTGCAAGAATTAATAAGTCTGCCCAACTGATTTGTTTTCCATATTTTTGTTTAACTGGCCATAATAATCTTCGAGCTTTATCAAGATTGCCATTATCAGGCCAACTGTTTAGTGGTGCGAAACGTTGTGCACCTGTTCCTCCTCCACCTCTTCCATCTGTATTTCTATATGTTCCAGCTGCGTGCCAAGTCATTCTAATAAAGAAGGGTCCATAATGACCATAATCTGCTGGCCACCATTCTTGTGAATCTGTCATTAGATCAACTAAATCATTCTTTAGTGCATCATAATCAATTTTTTCAAACTCTTTTCTATAATCATAATCGTCATCCATTGGATTAGATTTTTTATCATGTTGATGCAATATATTTAAATTTAATTGATTAGGCCACCAATCTTTATTTGATGTTCCACTAGAGCTATGAGTTGTCATTGCTCCATGCATTACAGGACATTTGCCTTCAGTTTTGTCAGTCATTTTTATAAAACTCCTAAAAGTGTGCGGTTAAAATAATTTATACAAATATACTATTAAAAAAAATAAAAAAAAAGTACTAAAGTATATTAAAAATGGTGGAGCTACGCGGGATCGAACCGCGGACCCCCTGCTTGCAAAGCAGGTGCTCTCCCAGCTGAGCTATAGCCCCACACTAGAAAGCGTTATTGTACTTTAATGAATAATTTTTTGTATATTTAATCGAAATTCTTTTTGTTATTAACTGGTGAAAGTTTTTTTGAATTAAAGTTTGATGGATTTGGATTTTTACTGCTTCTTCCAGATGCAGTTGATTGAACTCTAACTTTATAAATATTAAAAACCTCAAATAATAAATAAAACCAGAATCCATTAATTATTGGTTCTATTAAAGCATCAGCCGCAGCAAGATTTAAAGGCGCACCAGTCAATAATCTGTTGCATGTCATCGCAATAAAGATATGGCCAATTGTGTATATAAAAGCTAGATAAATACCTATTTTATTATTGCTTATAAAGTTTACCTTCTTAATGATTGTTTCTTTTAAAAACACTAAAAGAAAATAAAACCAAAACCCATTAATTATTGGTTCAATAAAAGCATCTAGTGCAGCAACATCGAATGATGCTCCAGTAATTATTCTATTACAGGTCATTGCAATTAAAATATGACCAATTGTATAAACTACCGCTAAGACTAAATTATCATATTTAAAGACTTGAGTATCGTCATATTTTAGATAATTTTTCATATAAGTATTCTACTCTAAAAAAAAGGGCAATTAAATTGCCCTTTTAGATTTTAGGGGTACTTTATCAGGCACCCCTCTCCCAAAAAAATGTTAGAAATTATATGTAAATCCTAATTTCATAGTTCTAGGTTTTTGAGACCTAGCTCCTTCTGAAGGTGCTCTTGATATTAAATCTGTACGATCTGATGTATTCTCAAGAATTACATAAACATCCATGGAATCATTAATAGCTTTTCTTAAACTTAAGTCTAGGTAACTATGCGATTCAATTTTATTATAAGTTCCGCAAGCTGCAAGCGAGCATGAACTTCCTACATTTACCCATCTTGCACTTCCGCTTAATCCATTGTCAGTAATAAAACCAGCAACGACTGAACTTTGTTTGTTGGGTATATATGGAAGATCATCTCCAGCTGCGACAGTTCCAAAATAGTCACTATCTGAACTATTTTTGAATGTTGCATCTGTGTTAGTCCAACTGATTGATATCGGATAACTAACTCCATCTCCTTGAAGTATTATAGAACCATTTAATTCAAGACCAGTAACTTCAGCTTCGCCTCCACTAAAGATAGCTGATTCATCGGCATCACATGATGCTCCACTAACTAATGTACATTCAGCAGCTAGTCTAGAATAGTCACTCGCAAAATAGAACGCTTCAATATTTGTAGTTCCTTCTGAGTATCTAACCCCAAGTTCCATATTGTCTGCTTCCTCAGGATCAGCTCCAAACATTGGTGTCATTCCTTCATGAAATCCAGCTACTAAAGTTGTGGTATCACTTAGATCATATGTTGCAGCAATACTTGATGTAGTATGATCATTGTAGGCCATTGTATCTCTATTATCTGCCGGACCAGTTCTTACTTCAGTTAAATTTGGTCCCGCACGATCTGACCATCTTCTATGACGTTGATCATAATCTTCTGATCTGTATCCTACTGTTAGAGCAAGCTTGCCAAAATCCATTGTATCTTCTATGAAATATGAAGTTGCGCTTGATTCTCTCAATCTGTTGTTACTATTATTTAAACCTATATAACCATATAAAGCAGATAAAGAACCATCTGCGGCTTGATCGGCATATTCATGAGCCTGAACTCTGCTCTCTGAATCTTCCATATCTCTATAACCTACTCTAATCGAGTGAATACCAACCTCTGTTGAAACAGTAAATTGATAGCCTTCGTTAGAGTAATATCTATTATTATGTTTGTATTCGATTTGAACAGGCAATTCGCCATCTAAAATAGCTTGCGCAGTTGCACTTCCATTGTTTGCATTGCTAATTAGCTCATTAATATCATCGTCTTCACCATGATCTTTATTATTATTAAAATCACTTACTTTAAACCAATCTCTATGATAATCGTTCTGCCATGAAGTAAATACAACATCGAAATTATCAAAATCACCTGTATAAGTTAGAGATGTTTGCTCGCCATCATTCATCATTTCGTCATAGGCTGTAGCACCATATCGCATTCTTGGATTTGCATCAAAACTAGCTTGAGAAAGGCCTACGTATGATTGATCTGAATTTTCATCTATGTCTACTCTTTTAAAAGTTAAAGAATGATTTCCTGAACTATATCTTGCTTTTATCATTAGGTCTGATTTATCAAACCCTGTATCACCACCTACATTAGCAATAGAGTCAAAGCCGTCGCTTGAATGTTCATGAATCTCTACAAGAGCTCCAAAATTTCCTTGATTTACTCCGTAATATGCATGAGTTCTTGCCATATTATTTTCACCAATTTCTTGAATGAATTTACCCGAATTAACATTTGGTATCGGTGTGCTAATTAGGTTTATTGCTCCGCCAATTGATTGAGGACCAAGTGGAACCGCTGAAGGTCCTTTTAAAACTTCAACCGCATGAATCCTTGCTGTCGTTGGAAAATAATATGCTGAAGAAGCTGTATATGGAGCTGGTGCAACCAAAACACCATCTTCCATAATTGTAATTTTTCCTGATCTTTCAATTGCTGTTCCTCTAATAGAAATATTTGGTCTTAAACCATAGCCTTCCTCAGTTCGCATGTAGACTCCTGGAACAACAGAAAGAATCTTTTGAATATCTGTATCCATTGCTTTTTGAAGATCCTCATTGGATATAACTGCTCCAGACCCTGCTAAATCTTTAAGGTCATCTTTTGTTCCAATGATTGTTACTGATTCTACTGTGATCTCTTCATCAGCATTTACATTAACAAAAAACGATGAAACCAAAAGAACACCAATAAAAAATAATGGTGATATATCTTCAAATAATTTGTTTGATATTTTATTCATAATAGTCCTCTTATTATTTTAATTAAGCTGAAAGCTACTTTTTTTCGCCTAAAGATTTTTTGATTAAAAAATCATAAAAACTGCACACTTTTAGGGGAATGACCAATAAAGTAGCTTCCATGAATGAGAATGATAATGATTCTCATTTAGATTTGCAACTAATTCAATAAAAAAAAATAAAAAACATTTCTATTTTTTAGACTAATTAAATTTTGTGTATTTATTATTTAGAGTTAGTTGTTGCCCTTAATGGCAAAATAACCGCCGAGAAGAAATAAAAATATTTGTTCGCTCATGAATAATTTTTTATTTACAAGCCAATCTGAATGAGCTATCAGGATTGCTCCTATCATAATTACAACAACTGCCCCACCAGAAAGTCTAGTTATTAAATGTCCTGCTTTTCCACTAAAAAGACCGCCAAATATTATGCCTGCCCCAGCACCAACTTCTCCAAGGGCAACTAAGCTTGTTATAAATTCTGGATTCATATATCCCATGCTTTCAAACCATGTAACCATTCTTTCAGGCGGCAATGGGAATTTACCAACTCCATGCAAAATAAAAGAAACTCCTAAACCAAGTCTAAGCAGCCATGGCGCAATTGGCATTAATGGTTTGGATATTGATTCTAATAAGTTATGTAATCCATTCATATTATTTTTTATTTAGCATTATGAGTTTGTAAAAGTATATCTTCATCGTGACAAAGTTCAAATCCTTTAATAGTTAAAAATTGATCCAATTCATCATTTCCAATTCTAATATTTGCAAACATTTTTCCACAATTAGCAGTTTTTTCATCCTTGATACATCCCATATCGAAAAGAGAGGATCTTAAATTGCCTAAATTATTTTCCATAGATATCCAACCTGTATATATTCCATTAAATAATTTCATATTAATTTTCGATCTTAAATCTTCAAACTCTTTTTCATTTTCAGCAGATATAAAAGCTTCATCTTTTTTTCTTATTTTTAGAGGTTGTATTTTTGAATCTTTAATTAGATCGCATTTGTTGTTAACAATAATTTGAGGAATATGCATTACTCCAATTTCAGATAAAATATTATTAACTTCTTTGATTTTAGATTTTGCATCAATATCAGAAATATCAACTACGTGTAATAATAGATCTGCAGATTTCAATTCGTCTAAGGTTGCTTTAAATGATTCTATTAGTTGGGTAGGTAAATCTGAAATAAATCCAACTGTATCTGAAAATAAAATTGGTCCATGTCGTGGATTCTTATTTTTTCTAGTTACAGAATCTAGAGTAGCAAAAAGTTTATCCTCAGCTATTTGTGAGCTTTCAGTTAATTTGTTAAATAGAGTTGTTTTGCCGGCATTTGTATATCCAACTAGCGCAACTAATCTATTTCTACTCTTCTTTCTTGAATACC
>CACELG010000001.1 GCA_902560315.1 uncultured SAR86 cluster bacterium | reverse complement strand
AGAAAAATATACAAGCCATTCTTGAAAAGAGTACAACTTCTATAACAGATGATTTAAACAAGGGGCATTTAACTACAAATGTATGTATGGTTGCTGCAAGTACTCTTAAATCTAAACCAAATGAATTGGCTAACAATTTAAAAGAAAAATTAATAAAGCTAGACTTTTTTGAAGACGTTCAATCTGCAGGACCTGGTTTTATAAATATCTTTCTTAAAAGAAATGACTTCGTATCAACCATAAATGTTATCAATAAAATGAGGGACTCATTCGGCAAATCAAAAGTTGGAGATGGAAAAAAAGTTCAAATTGAATTTGTATCTGCTAATCCAACTGGACCACTTCATGTTGGTCACGGAAGAGGTGCTGCTTTTGGAGATGCAATAGGCAGAATCCTTGAAGCAACAGGATCATTGGTTGAAAAAGAATATTACATTAATGATGCAGGAAGGCAGATCGATATTCTCACTACAAGCGTTTTATTGAGAATGATTAAGGAAGATATAAATAATTATTTTCCGCAAAATGCATATAAAGGAAAATATATTGAAGATATCGCTAATAAACTCAAAAAAGATATAAATTTAAATTGTGATTATGAATCATTGACTAAAGATATGCCTAAAGATCCTGAAAAGGAAATTGATCAAATTATTGAAAATATAAAAGATCAGGATGAATCCTCATGGAATCAAGCGAAAGAATTTTCATTGGCTGAAATGGTTAAATCTATTAAAAATGATCTTAAAACATTTAATGTTGATTTTGATCATTGGTTTAATGAATCATCATTAGGGGATGTGAGTGATTCCTCATCAGAGATATCAAATTCAATAAACAAATTAAAAAGCGATGGTAATGCTTATGAAAAAGACGGTGCGATATGGCTTAATACAGATATAAGCGGCGATGACAAACATCGAGTTCTAATAAGAGAGGATGGAAGAGCAACTTATTTTGCATCAGATGTTGCTTATCATAAAAATAAAATTGATAGAGGTTTTGATAAATTAGTAAATATATGGGGTGCAGATCATCATGGTTATATCAAAAGAATTGAGGCATCTATTGAAACTTTAGGATCAAGCAAAGAAAAACTTATTGTTAAACTTGTCCAATTTGCAAATCTTTTTAAGGAAGGCAAAAAGGTAAAGATGTCCACAAGATCAGGTGAATTTTTTACTTTAAAAGATCTGATTGATGATATAGGTACTGATGCAGCAAGATTTTACTACTTATCAAAACAAGCTGATCAACATTTAGATTTTGATATAGATTTAGCAAAATCAGACAGTAAAGAGAATATTTTTTATTATATTCAATATGCTCATGCCAGAATTGTTTCTTTAGAAGAAAAGGCTTTAAAAAAGAACTCTAAAATAAAAACAAATATTAATAACATAGAAAATAATAGCTACAAAGAATGCGATAAGCTGATTCATGAAATATCAAAATATCCTGATGTTGTTAACAAGGCCGCGAATGCACTTCAACCTCATTTGGTAATCTATTATTTGAGAGACCTGGCTCAATTATTTCATAGCTATTACAACGACAATCATGTTCTTTCAGAAACTGACCAAAATATTGAATCAATTCTTGCATGTTTATTGTCTGTCAGACAAGTCATTTCAAATGGTCTAGACCTTCTTGGAATATCTCCTATTGAAAAAATGTGATTTATGAAAGATTTTGCAAACATAAAACACAAAAGAAGAAAGCCAAAAAAGAAAAAGACTGTCTTTAGCTCAAGAAAGTCCTCTACTAAAACCATATCATCAAACACTTTAATGGTTTTGCTTTTTATAAGTCTCGGCCTCGCTGCCACTTCTTTTTTTTATTTTAAAACTGATGTTTCTTCAATCAAGCCGAGTAATGTAACAAATTCTGTGACCATTGATTTTCCAACTTCACTGATGGAAAACTCTGTTTTAATTGAATTTAATGAAGAGAATGTTTTGATGGAATGTGAGTATTTTGTTCAAGTAGGGGCTTATGGAAATAAGAAATATGCAATTGAGGCAGTAAATATATTAGATGACGATATCAGCGACCTAACAATAAATGAGGTATACAGCACTAATCTCCCTGGCAAACTTTTAAATAGTGTTATATCAGGTCCATATCTAAATAGGTCAGCAGCAAATAATGCAAAAGAGAAAATTACTAAAAGTGGGTTTGATCCACGCCTAAGAACTTTATGCAAAGAGAATTAATTGAAAATATTAAGCAGATTAATGATGAAATATCTAAAGCATCATCATTAATTAATAAATCAAGGAATGATATAACTTTAATTGCTGTTTCAAAGAAAAAGAGTCATGAATTAATAGAGATTGCTTTTCAAAATGGAGTTAATAATTTTGGAGAGAACTATGCTCAAGAGCTTGAAGAAAAATCATCTTTGATTGATTCAAGCGAAATTATTTGGCATTTCATTGGGCCAATTCAATCAAATAAAGTAAAAGTTATTGCCAGGTGTGCTGATTGGGTTCATACCCTAGATAGAAAGAAAGTAGTTGTGAAATTGAACAACGAGTGCAAAAAGGAAAACAAAGTAATTAATGCATGCATTCAGGTAAATATTTCTAATGAAGAATCGAAAAATGGCTGTCATCCAGAAGATCTAATAAATCTATCAAAATTAGTAGAATCTATGGAAAATATTAATTTAAAAGGCATAATGGCTCTCCCCAAGCTAACAAATGATAAAAATGAACGGGAACATATGATGCAATCAGTTAAAAAGCTAAGCACAGAACTTCAGTCAGTCTATCCTAGGGCAACATATGTATCATTAGGAACTACCTCTGATTTTTATGATGCAATTATTAATGGAGCCAATATGGTAAGAATTGGAGAATCAATCTTTGGCAAAAGACTATGAAGAATGTCGTTTTTTATGGTGGTGGAAGTATTTCTCAAGCTATTATAGAGGGTCTTATAGCCTCAGGATTTAATAAAGAAAATATTTTTTATGTAGATAGAAACTCAACCAACAATAAGAAGTTAAAAAAGTTAAAAATTCGAAGCTTTAAAAAAAATAATAATGCTAAAGTTGATTTATTTATTCTTGCTGTAAAGCCAAAAGATGCAATCGATGCATATAAAGAAATCCTAGATCAACATAAAAATCCAAAGGTGATAAGTTTGGTAGCTGGAATAAGATCAAAGAAATATATTAATTTTGATAAAAAAATTGAGTTTCTTAGAGCGATGCCAAATACATCCTCAAAACATGGCCTTGGAATTACTGCTGTATTCAATTCAAGTTTTACAAAAAATAATCTTAAGAAAGTAATTATTTTTTTGAATAAAGTAGGTATCGTCATAACAGTCGATAAAGAATCAAAGATAGATACTTTTACAGGAATAATTGGCAGTGGCCCTGCTTACTTCTTTCACCTTCTTAAATCATATGAAAGAAAACTTCTAACCATATCTAATGGTGATAAAAAAATTGTAAATGAAATCATGTCTAATTTAATGAAAGGGGTTGGAATGTCAATTGAAAACAATACCAATCTAGATAATTTAATTACAGCTGTTGCATCAAAAAAAGGAACAACTGAAGCAGGTTTGAAATATTTTAAATCAAATAAGCTAGGTAATATCTTTGAGAAAGGTTTAAGTGCTGCTATTAAAAGATCAAAGGAAATTTCAAATGAATTCTAATATAGAGATACTAGGCTTAATATTCAATATACTAAATTATGCATTTGTATTTTTGTTTATCTTTAACCTTCTAAAGGTTAATTACTTCAATCCAATAGTATCTACATTTGTTAAAGTATATAAACCAATATCAAAGGTTTTTGGAATTTTTCCAATACAGGCTATCAATATTCTTGTTATTGCAATCGCTCTAAAGCTTTTATCATTAATCATATACTTTGGGAGTCAGTATGAGACTTTAACTCTTTTTGGTGTTGCAATAATACAAACTTTGATGGTTTCATTAAGAATTATTTTCTTTGCCGTTATTGGTGGTGTGATTTTAAGTTGGGTATCGCCTGAGAAATCTAATGCGTTTCTTGAGTTAGTGGAAGAAATTTCTTATAAATCTTTAGCGCCAATAAGAAAATATATTCCCTCAGCTGGTGGGTTAGATTTTTCTCCTTTATTTGTTTTAATATTAATAAATCTACTTGAATCCTTTTTATCAGATATTCTTAAATCAATAGTATGAAGATAAAAACTGAACAAATACATTTTTCTGAAGGATTATCCTTAGAATCTGGTGAAAAATTAGATTCATTTGATTTAATAATTGAGTCCTATGGTGAGCTAAATGAATCAAAATCAAATGCAATTCTCTTATGTCATGCGTTTTCCGGAAATCATCATGCAGCTGGAGAAGATAAAGAATTGGGTATTGGATGGTGGGACCAGATAGTTGGTCCAAAGAAAGCAATAGATACAGAAAAATATTATGTGGTTTGCTGCAATAATTTAGGTGGATGTGCTGGTTCCTCTGGCCCAACGACAATAAATGCAGCAACAAATAAAGTCTTTGGTAAAGATTTTCCATTGGTTACTGTTGATGATTGGGTAAATTCTCAAAAAATGCTTATGGATAAATTAGATATACCCTACTGGCATTTAGTTGCTGGGGGTAGCTTGGGAGGAATGCAAGCCTTGCAGTGGTCTATTGCTTATCCAAATAAAATAAAAAAAGCTGGAATTTTTGCTGCAGCGGCAAAGTCTAGCACACAAAATATTGCTATGAATGAAGTTGCTCGAGAATCAATAAGGAAAGATAAAAATTTTCATAATGGAGATTATTATGATCACAACGTTACACCAAAGAATGGAATAAAAACTGCTCGTATGCTCGGGCATATAACTTATTTATCAGAAGAACTAATGGATTCAAGATTTGGAAGAAAATTTCAAGATGAAGCTTCAAAAGTTGATCAGGATGTTGATTTTGAAGTTGAGAATTATTTGCAGTATAAAGGCGAGAAATTTTCAGAATTTTTTGATGCTAATTCCTATATTCTTATGACAAAAGCTATGGATGGATACGATGCTGGTAAAGATAGAGATTTAGAAAAAGCGATGGAAAATATAAAAGCTGAATTGCTAATAGTTGGATTTTATTCTGATTGGCTTTATCCAGCTGAAAGAGGCAAAGAAATACAAATTGCAGGTATGAATAATAATATCAAATCATCCTTCGTTGTCTTTGATGGCGAGCATGGTCATGATAGTTTCTTGTTTCACTCCAAAGAATATTCAAATGTAATTAAAAAATTTATTGAATCATAATGGCTACGAAACTTTCAAAAATTATAAATCATTGGGTACCTGAAAATAGCAAAGTTATTGACTTTGGTTGTGGGGATGGCTCTTTGCTAAAAGAATTAATCGAGACCAAAAATATTCTTGGGTATGGTGTAGAAATAAATAATCTAAAAATCGAAAAATGCATTGAAAAAGGTGTGCCTGTTATAAAACAAGATATCGATAAAGGTATGAATGAATTTAAATCATCAAATTTTGATTTATCTATTATGGCAAGGTCAATTCAATGTCTGAAAAATCCAGACTTAGCATTAAACAGAATGCTTGAACTTTCAAAAAGGTGTGTTGTAACTCTTCCTAACCTTGGTTATTGGAGATGTAGAATTAATCTTGCATCTGGGAAGATGCCTGTAACGCCTGAGCTTCCATCAAGCTGGTATGAAACAGAGAATATTCATCTATGCACAATTAAAGATTTTGAAAATCTTTGTAAAAAAGAAAATATCAAAATTAAAGATAAGGTCTTCTTAAACAAAGATGGCAGTCGTGGAGGGCTTGCTTCAATTAAACCAAATTTATTGGCAGTTGAAGGAGTATATTTACTTGAAAAGTAATGATGGAATCCTTATTGCTACATCTAACAAGGGTAAAGTAAAAGAGTTTAAAAAGTTATTTCAAAATCATAATATATTTTCATTAACTGATCTAAATATTACTGATGCTATAGAGGATGGTAGTTCTTTTCTTGAAAATGCGCTGATAAAAGCTAAGCATGGTGCTAAAGAATCAAAAAAATATTCTATAGCAGATGATTCTGGACTTGTTGTTCCTGGTCTTGATTTTGAACCTGGTATCTTTTCAGCAAGATACGCCGGTGAGAATGCGACTGACAAAGAAAATAGAGATAAAGTAATAAAGAAACTAAATGAAAAAAATGTAAAAAGCCTTGATGCTTACTATATTTGTGTTCTAGTTGGAGTGAGAGATGCGAATGATTCTATTCCCATAATCGCTCAAGGCAAAATTCATGGGAAAATTTCTGTAGAAAGCTCAGGTGAAGGTGGGTTTGGATATGACAAGATCTTTTATCCAAATGATTATTCATGCTCTATGGCATCAATAGAACAAGATGTAAAAAATAAAATAAGCCATAGAGCGATTGCTACTAAAAAGTTTATGGAGATATTTAATAATCAACTATGAACATCTTTCATAATTAAATTTAAAAACTCTTCTTCCTTCAAACTCCCCTCTTTGTTCAAATTTTGTTAGGTTATTCTTTTCTAAATATATTTTTTCAGATTCAATAAATAAGCTGTCTGATTCTAATAAATTTTTAATACTTTCAGCATAATTTTCCCAATCGGTTGAAATGTATAAATTTCCACTCTCTTTAATAAAACCATGAATCATATTTAAAAAATCTTTATTGATTAGTCTTCTTTTATGATGTCTGTCTTTAGGCCAAGGGTCTGGGCAAATTATCTTTACTGAATCAAATATCTTTAAAGGTTCTGAATCAAGAAGCAATCGAATGTCATCTGAAAAAATTTTTATATTTTTTAAATCATTTTCCTTAATCTTTGAGACAAGCGTTCCTATGCCTGACATATACACCTCAGAACCTATAAATAAAATTTCAGGATTATTTATGGCTTGTTGAACCAAGTGTTCAGCATTCCCAAATCCTATTTCTAAGCAACATTCATTAAAATTTTTTAACTCAGATTGGATTTCATTGATTGTGTGTACTGAAAAGTTAGGTAAGGATTTTAAGCTTTGCTCTTGCTTCTTAGTGATTCTGCCTCTTCTTTTTACAAAAGATGGAAGAAATTTTAACCGCATTTTTTAACGATAGATTTATGCAAAATCTACCATTAATGATTTTAATTTTTTAAGAGCGCTATTTTCTATTTGTCTTACTCTTTCAGCAGAGATCTCATATTCGTCTGCTAGATCATGAAGCGTTGCTTTGTTGTCAGATAAATATCTTCTTTGTAGGATGTCTTTGCTTCTGTCATCAAGCATTTTTAATGCAGCAATAAGCTCCTGTTTATTTACTTGATCAGCTTGTTCGGAAGCAACAATAACTTCTGGGTCATATCTTTTGTCTTCCAAGTACTGAGCTGGCGCCATAATTTCATCATCATCTCCAGTTGAAATTGGAGCGTCAAAAGAAGAATCATTTGAAGATAGTCTGTTCTCCATATGCAGAACATCTTTAACTTCCACATTTAAATCTTTTGCAATTTTTTCAGCTTCTTCCTTTGTAAGCCAATCTAAAGATTTCTTTTTACTTCTCAAATTAAAAAAGAGTTTTCTTTGAGCTTTAGTGGTCGCTATCTTTACTTGTCTCCAATTTCTAAGAATATATTCATGAATTTCTGCTTTAATCCAATGAACAGCGAATGAAACTAATTTTACGCCTCTATGAGGATCATATTTGTCTACAGCTTTCATAAGTCCAACATTTCCTTCTTGAACAATGTCGCCTAGTGGCAGTCCATATCCTTGATAGGATCTTGCGATATGAACAACAAATCTCAGATGATGAATAACTAATTGTCTTGCAGCATCAAGGTCATCTTCCTCATAAAGCTTTAATGCAAGCTCCTGCTCCTCTTCTTTTGTAAGAATAGGTATTGAATGAACAGATGAAAGATACGATTCTATATCCTTACCTGGACTATTAAGTTGTGAAGGTTGTAACTGTGTGCCCATAATATAAATTTTAATTATAATATATTATATCAATTTATTATGATTAATTAGAAATTATACCAATTTTTTAAAAAAATCTCCTAAAAGTGGTAAAAAATCGTCTTTTATTGAATTATTCCTAAATGCAATGAAATATGGATTAAGTATGGACGTCTGTTTTGCATAATCTAATTCATTGTAATCCTCAATCTTTATAACACTTCCACCATAACTTGATAGAACTGCATGTGCTGCTGCTATATCCCATTCAGAAGTTGGGCCAAATCTTGGATAAATATCAGCCTCGCTATCAGCCAAACTACATAATTTCAATGAACTACCCTTTTCAATAATCTCATAGTCAATATTATTACTAATTAGATATTCGAGAAACGCCTTATCATTATCACTTTTATGACTTTTGCTCATAACTATTCTGAGTTTTTCAACAGATTTAGAATCATAGTCGTTATTATCAAAAATAGAGCCATGCCAAATTTTTCCAGTTACTGGTGCGCCGACAATTCCAAATATAACTTTCTTATTGTTAATCAATGCGATATTCACTGTGAATTCATCTGTCTTATTTATAAATTCTTTTGTTCCATCTAAAGGATCAATTAGCCAGTATGTTTCGTCTAAACTTTTTATTTGATCTTCGTTGAAGGTTTCCTCTGAGATAATTGGAATATCTTTTGATATTTTTTTTAATGAGTCCAAAATTATTTCATTAGATTTTTTATCCGCTTTTGTTAAAGGTGAGCCATCTGATTTTTCTTCTTGACCAAAGCTATCAGAATTATAAATCTGCATAATTTCGTTTGAAGCAGAATTGACACATTCTTCTAGAGTATTTAAATGATTATCAAAAAAAGTTTTATTTATCATTTTGTTCAAATATCACAAGTTTGGTTCTTAAGATTTTTGTAATCGATTGCTTCTAGCATTTTATAATGAATATCTGTGTTATCCATCAGCCCTTGAAATAATTCTGCACCGGGCCCATAGGCTTGGACTCCTACAGGAATTGAAGTATGTCTACCTGTGCCCCATTGAATAATTACTTTATTACCGTCTTGCTTAAGAATTTGCAGGCCTCCAGTTTCATGATCTGATGTTACTATCAATAATGTATTGCTATTTTTATTTACAAATTTAATCAAATCTTTAATTGTTAAATCAAAATCTCTAAACTCTTCTACCATTTTATTTGCATCATTATCGTGTCCAGCCCAATCTATTTGACTTCCCTCAGTCATCAAAAAAAAGCCATTACACTGGTTGTTCAAATGCTGTAATGCGAAGTTTGTCATTTGTCTCTGGGTTGGTTTTTCATTTGATCGTTGAATACCATCATCATCAAAAAGACCAATAAGCTTTTTAGAATAATCAAAATTTAATTGCAAAGATTCTTTTTCTGTTAGCACATGGTGAGTATCATTTATTTTGTTCAAGTCAAATAATTCTTTACCTCCTCCCAACGCAATATCGATTGGAGAATTAATAAGTTGATTGGCTATATTCTTATATTCATACCTGCTGTCAGTATGAGCATATAAAGCTGCCGGCGTTGCATGAGTTACTGAAGATGTGGCAACTATGCCTGAGGCATAACCCTTTTTATGAAGCATTTCTACAATGGTCTCTAATACTTCCTTATCTGGATCTAATGACAAATATCTGTTTTTTGTTTTATGTCCGGTTGACCAAGTTGTTGCTGCAGCAGCTGAATCTGTATATGCATTATTATAAGAATGGGTTAAAGAGGTGCCATGATATGGCATTTGATCAATGAAAAGTCTATGGTCTAAGCCACCAATTGCGATTCTGGATAAGGTTATTTGATTAGGCCCAACTCCATCTCCAATAACAAGAATTATATTTTTAGCTTTTAAATTATCAGAAAAATTTTTTATTTCAATAACTTCTGTTTCTTTTGTGCCAATTGAAATCGATTCGGTCTTTTTAGATGTATCACATGATGAAATTACTAAGATTACTATAAGAAAAATATATTTCATTAAATTTTAATCAAGCGCCTTAAATCTTTGATTTACTCTATCGCTCTGCTCAGGAAAACAACTCCAGCAATGCTCATATAAGGCTTCTTCCCATTCACCGTACATAGGATTAATTAGCATATACCATTTTTCTCCCCACATGCTTGCATATTTATCTATAAGTGCCTTTCTGCTATCTACACTTGTTGCAGTCTCCTCCATTGGTATAAAGTCATCTAGTTGGTCTCCAAAAATTTGAATAACTCGAAAATCTTTCTTTATTAAATCTCTACGACTTGTTTTATCTGAAGCCCAACCTTTTTCATTCTTCATAAGCAGTACATCTCTGTCATTATCTAAAGGTAGTCCTAAAGCTTTAATATTGTTCCTAGTATATTCTTCTAAATCATGAGTTCTGTTTGTAACATAGAAAATTTTGATGCCTTTAGAATCTGCATAACTAAGATATTCTTTTACACCAGGTAATGCGCCAGCTGATTCTTCAGAAACCCATTCTTTCCAGCCAACTGGATAATTTGTTCCATTTTTAATACTTCTTACTTGATGCTCTGAATTATCAAGAACAGTTTCATCAATATCTAAAATGACTGCGGGTGGCAAAGTTTGATAGCCATTCTTTTGATTTAATAGAGCAGTCCAAGATTTGTCTGCTAATGCCTTATCAATATTCCTTTGAGCAGATGCATAGGCTTGAAAAGTATTCGCTTTGTATTCAGCAGATGTTCTTTTAAATAAGACTGCAAGAAGTGATTGTTTTTGATAAGAATTATCAATTTCACTTGCAAATGGTGCATGATTGAAAAAAATTATGCAGAATAAAAAAATGTGTCTTAGTGATTTCATGGTTCAAGAGCATTATAATGCTTAATTAAATTAAGTTACAAAAGCATATTTATGGATAACAAAATTATAGAGAATTTAGAAAAATTAAAAAAAATGTTGGTTCTTCTGAGTGAAGATAGAAAAGTAGTATTATCTCACCATAAAACGTTTGAACATGTTGAAAAAATGAGATCAATCGTCAATGAATCAATAGATATAGCGAGGGGATAATGGCTGACAAAAAATATAAATGTTTTGATATAAGTGTTTCAGATCATGTAGCAAATTTAGTTTTATCTCGACCAGATGAATTGAATACAATGTCTAGAGATTTTTGGGTTGAGCTTGGAGATGTTTGTGAAGAAGTAAATAGAAACTCAGAGATTAGAGTAGTTGTTATGTCTTCAACTGGTAAACATTTTTGTGCAGGAATGGATTTAAGTGCTTTCTCTAATGGTGTAGATAATATCCCAGATGATAAAAAGCCAGATAATTCAAGAATTGGTGAGGCTGTTTACAGAGTGGCAAAGGAACTTCAGGGATATATAAGTTCTTTAGAAAAAATAAGAGTGCCTGTCATTGCTGCAATTCAAGGTGGATGCGTTGGTGGAGCCGTGGATTTGGTTACTGCATGCGATATTAGAATGGCCTCTAATGATGCGTTTTTCTGTATTCAAGAAATAAATATTGGTATGGCTGCTGATGTTGGAACCCTTCAAAGACTTCCGAAACTAATTCCAGATTCTAAAATGCGTGAGATGGCATATACAGGCAGAAGAATGTATGCAGAAGAAGCTAAAGATGCTGGTTTAGTAAGTGATACTTTTGAATCACAAGAAAAACTTCTTGAGGGAGCAAATAAAATAGCAAATGAAATTGCTTCAAAATCTCCAGTTGCAATATATGGACTCAAAGCAGTTATGAACTATTCAAGAGATCATAATGTAAATGATAGTTTGGAATATAACGCATTATGGAGTGGAGCGATGCTAAGTCAAAAAGATATGACTGAAGCCATGACAGCTAATATGGAAAAAAGAGAAGCATCATTTGATAAATTAGTTGATGTAAAGAAATTTAACGAGTCAGATTCTTAGGGTTTTCTTAAGAAGACAGGCGCGGTCGCTGTGGATTCAGCTTTTGAATATTTATAACCGTCTACATTAAAACCAGATAGTGCTTCAAAATCAGTTACTTTGTTTTGAATAATCCATCTTGCCATTAAACCTCTTGCTTTTTTTGCATAGAAGCTAATAATTTTATATTTACCATTCTTATAATCTTTGAAAGTTGGAGTAACTATATTTACTTCTTCAGGTAATTTTCCTAAAACGGTAAAGTATTCTTTCGAAGCTAAATTAATTAAAAGATCAGACTTTTGATTTGTTAATTCCTCTAATACATTTTTTTGTACTTTATTACCCCAAAATTCATAAAGATTCTTCCCTTGTGAAGTTTCTAACTTAGTCCCCATTTCTAATCTATATGGCTTCATTACATCTAATGGTCTTAAAATTCCGTATAACCCTGATAAGATTCTTATATGTTTTTGAGCAAACTTCATTTCAGATTTACTTAAGTCTTCCGCTTGAAGTCCTTGATAGACGTCCCCTTTAAAAACTAACATTGAAGGCTTGGAATCAGCAGAAACTTTTTTAGATGGTGACCATGATTGATATCTATCATAGTTAAGAGTTGCAAGTTTATCACTAAGTCCCATTAGCGATGCAATATCCTTGGGTTCTTTCTCTTTTAATTCACCAATTAGTTTTGATGACTGATTTAAAAACGCAGGCACAGAATATTCATTTGATGCATCAAATTCGTAATCAAGTGTTTTTGCTGGAGAAAGTACTATAATCATTGCTGTATTCTAACGAATATCATGAGGCTTATTCAATAATGTATATAGAAAAAATGATAAATTCTTTTGGAAAATTCATATCATTGATGATTCCTATCATGACAATATTAATGATAGTGATAATAGTGGCTAGATATTTCTTTGGTATTGGTTTAACTGGCCTCCAAGAGTTGGTGATGTATATCCATGCTTTAATTTTTCTTGGTTGTGCTGGCTACGTTCATTACAAAGATGAGCACGTAAGGGTGGATATTTTTTATAGAGGATCTTCAGATTTTTATAAGAAAAATATTAATTATTTCTTAAGTTTAATTTTTCTAATTCCAGTTTGTTTTGTTATCGGTTACTACTCAATAGAATTAATTGGAATGTCTTGGAGGATAAAAGAGGTTTCTACTGAGGCAGGCGGTTTAGATTATGTGTATCTTCAAAAAACACTAATTATTCTTTTTCCAATGACCCTGCTATTGACTTATTTGTATCAACTATTGAGTGGCAAATGGAAATAATACCTCTTCTGCTTCTTATATTAATTTGTACTGCATTGTTACTCGGATATCCTGTAGCTTTTACTCTAGCAGGAGTATCAATTTTATTTGCATTAATTTGTGTTCCTTTTGGGATATTTGATCCTACTATTTTTAAAAGCATCCCTATTAGAATCTTTGGAATTATGAATAATGTAACACTTCTAGCAGTCCCATTATTTATTTTTATGGGAACTATTCTTGAAAGATCTGGAATTGCAGCAAAGATGCTTGAAAATATGGCAGCAGCTTTCAGAAATACTAAAGGCGGTCTTTCAATATCAATTATTTTAGTTGGAGCACTTCTTGCAGCAAGCACAGGGATTGTTGGAGCAACAGTTGTAACAATGGGTCTAATGTCTTTGCCAATTTTAATTAATCAAGGATATGAAAAAAGCTTTTCTACTGGATTGGTGGCTTCGACAGGAACCTTAGGGCAAATTATACCTCCATCGATTGCTCTGGTTTTGCTTGGAGATGTTATGTCCAATGCTTATCAAAGAGCTCAAAATGATATGGGTATATTTTCACAACAAACTGTAACTGTAGGAGATCTTTTTATTGGTGCTATTGTTCCTGGAATAATGATATGTGTTGGATATCTTATATATACAATCTATAAAAATAATAACAATAAAAATATAAAGGCTAATTCAAATGGATTATCAATTGAGAAGATTGAATTATTTAAAACGCTCGCACTTCCAATAATTTTAATTTTTCTCGTACTTGGATCAATATTTGCAGGTATTGCAACACCAACAGAGGCAGCAGCTATTGGAGCTTTTGGTGCCTTAGTAATTGCATTAATAAATAGAAAAATAAATTTCAATTTTTTAAAGGAAACTTCAGAAAAAACTGCTGTTGTATCAACTATGATTTTTACTATTCTTATAGGAGCTTCAATTTTTTCGTTAATCTTTAGAGGAGTCGGTGGGGATGAATTAATTAATCTTATTTTTAACTCGCTTCCTGGTGGTTCATATACTGCCCTTATCTTTGTCTTGCTAGTAATATTTTTTTTAGGGTTCATCTTAGACTTTATAGAAATTTGTTATGTAATAGTTCCTTTAATTGCGCCGCCTCTTTTAATGATGGGTTTTGATCCTGTATGGTTAGCGATTCTATTTGCAATTAATCTTCAGACTTCTTTTCTAACGCCGCCTTTTGGATTTTCTTTGTTTTATCTGAGGGGTGTTGCAGATGAGAGCATACAAACTAAAGAAATTTATAAAGGTGTTGTTCCTTTTATATTAATTCAAATTATTATTCTTTTTGCAGTTATGCTATTCCCAATTCTAATAATATAAGAGTTCATGAATAAAAAATTCTTAATCATATCTACTTTCTTTATTTTAATTAGCTGCTCAGATGATTTTGTTAAATTAGAAGACAGAGTCAAAATTCATGCAGAAAAGAATGGTATTGAGAAGTCTTTTCTTCAAGTTAAAAAAGAGGCTCTATATATTCAACAGTGGAGTAAAGACGATACATTCATTGATGAAATTAATGAATTTAAAAGATTAGATAACGAAAATTTTCCAGAAAAAGGCAAAATTCTATTTACAGGCAGTTCGAGTATAAGGTTTTGGGATTCCTTAGAAGAAGATATGGAACCACTTGAAGTGCTAAATCGTGGTTTTGGAGGAGCACAAATTTCTCATGTTATTTATCATTTTGAAGAAATCATTAAGCCCTACGATCCAAAGGCTATTGTTTTTTTTTGTGGGACAAATGATTTAACTGCATTAAAGACACCAGAAGAAACTGTGCATGATTTCCAAAAATTCTTAAGTCTTATAAGGAAAGAATTTGGAAATATTAAAGTATATATGATTGGCATAAAGCCATCTGTTGAAAGATTTTATCTTGATGAAGAAGAAAAGATTTTTAATAATTCGATTAAACTACTTGCAAGCGAAGATGCTTATTTAGAGTATATTGATGTTTGGGATTCTATGCTAAGTGAGGATGGGTCTAGAATGCCAGAATTGTATGTTGAGGATGGCCTTCATATGAATAAAAAAGGATATGAAGTTTGGACAAAGCTAGTTAGGAGAAGTCTTTTAGAAGATATTAATTAACCAAAGCATTAAAAAATGTGCAATGGAGCCGTATATAGTTATTGCAATCAGCATCTTCATTGGTACTGCTCTTTCAGAAGCTAGTGAGAGCGCTTTTATATAAAGTGGTATATACATAAATAAAGAAGTTATTAATCCAGGACTATAATCTGTCTGAGCTGAGGATACTCCAATATGAAACATTCCATTTGAAAGCAGCATTGAAGATGTGAATAAAAATAAAATTGCGAATATCTTTGTTGATGGATTAAATAAAAATAGTAACGGGGTTAAGAAATAAGGAATTGTATTTACAGTAGCAACCTCAATTGGAGAAATATAAACTCCAGACCTATAAGCCCATTCTAAAAAATGATATTTCTCACCTAGCAACATGGGTGACAATATATATTCTTCAACCTGATGTGCTGAAAGTGCCCCTAAAGGAAAGGCAGTTATCAAGTAACTTTTCTTATTTTTATACAGATATAAAGTAAGAAAACATAAAAAAATAAATATTACTAAAAAAATATTTTCCATTAGTGATACTAACGGCGAATATAAGCCTGGATTAAAGTCCTGCATTATTTTTTTCTAGAGCTCTTTCAGCCCTATAGCTGGAACGAACCATAGGCCCAGATACAACTTCAAGAAAGCCTTTTTGAAGTCCAGTTTGTCTATATTTCTCAAATTCTTCTGGGGTTACCCATCTTTCAATTGGATGGTGATTTACCGTTGGTCTTAAATACTGCCCAATAGTTAAAATATCAACTTTGTTTGCTATTAGGTCATCCATTGTTTGTTCAATTTCAGTGTCTGTTTCTCCAAGTCCTAAAATAATGCTGGTTTTTGTTAGAACTTTTGGATTAATTCTTTTTGATTCTGCAAGTACATCCAATGTTTGTTTATATCCTGCTCTGATATCCCTGACTTGATGAGTAAGTCTTTCAACTGTTTCAATATTTTGTGCAAAAACTTCTAATCCACAATTTACTAGAGTATCTATAGAAGACGATAATCCTTTAAAGTCAGGAGTTAATGCTTCTACTGCGGTATTTGGATTTAATTCTTTTATAAGTTTTACGGTTTTAGCAAAATGTTGAGCTCCGCCATCCTTGAGATCATCTCTATTAACAGAAGTAAGTACAACATATTTTAATTTCATTATCTCAACAGCTTTAGCAGTATTAATTGGCTCATCTTTATCAAGCCAACCATTAGGGTTTCCTGTATCAACAGAACAAAATTTACAGGCTCTCGTACAAACCGATCCCATCAGCATGAAGGTAGCTGTTCCAGCCGACCAGCACTCACTGATATTTGGACAATGTGCCTCTTCGCATACTGTATAAAGTTGTTTGCTATTAACCTGCTCTTTTACTTTATGAAAATTAGGATTAAATTGTGCTTTTACTTTTAACCAACTTGGCTTTTTAGGAGTTGGGATATCAGCAAATTTATTTAACTTTTGACCGTTCCTAATAGCCTTAATGCCATCTCTGTTAGTGATTTTAGTTGTTGCTATTATTTCCATAATTAAAAGATATTCTTAAGAGAGTCTATGACTAATTTCTCTAATTGTAATTTAGAAACATTCTTATTTAAATCTTTTATCTGTGTAACCTCTAACCCTTCATAGCCACAGGGATTTATTTGTTTAAAAGGCGATAAATCCATATCAAAATTAAGGCTGATTCCATGATATGACTTACCTTTAGAGATCCTTAATCCTATTGAAGCAATTTTCTTTTTATCTACATATACTCCAGGAGCACCCTCAATATAATTACTATCTATCGAAAGACTTAAAAGTAATTCTTTTATAAAATCCTGAATTGTTAAAACAAACTTGTTTGGTCCGCAATCTAATTTTTTAATATCTAGTAAAAAATAGATAATAAGTTGGCCAGGACCATGATAAGTTACTTCCCCGCCTCTGTCTGACTGAACAACAGGAATGTCTTTTGAATCTAATATATGATTTTTATCAGCGGCTGTGCCAAGAGTAAATATCGAAGGATGTTCGAGAAGCCATATCTCATTACTAAAATCTTTTTCTTTAATATGAGATTTCATTAGCTCAAGGGTCTCATGATAATTCACAATTCCCAGTGATTTAAAAGTTAAATCTTCAAGCACTATTTGTTTCTTGATTCAACGAATGCATCTTCAGAAATTTTATGATAAGCGGACACATTATTTTTAAAATCTAAATAAGACCTATACACCTTTGAAATAGTTTCATCTTCTTTAGCTAGATCATCGAGAATCGAATTTGAAATTTCTCTAAACTCCTCAATGACATCATCTGGTAATCTTCTTAGTTCTACACCATGCACTTCTACTAACTCAGTTAATGCTTGATTGTTTTTTGCTAAATATTCATCAAGCATATCTTGGTTAACAGCCTTGGATGCTGTTTCAATAATGACTTGAAGATGCTTTGGTAAAGAATTCCAAGCATCTATATTGATTAACAGTTCTAACATTGGTCCAGGCTCGTGCCATCCTGGGTAATAGTAATATTTTGCAGCTTGATGAAAGCCAAAGGTAAGGTCATTATAGGGTCCAACCCACTCAGTTGCGTCAATAACGCCTGTTTGAAGTGCTGTGAAAAGTTCTCCACCAGGAAGTGTAACCGGAATACCTCCAGCTTCTTTTAGAACCTCTCCACCTATTCCAGGTATTCTCATTTTAAGTCCTTTTATGTCTTCAAGAGAATTAATTTCTTTATTAAACCAACCAAACATTTGGGTTCCTGTATTTCCTGCAGGAATTGGATAAATATTAAAAGGGGCATATATTTCTCTCCATAATTCTAGGCCTCCACCCCTATTAACCCATGCATTAATTTCATCTGCAGTTAACCCAAATGGAACACTAGTAAAAAATTGAGCTGCAGGAACTTTACCCTTCCAAAAATATCCTCCGCTGTGTCCCATCTGATGAGATCCGCTAGACACAGCATCAAATACACCAAATGCAGGAACTTGCTCTTCTGCACCATAAACAGTGATCTTCATTTGTCCATCACTCATCTCTTCAACTAAATCTGCAATTCTTTCAGGAGCCATTCCTAGACCAGGATAGTTTTTAGGCCAAGATGTAACTAAGCGCCAATTGAATGTTTCTTCTATATCAGTTGACGTCTCTATTGTGCTGTCCATATCATTTGAACAACCAGCTATTAAAATTATTAGAGGCAATAAAATAAATTTCTTCATTATAATTTTTCCAGATTTGCGTATGCCATCACCAACCATTTTGTCCCTGAATTATCAAAGTTTACTTGAACCCTTGCAGACTCCCCTGAACCTTCATAATTTAAAACAATGCCTTCTCCAAATTTCTTATGCTGGACTTTTTGGCCTAGTGCTATTCCAATCTCCTCCTCAAATTCGATTTTTGTATCTCTAAAGTCCTTTCTATTATAAGGAATATTGGTTTGTGCTCTAGGTCTTATTTCATTTATAAGGTCTTTAGGTATTTCCCTTAAAAATCTTGAGGGCGGATTAAAAGTGTCTGTCCCATGAAGTCTTCTTGATTCTGCATGAGTTATGTATAGCTTTTCCATAGCTCTTGTTACTGCAACATAACAAAGCCTTCTTTCTTCTTCTAATTGTGAAGCGCTCTCCATTGATCTCCCATGAGGAAATAAGCTTTCTTCAAGACCTGTGATAAGAACCAATTTAAATTCTAATCCTTTAGCTGAATGCATTGTCATTAGCTGTGCGGCATCATCATGCTCTGAGGCCTGCCTATCTCCTGAGTCTAAGGAGATAATATCTAAGTAATTTTCAGCTATCTCAAAATTAGTTTTATCTTCTTTAATACTTTGTTCAAAGTTCTTGGTTGCGGTTATTAACTCTTCTAAGTTTTCTGTTCTAGTCTTACCCTTTTCACCAGGTTCTTTAGCATGATATGCATACAACCCTGATTCCTTAATAATTAATTCCATTAGTTCTGATAAAAGATTTTCTTCAATAAATGATTTGCATCCGGCAATAAATTCTAAATAGTCTCTTAGCCCAGCACCACCTCTTCCCGATATTGATCCCTCGTCTATTAATTTTGCTGATGCTTTGATATACGAAATATTATATTGCTTGGCTGTATATCTTATTTTTGCAAGGGTTTTTTCTCCTACTCCTCTGGTAGGATTAGAGATTGACCTTTCAAAAGATGGATTATCATTATTATTAAAAATAACTCTCAAATAAGCTATAGCATTCTTAATTTCCAATCTTTCATAAAAGCGAAGGCCTCCATATATTCTATAAGGGATACTAACCCTCAATAATGCCTCTTCTATTGCTCTTGATTGTGCATTTGATCTGTAAAGAACTGCTGTTTCTTGGTATGCACCTCCGCCATTCATCCATTCATTTAGAACATCAGCAACAAATCTAGCTTCATCTTGTTCGTTATATGCTTGGTATAAAACTATCTGCTCACCTTCTTTCTTTTCTGTCCAAAGATTTTTACCAAGCCTATCTTTGTTATTGTCTATGAGAGCATTTGCAGCATTAAGGATAATATCTGTTGATCTGTAGTTTTGTTCGAGCCTTACTACCTCTGTAGCCTTAAAGTCTTCAGTAAATGAATTAACATGCTCAACTTTTGCTCCTCTCCATCCATATATTGACTGATCATCATCTCCAACCGCAGTAATGTTAGTTTTATCAGAGGTTATTTCTTGAAGCCACTTATACTGAATAGTATTTGTATCTTGAAACTCGTCTATTAATATAGATTGAAACCTCGTTTGGAAAAAAGTTTTTACAGAAGGTGAAGTTTTAATTGTTTCATAAGATTTTAGAAGAAGTTCTCCAAAATCTACTAAGTGATCTCTTTGGCATACCTCCTGATACTCTTTATATATTTTGCTAACTGTTTCAGTATAAAAATCTCCTTTATCATCAATATCTTTAAATCTTAACCCATCATCTTTCCATGTATTTATTTGCCATTGTGTTTGTCTGGATGGCCATGTTGATTCATCTAAATTCAACTCTTTAGAAATCCTTTTGATTATTCTTAGTTGGTCATCCGAGTCTATGATGGTGAATCCACTAGATAAACCAGCCTCTTTATAAAATCTTTTTAGCAATTTATGTGAAAGTCCATGAAAAGTTCCAACCCATGAATCCAAAATAGGAGCTTTTAATAAAGATTCAATTCTAGAACGCATTTCGTTTGCAGCCTTATTAGTAAAAGTTACAGCCATAACTGAAGATGGGCTTCTTCCAAGAGCTTCCACTTCCCAAGCAATTTTATGAACTAGAACTCTTGTTTTTCCAGAACCTGCGCCAGCTAAAACTAGAAGATGCTGCTTTTCAGAAGTAACAGCCTTTCTTTGTTCCTCGTTTAAATTATCTAAAATATGAGATACATCCATTTAGGGATTCATTTTTTTGTTTAAGTTAGATATTCTAACCTTATGTCGACAAAATTATTGAGACAAATTAAAAATTCACTTCCTGATTTAAGAAAATCTGAAAAAACTGTTGGGGAGTTTATCTTAAAAGATCCAAAGTCAGTCATTACAATGAAAACTGCTGAAGCATCTGAGGCTATGGGTATAAGTGAACCGACTTTGATAAGATTTTGTAAAGCAATTGGATTTTCAGGCTTTCAGGAACTAAAAATAAATCTTTCTCAACAGCTCGCTGCTGACGATTATTTCGTTATGTATGAAATAAATGAAGATGACTCAATTCACGAACTTTGTGAAAAAGTCTTTGATACAACTATTAGTGAAATTTTGAATGTTCGTTCTCAAATTGATCAAGCAGTCCTTGAAAATGCAATTGAATTATTGGTTAATGCAGAAAGAGTAGAATTTTATGCGTTTGGAGGTTCTGCTCCCGTTGCAATGGATGGGCAACACAAATTTTTTAGACTTAAAATTCCTTCATCTTATATATCTGATCCACATCTTCAATTTATGTCTGCTAACTCACTAGAGAAGAATGATGTAGTTGTTGCTATTTCACAGTCGGGAACTACTTCTGCATTAATAGATAGTGTAAAAATTGTTCGTAAAAATGGAGTTAAAGTTATTGGAATAATGCCAGGAGATACGCCGCTAGCAAATATCTGTGATTTTCCATTAACAATTAACGTAGGGATAAATAATAGAATATCTAAGCCTTTAACTTCAAGAATTGCTTATACAGCAGTCATTGATGTCCTAACAATGGGAGTTGCTCAGTTAAAACCAGAAGCGCAAGATCATCTATACAATATTGCTGATAGTCAGAGATCGTTAAAAGTGGACAATTAAAGGCCCTATGAATGATAAAATTTAAATATTAATTCGGGAGAAAAAATGAGTGAAGAAATCAAGAAATTTTTTACAACCTATACCGACTTTGTAACTAAAGTAACTAGTGATCCAAGTATTAATTTAGAGGACCTTAAAAAAAGTTTTGAAGAAATTGAAAAAAATTCAGATATAAAAACACCTCGACTTCTTACTGCAGCACTGGGTCTTGGAAGTGAAACTGGTGAATTTGTAGAAATCGTAAAAAAAATGTTTTTACAAGGAAAGCCTCCCTCAGAAGACAATATATTTCATATGAAAAGGGAACTTGGAGATATCATGTGGTACTGGGTTACAGCATGTGCTGCTCTAAACCTAGATCCATATGAGGTCATAAGTGAGAATCAAGAAAAGCTAGCTGCTAGGTATGGAGAAAAATTTGAAGTTGGAAGAAGTGAGGTTAGAAAAGAAGGAGATTTATAATTAAATAAATATGTTAATCCTGCTATCAACTTTATATTTTATTTATGGTTTTATTCTTTTTTATACTTACCTAAAAGGATACAGCCTATTAAGGTATCTTCTAAAAAGAAAAAATATCAATGTGCAATTGTCGATAGAACTTATCTTTATTATTCTTTGTTCGTTAATTGTTTTTACATCTCAACCACTAAACTGGGCAGTTACTGTAATAATGATAATTCATATTTTTGGTGTTATTTGGATTATTACAAACCCAGACAATTACTATGCTATGGCTGAAGATTCTTCCATTGATATAGACTCAATGGAAGTAGCTACGTCAATGATTGTCATAGGGATGGGTGTTTTCGTTTATTTCTCAAGAATAATTTAAATAATTTCTTTTAATCTCTTGTATAAGCTTGATGTATCCCACCTTCCCCCTCCAGCTTCTTGAATATCTTTGTAGTATTCGTTAACAATTTTTGTTACATCTAGGTTAATGTTTGAGCCTTTCGCTTTATTAATAACTATATCTAAGTCTTTTCTCATTAAATCAACTGCAAAACCATGATTAAATTCATCGTTCATCATTGTTTCCCACCTGTTTTCCATCTGCCATGATTGGGCAGCACCCTTAGAAATGACTTCAATAACTTCATCCGTTTTTAATCCAACTTTATCTGAAAAATTCATTGCCTCAGCAAGGCCTTGTAATAGGCCTGCTATACATATTTGATTTACCATTTTAGTTAACTGTCCTGCCCCACTTGAGCCCATTAATTTTGTAAACTTTGAATAGAGCTGAATAATATCTTTTATTTCTTTAAATGCTTTTTCATTGCCTCCTGCCATAATCGATAGCTGTCCTGATTTTGCACCAGCTTCTCCGCCAGATATAGGAGCATCTATAAAATCTACTTCTTTTATATTCAGTAATTTATTTAATTCTAATGGAAGCTCGGAAGAGGTTGTTGTATGGTCAATTATTATCATTCCAGGATTTATATTCTCAAGAATTCCATCTTTCCCACAAACAATATTTCTGACATCATCATCCTTGCCTACACAAAGAATTAAAACATCAGATCTATGAGTAATATCTTTAAGTGAACTGCTTATATTGCCTTTATATTTCTTTACCCAGTCTTCAGATTTTTCAATTGAGCGATTAAATACTGAAACTTGATATTTCTTTGACAGATGTCCGGCCATAGGAAATCCCATTACGCCTAACCCAATAAAGCCAATGGCTTTGTTCATACGATAAAATCTTCTCTATCTTTTTTTGCTGTTCTTTTAACACCATCTTTTGTTTGATACTCGGATGTAATTCCTTTTGTGCCTTCAACATTTTTTAACAACAACATATATATTGCAGACATTACAATCCACATTATTGGAACTAATATTATGATCTCAAACATTTTTGTTAAGTTTAATTATCAATTTTTGATTTAAATTCGCTATAAGCTTCTTCGTATTCGGATTTAATTCTTCCGACAAGATCGGCTACTGAAGGAGAATCTTTTATTCCACCTATACCCTGACCAGATCCCCATATATCTTTCCATGCTTTTGAGTCTGTATTACCGCCTGAGCCAAAATTCATCGAAGATTTGTCAGCATCTGGAAGATTGTCTGGGTCTAAACCAGCATTTTTTATAGAGGGTTTAAGATAGTTTCCTAAAACACCTGTAAACAATGAAGAATATACAATATCTTGAGCAGCACTTTCCTCTAACATTTTCTTATATTCAGGTTCGGCATTTGCTTCTTCAGTAGCAATAAATCTTGTTCCTAAATATGCAAAGTCAGCTCCTAATGCGATTGCAGAAGCAACAGAGTGACCATCTCCAATTGATCCTGAAAGTATTACAGTTCCATCAAACCATTGTTTTACTTCTCTTACTAATGCAAATGGTGACAAAGTTCCAGCATGCCCACCAGCACCTGCACAAACTAAAATTAGACCATCAACACCCTGCTCAGCTGCTTTTTGAGCATGCCTTACACTAATAACATCATGAAAAACTAATCCTCCATAACTGTGAGCTGCTTCAACAACTTCCGAAGGTGGTCTTAATGAAGTAATGATTATTGGCACCTCATGCTTTACGCAGGTTTCCATATCTTGCATTAATCTATCGTTTGAACCATGGCAGATTTGATTTACTGCAAATGGAGCTACCTTGGCATCAGGGTTTTGTTCTTGGAATTCTGCTAACTCTGTCTTAATTCTTATAATCCATTCCTCTAAGACATGTTGTGGTCTAGCATTTAAAGCTGGGAATGAGCCTATAATTCCTGCCTTGCACTGTGCGATTACTAGATCTGGTCCTGAGACTAGAAAAAGGGGCGCCCCAATTACAGGCATAGAAATATTATCTTTAATGTGTTTTGGTATAGCCAATTTTGTAACTCCTTGTAATTTTAATTACTTATTTAAATTTATCTGGATAATCATCAACCAGATGAACAAAAGCCCTCAAACCTTCATCTAATGCAGAATCATCAACATAAAAATACGGTGAGTGATTTCCAGCCACATCTGTTCTTTCACCAAAGTTGGTCGAATCAGTTCCTACCCCAGGTTTGTTCACACCAAGCCAAAAATAAAATCCTGGAATTTCTTTTGAAAAATATGAAAAGTCTTCAGCTCCAGTAACTGGAATATTAGATTCAACAAATCTTCCAGGAGAAGCTTTCATCAATGATTCTTTCATAGCTTCAACTAGCTTTGGATCATTATATGTTTCAGGGAAAAAACCTCCAACATCAAATTCAACAGTTATCTTTGTTCCTGTGCCTAATGCAACGCCTTCTGCAACTTGTTCAATTTCAGAATATATTTCTTTTCTTAGTTCGGGATCAAATGTTCTTATGGTCCCCATAATTTCAGCATCTTCTGGGATGATATTGTTTCTTGTACCAGCTTTGACCATCCCAACTGAAATAACAGCAGGATTATTTATAATATTTATTCGCCTACTTACAATAGTATTTAGAGATTGTATTAGTTCTGCTGTTGCCATAACCGGATCAATTCCAGCCCATGGTGTTGAACCGTGAGTTTGTGTTCCCTTAATCTTAATTCTATATGCAGAGGCTGCAGCAAGTGCTGGTCCCGACTTTACCACCAAAACTCCGTTTGGAATATTTGTTACATGCAGGCCAAAAATAACTTCTGGCTTATAACGGTCAAAAATTCCTTCTTCGAGCATCATTTTAGCTCCCCCTCCTTCATCCTCAGGTGGGCCCTCTTCGGCAGGTTGAAAGATAAACATTACTTTGCCTTTTAGCTGTGATTTATTTTTAGCTAAATACTCTGCAACTCCCATCAATATTGCTACATGTGCATCGTGTCCACATGCATGCATTACTCCTACTTCATTGCCAAGATATGTTGTCCTAACTTTTGAAGCAAATGGAAGCCCTGTCTTTTCTTCAACTGGAAGTGCATCCATATCTGCTCTTAAAGCAATAGTTGGTCCTGGTAAATCACCTTCAAGCATTCCCACCAAACCTGTATAAGCAATTTTTGTTTCAACTTGCATCCCAAGTGATCTAAGATGTTCTTCAATTTTTTTTGAAGTTCTAAATTCTCTATTTCCTAACTCAGGATGTTCGTGAATATCGTGTCTCCACTCGATTACTTTCTCCATTAAAGAATCAAGATTATTGTTAAGATTTGAAGTTAAGTCAGCTGCAAGGTTAACTGATGAAAGTAAAAAAACATAAAATAATATTCTTTTCATATTGAGATTATAAATATAAATCTATTTTTATAAAGGGTGGTTTGTATTGTTATGAATTACCCATAGCCTCTAATATTTCAAGAAGTAAATTAATAATATCTAGGTATAAAATAAATGCCATTTCAACGGCTGTGTTCCAATCATTTATTGCATAAAAGTCTGCCTGTATTTTTATGTAGTTAAAATCGAATATTAAAAATAAAGAAAATACTATTGAGCCAAAAATTGCAGCTATTCTGGTTGTATTTCTACTAAATTCCATAAAAAACCTGACAAAGTTAAATATTAATAACCCAAATAGTGAAAACATAAGCATTGCTCCAAAGAGCGCACTTTCAGAAAAAGAGTAAAAGTCACTGTAACCAATAATTCCTGTCATAATAGTAACTACCAATACAATTTTAAGAGCAGTAAATCCGTCATTTTCGTCCATTTCAAGCATTATTAGCCCTAAGAGAGGACCAAAAAAAATGCTTGTTGCAGAAAATATACTTAAAAGAACCCATGTATTAATACCGCTATTAAGAGAGACCAATGAACTTGTAAGAAATAAAGCAATAACCCATATTATAAATAATGCAAAAATCCTACCATCTTCTTCTGGTGAGTGCCTATATCCATCCTTCATGAATGCTATTACTTCATCTTGATCTTTCGCAGCTACATATTCTGTCGTATCTTTATCTATAACCTTTGCCATATTCTTGGGAAAAGTGTCTTTTTGTTTTAGATATGGAATTAAATCTAATTTTCTTTTCATATTTACAGAGCCTTTAAAAGACAGTCCCATAAACGTTGAATTTTTTTCATATGCCTCTCTAGCCATTCTCAAAGAAAAAAAGCATCCAGCTAACACAATAGCCAATTGTGATGAGAGAACTATGATGGTTTTAAACAATAAAGACGTTTCAATAAACATTGAATAAACCTTAGCATAATGATTTAAATTGTGTTTATTTTTTACATATAGATTATGAATAATCTTTCATAAAATATGCAACCGAATGGTCTGCGAATGAATGTTCACCAACTTTATAAAACCCAAAATTCTCATGAAAATAGATTGAAGCTTGATTTAAAGGAACAGTATTCACTTCACAGCATAAAGGAATTTTCTTATCTTCAGCTATGGTACTTATTAAATTATATAAGTTTCTTCCAATTCCTTTTCTTCTAAACTCTTCTTTTACTGCAATTCGATCTATATATAAAAATTTAGATTGATTTTTAGAAAAAAAATTATAATTTTTTGAGTTATATTCTGACCCCTCTCTAAAGCAAATCATAAATCCAATAATATTGCCGTCACAAGAAATATAAAAATTATTTGAGCTGAGTTTAATTAATTGCTTAAGGTACTCAACAGAAGAAAGACTTCCAACCTCAGGAGTATGTTCTTGATTAAACTTATATATTTCATTAAAAAAACTATTGGGTATTTGGGATGGAAACTCTGAAACCTTAAATTTTGAATTTAAGCTCATCTATTTCTGTTTCTATGAATTGGAATGCAAATCAACTATGGCTTGATTAATCTTCTTGAGAGGTTCGGCAATAAATAATTCTTTTGTCATCGTATAACTAGGGTGTCCCATTGTGGCTAAGTCTTTGGCTTTTTCATTTACAGTTTTTGCTAGATCATCAGGTGAAACAATTTCATCAAGAAGGCCAGCCTCTAAGGCTTTATCAATACTATACATTTCAGCACCAAGAATAGCCCTATACTTATGAGATTGGGCCACTCTAAATTTAATCAATTCTAATATAGGATCAGGAATTACCATATTGGTTCTCATCTCATTGGCCCCAATCATAAAATCACCCTTAACGCCTATCCTATAATCACAACAGCACAATAAAAAAGTTCCCAAAGCAATTCCATGTCCTGAGCACGCAGCAATTACAGGCCTTGGAAATGAAAAAATTCTTGCTAGCAATTTAAAAGCAGCCGTGGACATTTCTATGATTTTATCTGTATCACCGCTTTGAATAGTTTTTAAGTCCAATCCAGCTGAAAACATTCCTTCTTTGCCAGTAATTATTAAGCAGCCTTCCTCAGTCGCTACTTCATCTAAGCATTGATTAATATCTTGTGACATCTTTGAAGAAAAAACGTTTGCTTTTCCGTCATCAAGTGTAATTGTTGATATATTTCCGTCTTTATTAAGGGTTGCTAATTTTTCTGCCATAATATATTAATAATTTAAAAAGAAATTCTAACATGATTAAAAAAATTCTTAAGCACACTCAAAGATTAGTATTAATTGCTTTAGGCATAGCATCTTTATATTTAATAAATTTATTTTTTATGAAGCCTTTCTCAATTGATCATTATTTAGGCAAAGAGCTCGTATTCGATTTAACCGGGTCTCCAGAAGAGCTTACATATGTTGGGGTTTTAGACAGCTTTAATTGGTTAACTAGGCATAATTCTAAGCTGTCAATTCCACAAGACGATGATATTGAGAATCAGATTAAACATATAGAAAAAGTTATCAAAACTCTATATAAATACGATGATTCAAGACTATCAAATATACAAAAAAATACTAAAAAAATAGCAATATTTGATTATGAAAACCAATTAAAGGAACTCCAATATTTCCCATATTTGGATTATCCCCTGAATCAAATTGGTGGCATTCATCTAAATTTGATTGAATTCATGAATAGCGTTCATCCAATAAGATCAAAGTCTGAAGCTAATGACTTTATAAAACGAACAGATTTAGTAAAAGAGGTTTATCAAGGAACTTTAAATCATTTAGAAGATCAAGCTGAAAATGGAATCTATCCTCCAGAATTTGTTTATGGTCACGTAATAAATCAACTTGATGAATTTATAAACGTTTCAATTAGTGAGCATCCTTTATACAAACAATTTATGTTGAAAGTTAAAGAATTAAACTTAAGCAATGATGAGTTTGATTATCTAGAAGCAGAAATAAAAAGATCAATAAATGATAGTGTCACTCCAGGATTTAAACTTCTTAGAAATTTTATGGCAAGCACTCAAAAAAATGCTAATAAAAATCATGGGATATGGTCTCAACCAGGTGGAGATGAATACTATAAATTAAAAATTAGAACTTTTACTACTACAGATTACTCACCAGAAGAAATACATCAAATGGGTTTAAATGAAGTAGAAAGAATTTCTTCAAGAATGAGAGAGATTCTTACATCACTTGGTTATGACGAAAATAAAAGTGTTGGTGAATTAATGAATGAATTAAATGAAAATCCAGATTTTCTTTATGCAGATACTCCAAATAGAAAAGAAATTGTGGTTAATGATTATACGGAGATGGTTAATGAAGCTATAAGAGTTATGACTAACTATTTTCATACGATGCCAAAATCTGAAGTCATAGTTAAGGCTGTACCAGAATATTCGGAACAAAATGCAGCTGGAGGATATTATCAATCTCCCGCTCTTGATGGAAGTAGGCCTGGAGTATTTTATGCAAATTTATATGATATAAAACAAACTCCTACTTATAGTATGAGAACATTGGCATATCATGAGGCTACACCAGGCCATCATCATCAAATAGCTCATTCATTAGAAAACGAAGAATTAACCTTATACAGAAGATTTGGTTATTTCACATCGGCCTTTGCAGAAGGATGGGCTTTATATTCTGAAATACTTGCTCTCGAAGTTGGCTTAGCAGAAAATCCATATGATGAGCTTGGAATTTTACAGAGCGAATTATTTCGTGCTAACAGATTGGTTGTTGACACGGGTATGCACTATAAAAGATGGACTAGAGAAGAAGCAATGGACTATATGAAGTCTGTTACTGGCATGTCTGATACTGAAGTAAGGGTTGAAATTGAAAGATATATTGTTTGGCCAGGACAAGCTCTTAGTTACAAGGTTGGAATGATAAAAATTCTTGAGCTTAGAGAAAGAGCAATGAAGGAACTAGGGAATAAATTTAATATTAAAGACTTCCATTCTGCAGTATTAGACCATGGAAATCCTCCTCTATTTATCGTTGAAGAAATGGTAGATAAAATGATAGAGGAAAATCTTAATTAATATTTTTCAGGGTGTTTGGGAGTGAAAACACTATAGTAATCTTTAAGATCCCTAATATCTTTCTCGTTATTGCCTGATGGAGCAAAAGCCTTACCAAGGAGTATCTCTTTTTTAGCAAAATCTAAAGAAGCTAGAATAATTTTAGAATTTAATTCTTTCGAAATTCGTAAAAACCCTGTCTTCCATTCTTTAACCTTTGATCTAGTTCCTTCTGGTGACATCGCAATTAAGGAACCATCGATCTCTTTTATCTGGTTTATAGCATCTTGAATAATACCTCCTGGCTTTGATCTATCAACGGGAATGCCTCCCATATAACGCAGGAAAGCACCTAGGCCATATTTAAAAACGGTGTGTTTTCCAATGAAAGTAATCTTTGCATCTAATCCAGCTACAGTAGCGACTCCAAGAATTCCATCCCAATTAGAAGTATGTGGCGCGACGATAACAACAAGTTTTTGTCCACTTAATTTCTCAGATATTTTCCCACACACTTTCCAGCCAAAAAATGAAAGCACAGCCCTACCAAGCCATTGAAGAGCTTTTGGTCTATGTGCTCGAAAACTTAGAGGAATCTGTGTGTTTGATACGCTATTCATGACTACAAATTATTTTTACTCAACTTATCCTTTATAAAGTAAGGTAAATATATTGAATAACAGACTATGACTGCAAGTATGTATATGTCTATCATATGGAAAGGTGCCTCTCTCATAAATCCTGTAACATTAAGTCCAGGAGGTTTTTCAATCACATACCAGTAGTTTGCTGGAGCGCCAAGCAAATAATTTATTGGATACATCAAAAATAATAATATTGATAAAACAAATAATACTCTATGAACATCCTTTAATTCAGGTCTTTGATTATCAATAATCATCGCATAAGTAACACCAAGCAATATCATCGAATGTCCAATCATATGTCGAACATAATCAATATGTGGAAAATTATATAGGACGTCTGGAGTTAATATCGCCATTCCTGCTCCTGAAATACCAGCAAAAAAAGCAAACAAAAAGAATTCTCTCCTTTGAGTTAATAAGTAAATAATAATTGAGGCAGAAGAGAAATCACAAAGATGCAATGGCAAACCTAATTTCCACTCTTGCATATAGCCCTCTCTATATAAATCCATTCCCTGATTAACTAATATGAGAGAAATAATTATAAATATAAGAGTTTTTTTTGAAGAACTTGTTTTGTCAACAAAGATCCTTGGTAAATAAATTATGATCGCAATACATAATATTGTAAAAAATATATGGGATGGGCTTAAGATATTAAAATCAGTCATTTTTTATAATCTATGAATAAACTTTTCCAAATTCATTATTAAGAAAATCGTTCCAAGATAAAGATTCTTGCTTTGTAAAACCTTTGCTATGTATTTTTCCATCTAAGTACATTTTTAAAACACTGCAAACTCCAGATGCCGTGGTTATTTGTATAGCACTAAACTTTTCATCTCCATAGATTTTTCTTAAATAGGTTTTCTCTTGAAGAACTCCATCAATTAATCCAATAACTTTTACAAAAAATATTATTACGTCGTTCTTTGTTCTTGGGACTTCTTTATCAAATAATTTTTCAAGGACATCTTTATTCTTTTTTAGATGCAAGTCATTAAATAAAAACTTCATGTGATTTAAATGTCCTGGGTATCTAATGGTCTTGTATGAAAGATTCTGAACTTCATTTTCATAGGTCTCACACATTGTTGCGCATCCTCCACTGGTATTAAAAGCCTCAAAGCTTTCTCCTTCAATAACAATTTTCTCAGCTCCTTCTAATGGCATTAATTTAATAGACTTTCCTTCATAAATTGCATCAGCCTCATTACAATATTCATTTATTAACCCATTTGTTGACCAACTTAAATAATAGCTCATCTCATTTGTTGTGAATCTTGGCAATGCTCCAACCCTCATTAATACCTCATTTACACTATCAAATTGTTCCATCATGCCTGCTGCACAAATATTAATAGCGCCTGGTGCAAGTCCACATTGTGGCATCAAAATATTTTCTGACTTAAGAGACCTTATAAATTCGGTTGTTTCAACATCTTCTGTTAAATCAAAATACCCTATGCCCTCTTTAGCAGACACACTGGCAATATTTTTATTTACCGCGAAAGGTCCAGCCGATATTACTGCATCAGCCCCTTTAAGAAAATCATTAACTTGAGAAATGTCATTTGCATCAAATCCATCTTCTATATCACCTTGCCTGATATCATAATCTTCTTTTAAAAGCTGTTTTAAAGCCCATCCAATATTCCCGCTTCCAACAATTGCTATCTTAGGTTTCGTCAAATTCTACTCCTTGTGCCAGAGGTAGTTCTTCACCATAGTTAACTGTTGCTGTTACTCTTCTCATATAATTTTTCCAAGCATCTGAACCGGACTCTCTTCCGCCACCGGTATCCTTCTCACCTCCAAAAGCACCACCAATTTCAGCTCCACTAGTGCCAATATTTACATTTGCAATGCCGCAATCGCTTCCAGACTCACTTAAGAATAATTCAGATTCTCTAATATCATTTGTAAATATAGAACTACTTAATCCCTGTTTCACATTATTTTGCATATGAATAGCATCTTTAATATCTTCGTATGCTTTTACATATAAAATTGGTGCGAAAGTTTCAGAAAGCATTTCTTCTTCTATTTCTTCAACCAATACCAGCGCTGGTTTAACATAGTATTCATTTGGATCTTCAATCTCTATTCTGTCGCCCCCAATAACTGATACATTCTTATTTTTTAATGAGTTGAGAGTTTGTTGCATTGTTTTAAAGCTATCTTCTGAAATTAGTGGTCCTATCTGAGAAGAATCTTTTGAAGGACAACCTATATTTAATTCATCAAAACATTGCTTAAGTCTACTAACACAATCATCATAAATATCTTTATGAACAAATAGCCTTCTTAATGACGTACACCTTTGGCCAGTTGTTCCACATGCAGAAAATGCAATCCCTTTAATCGTTAAATCTAGATCTGCGGAAGGGCATACAATAGCAGCATTATTGCCTCCCAACTCAAGCAAAAGTTTACCAAGTCTTGCTGAAACAATCGGAGCTAACTCCTTCCCCATTTGTGTGCTTCCAGTAGCAGAAATTAAGTTAATTCTTGCATCCTTGCATATAGAAACTGCTTCTTCATTTCCTCCTTCTAATATCTGGATTAAATCAGAGAATTCTCCACTCACTTTATCCCATGCTTCTTTAATACCTTTTGCGCATTCATTTGAGTGAGGGCTTGGTTTCCATATAATACTATTTCCACAAACTGCAGCTAAGCAAAAATTCCAAGCAAATACTGCCATTGGGAAATTAAAAGCAGTGATACATCCAACCACACCCAAAGGATGCCATAGTTCCTGCAATCTATGATTTGGTCTTTCACTTGGCATTGTCAAACCATATAGCTGTCTGCTTAAGCCCACTGCAAAATCACACATATCAATAGCTTCTTGCACTTCACCAAGTGATTCTGTTTTTATTTTCCTGGCTTCTTTGGTGATAGTTTCTGCTAATTCTTTTTTCTTTTGTCTTAGCTCTTCTCCAAACAACCTAATATATTCACCTCTTTGAGGGGCTGGAACTTGTCTCCATTTATTTGAAATATCTTGTGAATTTTTGACTATCTCATCGAAGTTTTTCTTGGTCATCGAAATTTATGGCAATTTTGATTTGCTTCCCCCCAGTAAGATATATTTTACTATAGTTAAGCTTTTAGGTATTCCAATAAAGTATTTATTTTGTCTATGCCGCCAAAATATTTTGCCTCATCTTCATCAAATGATTCTAGACTTCTTATCAATCCTTTTTGAATTTCTGAATAGTTAAAAATTTTATTTAAAGGCTCGAATAAAACGTTTATTGTAAAAAGAGAGTAATCTTCATGGAATCTGCATAAAGTTTCCTTTTCTGATCTTATAAACCAAGTTGAAGGGTCTGACATTAAAAGCTTTTCTTCTTCTAAATGGAATCTTTTTGTATCGCCATGAATTAACCAGTTCTGTCTTGCAAAAGGCTTCATTAAGGGTGATTGTCTTATAAAGGTCGAAATCCTATCTCCTATTTTTTCTTCAAGAGTTGTAACTGGATCGTGGATTTCTTTTAGAGGCTTTCCAATCTTTGTTCTTACATCCCAGTAACTAGGTGAACAAATGCTTGCTGCTAAAAGTCTTTGTTCTCCATGCGATTCTATTAAACATAAGTCATCCTGTATATTAAGACTCATTTCTGCAATTAAATCTGGATAATTTGTACTTCGTATCTCAAATATCTCTGCTAAACATTTTTGAGCCTCATTTGAATCTGTTGTTGCGGCAACAACCTGATTATATTGTGATTTAAATAAGTCTAGTTTATGTTTTAATAAATCCTTGCCTATGGCTCTATCAAGCCATTTATCTATTTCAATAGGTTTTAGTCCTAATCGATATTTTCTATCACCATTACCCCATGGTGGGTTTTGCCAAAAGTGATTATTCATAGCTCCCATTCAAGTATGAATAGTTTGTATTTAAAAGAATTAAAATATCTTATGCTTGCCTTGAAGAATCTCTAAGTACATTTTGTAATCACCTATAAAACTATAAAAAGGATATTTAAATGTAGCAGGTTTATTCTTCTCAATGAAAAAATGTCCTATCCAGGCAAATCCATATCCAGATAAAAGAGCATAAAGAATAAATAAAATATTAAATGATAAGAAAAATTTAATTAAGAAAAATATACTTATGCTGGTACCAATAAAATGCATAAGCTTGGTATATTTATTGTCATGCTCTGATATGTAGTAAGGATAAAACTCGTTAAAACTCTTATATTTTTTCATCTTTACTTTGGCGCCGACTCAGGTTGATAATCGTAGTAACCTTCAAGTGGAATCATTAAGTGTACGAAAGGTGTTCCTTTCATCATTACGTAAGGTGCTCCAGTAGTAAAATCTGTCGATACTCCTTCAAGTGACGCCGGATCTTTTGGCATTAACATTAAATGAGAGCCTGAATATATCCAGTCTTCTGGATCAGTGTTTTCCTTGTCGCCTTCAGAATAAGGTCTAAAGTTATCAACGCCCGTATCTCCATGGATCATCCAAATCCAGCCATCATTAGCTATTTCTGGCTTTGATTGACTCATATATGCATTTGCCCATGCAACTGCATTTGCATCTGCACATGCTGGAGCTGCTTCATTTGCAGTTTTAAATCCCATTTTGGGCATTGCTATAAATGGAAGACAAGTCCATCCATTTGTACCTTCTCTTAGAATATCTCCGCTAGCACTTACAACAGTTGCAAAGTCCCCAATAAAATCAGGTGCAGAAGAAGTATATGTTTCTATCTCCCATTCAGCAGAGTTACCGTGCATCTTTCCACCCTCATGATGACCAGCAGAAATATTAATTACAAATAAAAAAGCTATAAAGCCTAATAGTTTAGAATTCATTTTTTTTCCTCTAAAAATTGTTTAACTAATTCTAAAAAAGAATTTGAATGAATACAAATATATTAATTGAATGTATTTTGAATATGTTTAGTTATGCTCCTAAACATAGCTATATGAGCAGCTTTTGAATATTCTTTTTCAGACCTAAATCTATGATTAGAAGATGTTTTTGCAATTACAACATTTGATACTGGATCAACATAAATAAACTGATTAAATATTCCATGAGCTGTGTAGTCAGTTAGTGGATCTCCTGGAATCCACCACTGATAGCCATACCCCCATTCACTTGAAGAGAGATCTCCAGCATTTGGCATCAAATGAGGTGCATCTGGTGTATGAGATTTAACAACCCATGATTTGGGAACAATTTGTTCGCCATCCCAGCTACCTTCATTTAAATATAATTGCCCGAATTTAGAAAAGTCTCTTAATGTAGCGTTTAGGCCTCCAAGCGCCATGTCTGTACCAGTTTTATCAGCTATATAATAAGCATCACTTTCTGTTCCGATCTTGCTCCAAATTCTTTTATATAAATATTCTCTTAAGGGCATATCAGTAACTGATTCAAGAATCATTCCCAATACTTGAGTATCAAGACTTACATAATGATTATAAGTTCCTTGTTTTTTTCCATTTTTAAGGGTTTTTGCAAAATCTCTAAATGAAGATCCTTTTGCTGTAGCTCTAGCAAATCTATTTATATCTGAATTTGGATCTGCATAATCCTCATTGAATTCTATACCAGATGACATTTGAAGAAGATTTTTAATCTTAACATCCTCATATCCAGTTCCTTCAAAGTCATCCAGATATATAGAGACATTATCATCAATGCTTTTTATTAATCCTTCCTCGATAGCTATTCCAAATAGTGCTGACAAGTATGATTTTGAAACAGAAAAGGCTATGTGTTTGCTATCTTTTGTATTGCCGTTCCAATATTTCTCGAATAACATTTTTCCATCATGCAAAATTATGAGCCCATCAGTATGAAAATGGTCAAGCCCCTCTATCAAATTTAATTGTTCTCCTTCAAACTCATAAGAATCTGGTAATTCAAAATCTTCTTTTTCAAATACAAAAGGTTTTTCAGATGCTGATATTGGATTAGAAGTATCAAAAATTTTATTAATACTTATAAAATTTTTTGCAATTGATTTTTCGTTATATAGAGTTGCTAGCTTATAAAGTTTATAAATATTGGGACTATAAAGAACAATTGCCAAAACAAGTATTGCTAAAATAACAATTAAATATTTACTCATTAAAAATGTCTCCCCCGCTAAATCCATTGATCATTTAGCGCTGTTAATTCATCAACTTTATCACCAGTATTTAGAACTCCCCTAGGTTCAACCAACATTATACTTGCTTCTTCTTCAGAATATGGTCTATGCCTAACGCCTTTAGGAACTACTATCATTTCACCTTCATTTAACTCGATTAACTCAGTTTCAAATTCAATAAACATCTTACCCTTTATTACAATAAATACTTCATCTGTATCATTGTGCTGATGCCATATAAAATCATTTTGAATCTTTACAAGTTTAAATTGATAGTCATTTAGCTCTGCAATAACTTTTGGGGACCATTGATCTGAAAATTTTTTAAATTTATTTTTGAAATTAATTTTTTTCATACAGTTGAAGCGCCTCCCTAAGTGTAGCTGACTTTGTGCCATCATCATTTAAGCTGACTAATAGAGGCTTCCATTCTTCATGTCCGCAAAGTCTCATCAAACACCCTTCTACCTTTAAGTTTCCATTTTCCAACAGATATAAACTAGATTTAAAAGACCTTCCTCGACCTGGATCATATATTTTTCCACCAGATAATTCTTTTGCTCCGCTGATATAGGAAAAATTATCTATCAAATTAATTCCAATTAAACTTCTTTCTCTCATTGATTTGTCTTTATTATTTTTATCAAGTATTGATTCTTGATCTATTCCGTTTTCAACAAATATATGTTCGATTACCGCGCATAATGAATTTTCACATTCCTTAACATGAACTATGGATTGAGAGGTCAGCCAATATCCAGTCATTGAAGAGTCTTTATTGCTAGCGTTAATAGAGAAACATAAAACAGCAACTGCTAATGAGTAAAATATCTTGATAATGGTCTTATTCATTTTTTATATTATTAAATATATTAACAATTTTACTCTCTAGTTTATTTTTTGATAAACATACTCTATAAGGATTGTTGTCATATACTGGGTTTCCAACAAGCAATTCTTTAGGGCTATTTGTTCTAAATCTCCAACGTGTACCTGTTTCCTTTGATGTAAAGATGTATTCAATGGGCTTATTTGTAATTAAATAATTACCTTCATCAAATATATTTTTAAACTGGATGGTGATATTTAATTTGGATCCAAATATTCTTTCAATATATTCAACATAGACCTCATTATTCATATAGCCGCAATCTATGAGGTTTGAGATAGTCTTATCTTCAAGGTTAATAACTATTTTTTTATTTAGATCAACTTCAATATTCAAAAGATTTGAAAGTTTTTTTGTGATCCTGTCTAGCTCTTGCTTTGAAAAACTATTGGAATTAAATTGATTGTTAAAATCTCCAGGAACGTTAGGTCCTTTATAAATATTGTTTGATTCTTGAACTTCACATGAAGAAATTATGAAAATAATTGCTACTATTGCAAATATCTTGGGCATGAATGGTTTTATATTAGTCTTCCATTAAGAGAATCCAATCTCTTACCATTTCAACTGCTTCTGTATGAGTAAGAGCTCGTCCAGATTCTGGCATCATCACACCAGGATCCATTGAAATCATGCGATGCAATAAAATCGATTCTTCTGGTTCTCCAGGAACAATAGAATATTTTAAGCCTCCACTTCCTCTTCCGGTTGCAACCGGTTTTTTAAATACTCCTAAATTTATGTTTCTCGTTTCATTTAGATGAAGATATAGTCCTGTCGAATTTGCATTGCCGGTTGGGGAGTGACAATGTCCACAGTTTACATCTAGGTATGATCTTACTCTGTCATTAATATCTTTACTTTCATCTGTCCAATCTACTGGTGAAACTAGGTCTAACGGGTATTCATCAATAATTTGTCTGTTCATCCAATATGTAAGTTGATTAAAGGTGCCTTCTTTGAAAGCAAAGTCTTTGTTTATATTTCTTGCTTTTGGTCCTATGGGGCTAATTTTATCGTCTGCATCATGGCATTCCTTACATTGATTGACATTAGGGACCCTATATCTAACATCTCTTTCTTCGCCCATAAAGTCCGTCCAGGAAACATTAATAGTTTTTCCAGCAATTTTTTTAAATGCCTCATTCTGTTCTTTGTTCCACGCATAAGAAACCGCTTCCCAACCTTGGTCCTTTTTTAAGAGAAGTCTTGTTTCTAAAAGATTTTTTCCTAATTCTGGATTTCTTTCATCAATTGGATAGTAAAAAGTTTTTATTAAAGCAGAGCCTGTTGGAAAATCAAAAACCCAGTCTTCTTGATACTCTGCTTTTTTTTCATTTGGAACATATACCCATCTTTGTTTATAAGAATAATCTGAAAATAAAGTGGAAATTAATTCATAAGGTATAACTTTGTCGTGAGGGACTTGTGCAGAGGCATCCTTAAAAAATCTAAAATCTGAAAGCTTGTCTGGAAATTCTTGAGATAAAATTAATTCTTCATCCACGCTATAAATATAAGTGCATATGAAAAGCACAAAAAAGTATTTAAGTATTTTTTTCATTACTACTAAATGCCATCAATAGTTATTGACTCTAGAGGATTGATAATGCCTTGAAAATCTTCTTTTTCTATATTAATTGGATTAGAAAATCCAAGCATATATTTAATGGGGCTAATTGTAAGAAAGTTTACTTGGCTATCTTCTGAAATAATTAACTTTTCGTTATCTGGTTGGCCAAATAACATTTGAGATAACGGAACAACCCCATCCCAAAATATATCAGGCATATTTCCGCTGCTTATTTCAAAAAGAGCTTTGGCCAACTCTCCAGTTTCAATGTCTGGATCAAAACCACTTGGGCCATAAGTATTATTATGAACCTGAATTCTTTTTGGATGTGGGTAATAGTTAGGATCATCAGTTTCGTCTGAGTAAGAAACTATTGAAAGATTTACAGTTCCATTGCCACTCATTAAGTTATTGAAAACTTCTACATCAGAGTTGGCCATAATAATAATGCCTGTTCCTCTTGGAACCTCCCCAACAATGTTTCCTTCTGGAGCAAAATTATCTGTGTCATTGTTGATAGATTTATTATCAAAAACCCTTATGTGATGTCCTCCTTGTTGCGGAAGGTCTGGTAAGTCAAAAATAAGTATGCCTCCAGTATTATGTGAAGCCAAATTATTATAGACATCTGCATAGTAAGAGTTCTCAATTTCAATGCCAGCTACGTTATATTGAGCAATGCTATTTCTTACAATAATATTCTTAGACTGTCCTACGTATATTCCGGCATCAGATGCTCCAATAGCCACACAACCATCAATCAAAACATCCTCAGATTCGACTGGATAAAAACCATAAGCCCCATTGCTGCTCTTAGGCCCGCCTGTCCATTCTGTTCTTAAATTAATCATGTTGATGCCTTTCGTACCGATGACTTTTAAAGCATCTCCTTTAGCATCTAAAATTGCAAAATCTTTTAAAGTTACTTTATCTGAAGTTACTAATAGTCCTTGTGCGCCTGACTTTTGATCTTTAAAGTCTAAAATAGTTTTATCCATTCCTTCGCCAGTAATGATTACATTATCAACATCCAATGAAAGGCCATCTTCAAATGAATAATAACCTGATTTAATAACAAGGGTATCTCCTTCAGACATTAGTATCATTGCCTCTTGAAGTCTTTCTTGTGAGTCATCTCCTGGGCTAATTATAATTTCTTTGGAATAAGAAAATGTTGAAATAGCAAGACATGCCAAGAACAAGCTTGATCCTAGCAGAGATAAATTTGTATTAATCTTGAAAAAAATTTTTTCTCCTGGGTTAAATAACATAATTATTGTATTAGAAATGTGCAATAAGAAAAAGCTATGCTTGCTTTAAGGCAAAATCTCTATATTTATTTTATCTGAAACAATTGGATTATCTCCTAAAGGCATTATTGGCATGTGTTCATAGTCTCCAATGACAAGCTGAAGGCTATATTTGCCAGAAGGTAGAGAAAGAACTGCCTCTGTCTGCCCTCCACCAAAATGCAAAACGTTTCTTTCAAATGGAATTGGTATATTTTTATTATCATCGACATCATATGAATCATTAATTATTAAATGGTGATGGCCGCTGATATGACAATCTTTGATATTTTCTACCTCTATTCCTGCTGGACTGATAATAATATTTTTACTTCCAAACTCGACTTTAAACTCTTTATTGCTTGATTGATAACCATCTATTGGACTTAGAAAAAATAACTCAATATCATCACAGCTTTTGTCGACACTCTCAAAAGACATAACTAAGGGAGATAAAAATAATATAAATAAAGCTTTTTTCATAATTAATTCTTTGTTTTTGGTGGTCCAAACAAGAAATATAATACCTCATTTATGTTGGATGCATTTCTAATATTTCTATATATATTCTGCCATCCCATAAAAGTTATTTTTGTAGGATTATAGGTGTTTACATTGTTGACCAAGCCATATTTTACTGGCTCTATTTCTGGCTCAAAAGTTCCAAACATTCTGTCCCATATAATTAGTAAGTTTCCATAATTCTTATCTATATACTGGCTATTTGATCCATGATGAACTCTGTGATGAGATGGAGTGTTGAAAATCCACTCTAAAGGGCCAAGTTTTCCAACAATTTGAGTATGCCCAACTATTCCCCATAGAGTACTTATTACTCCTGCGACTGCAATTATTGTTGGATCAAAGCCTATAAGAGGCATCATCATAAAAAATGGAATTTTAGAAACAGGCCCGAACCAGGCTTGTCTAAATGACACAGCAAAATTCATTTCCTCGCTTGAGTGATGGCTCATATGAATAGCCCATAAAAAATTAACTCTATGAGAAATGCGATGATAGATATAAAAAACAAGATCTATCATTACAAATGTTGCTATCCATAATGCCCAAATTGGCATTAGTTCAGATAGATTAATCAACTTAAATTGGAAAAGATAAAAATGCAGCGCCAGGGTTGCTCCCTTTAAAGCAAAGACCATTAGAACATTTCCTGTTAGCAGCCCTACTGTGCAAAGAGTATCATCTTTTTTGTAAAGATTTTTGTTATAAGCACTAGAAAATAAAGCCTCAAAGAGAATCATCGCCAATACTATTGGGGCGCCTATTGCGTATATTTCTGTGATTGATAAGTCTGTCATAGTTTAAGTTATATTCTAATTAAAATTCTTCTCAGCTTCTATTAAAACCTCTTTTGGTAAACTAAATGCCTCTCTTGTTATGTTCCATTTATTTAAAACAGCATTTATATTAAATTTGTCATATAGATGAGGAAATTTACCTACCCTGTCATTTGAATTAGATTCCTCATATATTATTTTATCTTGTATTTTTTCTTCGTCGACTTGTAATAGAATTAATTTTTTAGAATCCTTAAAATATAGTTTAAGCGTTAAAGGAAGTTGCTTAGATGTTGAAAAATGAATAAATCCATCTTCTTTATCTAGAGCTGTTTCGACATAACCAATCTTAGAGGCTTGGTTCCATTCATCTTCCGTCAAAATTTTATAAATATCATTCATCACATGTCTTTGAAAGAATGTATTATGTCTATAATTAGGCATACTAATCAAATTTTGGGGGATCAAATATGTTTGATGTTTATAATTCATCACTGTTGGGTATATGGTTAATATTAGCCACCATTATTGTTCAGGCTATGGTTGCTGTTAGGGTTCATCGAAGGCAAAGTGGTGGATATAGTCCTGGGGTGATTAAATCAGAACTTGGACAATCATCGATAGTTTTTAGGGCTCATAGAACTTTCCAAAATTCTTTAGAAAACATAATTCCTGTCCTTGGTATGGCAATTATTGCAATGCTATCAGGCTATGGTGCTTTTAAGCTTTCAATCATCATATGGACATATGCTATTAGTAGGATTATTCATATGATTTTGTATTACAAAATTGCTACCAATAAGAACCCAAGTCCAAGAAGTATTTTTTGGGCAATTGGTTTTTTGGCTAGTTTTTATTTAATGATTGATTTGGGAATATTCTTATTAATTAACTAAAAAGATTTTAATAAAGTCTTTATACCAGCCATAATACTTGGGTTGCCTTCAAAGCATTTAATAGAAGTATCTGGTCTATTCCAATCATGCGCGGATTTTGTAAAAAAATTTGAGTCTATTGTTACCCAGCTTGAATCATCCAAAGTCCCAGCCTTTACATAAACTATATGTGGTATTTCTTTTGCATAGCTTAACACCCCTGAACCACAATTATCACAGAAGCCCCTCCTTACAGTTGAGCCAGAAGAACCTTTACTTTCAAAATATTTAAGATCGCCTTTTATATCAATATGTTTCCTTGCGATGAATAATATTGTTGCTTTGCCAGAGCCGGTTGCTCTTTGGCAGTCTTTGCAGTGACAATGGTGTCCTGAGATAACTTTATCTTGTTTCAAAGAGTAAGAAATTTTCCCGCACTGGCATTTGCCAGTCGCTTTATTGTTCATATATTTATTCTACAGTAAACTCATGTCTAAGATGTTTTATTCAAGAAAAATACTTTGTTTGTTCTTATTCTTTAGTTTTGCAAAAGCAGAACTTTCAACAGGCTTTATTGAAAAGACATATATTTCTAATGGCAATAATGAAAGAGTTATTCAAATATATTATCCTGCAAGCAAAAAAATTAATGCTGAAACTAAATTTATTATTATAAATGATGGTGAAGAGCTGTTCTCAGAAGAAGACTCATGGCATGGAGGAGCTTGGAATATAGACAATAGTTTTCTTGAACTAAAAAAACAAGGCATTGAATTGAACCTTGTAGTAATTGCTATTCATAGTGCTAAAAGATTTAAAGGAAAAATTATTGATGAAACAAGACGGTACTCAGAATATTTTCCAAAACAAGCAATAGGATTCTTTAATAAAGGTTTTAAGAAAAGTACATATTCTTTTTTAATAGATAAAGAGTCATTAAATTATCCAGAATTTCTAGTAAACGAAGTTATTCCCTTCATAGAAGGAAGGTTTGATGTGAAGCTAAGTAGCTCAAATTTAGGTGTTATTGGTGCAAGTATGGGGGGATTGTCTGCAATAAATACTGTCTTAGAATATCCAGAATATTTTGGATTTGCTGGATGTATATCAACTCACTGGGTTGGAATAAAGCCAAGTGAATATATATCTCTTCCTTTTAGCAAAGATCCATTTATAACAGGAGATGAGGATACTGCAAAAGCGATAAAAAAATATATAGCTAGCAAAATTAATAATCTTAATGAGAAGAGAATTTACTTTGATCATGGAACAGTTGGACTTGATTCTCTTTATGGAAATCCTCAAACAGAAATAAATGAATTATTTAAAATTAATGGTATTGAGTTTCAGAGCAAAGTCTTTGAAGGCCATGATCATGGAACAAACTTTTTTGGGGAAAGGTTTGGCCCTATGATTCTTTACTTACTTTATAGCAAGGAGAGCGCATAGTTTATGCCCAGTTGGATCTCTTAAATACGCTAAATACATTTTAAACTTACCATAGTCTCTGATACCAGGCGCTTCTTCAATAGAAGTTCCGCCATTTTCAATACCAGCTTTATGCCAGGCATCTCCTTGTTCAATGCTCTCTACATTGAATCCAATTGTTCCTCCGTTTGCTACTGTTGCTGGATTGCCATCTATTGGTTCTGAAATAGCAAAACTAGTATCTTTAAAGTTATAGAAATACCTTTTCTCTCCGGTCCGACTTGGATACATTCGCCCAGGGCGAGCTCCAAGCGCATCAAATAACTCATCATAAAACTTTCTAGATTCTTCTATATCGTTTGTTCCTAGCATTACATGACTAAACATTATTTATTCTCACATTCATAATCTTATATTAATAAATCAATTAAGAGGTATGCAACTACTGATGCAAAGATCCATAAAATAAGCGCTATTGAAAGGGTCTTGATTTCTATTCCTTTCATTGATTCATAGTTGATTTGTGTTCCAATGCAGAAAAGTGCAGCTATCAAAAATATCTTACTTATTGACTCTAATAGCGACAATGTGTTTTGAGCTAGATTTAGATAAGATCCAAGCAAAAGAGCTATAACAAAAATGAAAATAAAAATTGGGAATTTTATTTTTGAGTTGTTATTATCTTTATAAAGCAATCCAATTAATAATATCAGTGGTATCAACCATATGGTTCTTCCTAGCTTTAGTGTCGTCGCAATTTCAATGGTGCTTCCGCCATAGGCCATTGCAGCACCAAGAACAGAGCTCGTGTCATGAATTGCCATTGCAACCCATGCTCCAAAAGCCTCATTAGTCATCCCTATACTATTTCCAATAACAGGAAATATTCCAATAGATATAGCATTAAAAATAAACACCATCCCAAAAGCAACCAATAAGTCTTTTGGTTTCGCTTTTATTAGTGATGCGATTGCTGCCATTGCGGTTGCGCCGCATATAGCTGTTCCTGAAGCAATCAATAATCCCATTCTTTTATCAACTTTAAGGAGATTGGCTAAAAATATTCCGACTATAAAAATTGTAATTACAAAAATTGAGATATAAGGGAAATATTTTGCAGTAACCTCTAAAGCATTGGATGCTGACATTGTAAGGCCAATAATAATAATTCCAATTTGTAAGAAATTAGTCCCAAGTGATTGATTTATATGGTTGCTTGGAAATTTAAAAATTATAACTAAGACCGACCCAAACAGTAACGCCAACAAAGGAGATCCTATCAATATTGCTGTAAACGCTAACAAGACTCCTATAAATAATGTCACTTTTTGTGCTCAATTAATAATGTTGGGACATTGTGTGTATGAGATTTAATTGTTGTAACTAAAGTGTTTTCTTTTAAACCTTTTTTAATCGGTGTTAAATCGATGCCTTGATCAGAAAGTCTTTTATGAGCCTCTTCAATTGAATCAACTTCCCATGCTAAGCCCCATAAGGTATCTAATGAGTCTTTCTCATTTTTTTCTTCGATAACCTCTATGGTTGTTTCGTTTAATCTAAAAAATAGTATTCTTCTTTCCCAATGTTCAATTACCTTATCCAACGCCAACCGAATATTAAAAACATCTTTGTAAATGCTAATAAAACCGTCTGCATCATTTGTGTTAATAACAACATGGTCTAATTTATTCAAAACAGCTTTTGAATATTTGTCTGCTGCTGGGAGCTCTCCGTTAGTATGCTCAATAATGAAAGAAAAAAGTCCTCGTGTTAATTCAGGCGGAAGAAATAGGTTTTTCCAATTTCTAATTTGATTTGTCTTGCCATCAATACCCTCTCCATCAGATATTTCAGAAATTGAATACCCTATCTCTTTTAACTGGCTAGAGCACTGATTAATATTTTTAGTTCCAAAAACTATTCCAATTAACCCTTCTCCTTTTTCTTTTATCATATTTTTAACTAGTTCAGCGCCAAGGCCTTCTCCTTTGGCAGCCAAAAGTTCAAAATATGTATTTTTAAAATTGAATATTACATTAGAAGTTCCCAGTGCTTTGTGTTCACCTTTCCATACAGACTCCATTCCAAATACTTTAGTATAGTTTGCCTCTGCTTCCTCTAAATCATTAACAGCAACTATTAAGTGGTCTAATCTTGAAAACATATTTAATTTTTTTTAAATTTAAAAAGATTTCTAATAACGGGTAATATCCATATTATCTTTAAGAAATGGTTCGGAAATAGTCTGCTGGTAATATCATAAAAATGGGCATCAAAACCAATAAGTATTCTATTTTTCTTCTTTTTTATATTTTTTAGAATAACTTTTGCAGCTTTTTCAGGGCTAGTTGGTGCATTGTCTTTGAAAGCTACTATTGCCTCTTCTTTTGTGGGCGCTGGACCAAAAAAGGTTTCAGGCTGAAAGCTTTTAAACCTTGAAGACTGATATATGTTTGTCCCTATATGTCCTGGAAAAACACAATAAGCCTCAACTGGAGAATCTGATACTTTTAATTCAAGTGATAGAGATTCAGTGAAGGCTTTCACTCCAAACTTACCGACGTTATAAATTGATTGTCTTGGGACACTAAACAAGCCAAAAATTGATGACACATTAACAATTGCTGCTTCAGGTCTTTTTTCTAAATGGGGAAGAAAAGTTGTGGTCATCTTGATAACAGAGTGTAAAAGAATGTCTAGCCCCCAATCCCAATCTTCCTGGTCAACTTCATCAATAGTTCCAACCACTGAGACTCCAGCATTATTAAATACCATATCTATTTGCTTGTGAGCCTCTAAAACTTCAATAGGCAAAGATTCTATTTTATCTCTATCTCTTAAATCAAATGCGTGTGTGGATACTGAGATATTTTTCTTTCTTGCAAGTTGTTTTGTTTCTTCAAGTGATTCCGCATTCCAGTCAACCAGTGCTAGGCTGCAACCCAAATCAGCCAACTCCATAGCAAGTGCTCTTCCTATTCCAGAGGCAGCACCAGTAATTAGGGCAACTTTATTCTCAAAATTTTTCATGTTTTAAATATGTTCACAATTGTTACGCCTATGACTATAAAGAAAAGTCCTAAAATTATTTGCCAATTTAAAGTTTGCTTATAAAAAATATAACTTAATATTGCTATTGAAAATATTCCTACTCCCGACCAAGAGGCATAGACAATTGATAAAGGTAACTTTTGGGAAACAATTGCCAAAAAATAAAAAGATATTGCATATGAAATTAATAAAACAATTGTAGGAAAAATTTTTGTAAAGTTTTGTGATGCTGGCAAAAGCATTGTTCCAAGAATCTCAAAAAATATTGCAGTAAACAGCATTACATAAACATTCATATTTTTTTAATGCTCTCTTCAAAATTTATCCCATCAAAATGAATTACCTCTATTACCTCAGGAGGATCTTCAACACATCTTAGGTTTATACTAAACATTTCGGGGTGAGATCTGGGTTGATAAAAAGACTTAATTCCACATTTTTTACAAAAATAATGTTTTGCCGACCCGCTTTCAAAATTATATTCTGAAATTAATTCTTTTCCTGAGATTAGCTCAAACAAATCATGTTTTACAAAAAGGTGTTGATAATTAAGCATGCCACAAATTGAACAATTACAATTCCATATTTGAACTAATTCATCAGATTTAAATTTAAATTTAACTCCCCCACAGTGACAGCTTCCAGTATATTCTTTCATAAAAACTTATAACAAATATCCTGTAGCTACAAACATCCAAAAAGCCATCATTCCTATAGTTAAAAATAAAAATATTTGTGCTTGTTTGACCTTATTCATTTGATATAAGGATATACAAAAAATTGTTCCAATAAATCCAATTGTTAATGCAACAAATAAATGGGCTTGATACGACATAATATTAAATCCACATTCTTGTTTTGCCCTTGTATTTTTGAAAATCTTCACCAAATAATTTTTCCATTACAGCCTCTTCTGGAATAATCTGAAATCTTGTTATGTAAATAGCAAAAAGCAAAGTAAAAAAAATTCCTCCTATAAGATTGAATTTAAATGATATTGAAAGAAGAATTATTGCCATCCCTAAATACATTGGGTTTCTTGAATATTTAAAAGTTCCTGATTGAACCAATGAGGTTGCCTTATCAATATTAATTGGATTAATTGTGGTTTGGTGAGCTTTAAATGATCTTACTGCAGATATAAGAATAAACGGTCCCGATATTATCAGCAGCATGCTGATAATATTAAATATTGCATTGCTAAAATCAGGGAATATAGATCTAGAAAAATAGATTGCTAATCCAAAAACTAAAGTAACTATAGGCGGCGGTATTTTATTATTCATGAATCAATTAAATCATATTTTTTTGTTACCTTAAATATATTCATTATTGTGATTATAATAATGTTGAGGGCTATAGGAGGTCGAAATGCGTAATTCAATTTTTTGTATTTTATTTATTTCTTTTTTTGCAATCTCAGATGATGGGTGCGAAATTTCTAAATGGGGCGAAGATGATGAGGTTGGTGCTGCAAATCTAATATCAAATGAAAATACATTAAAAGCAATAAAGCTTGTAAAAAAGGGAATGTCGCATGGTCTTGGTATTGTTATCGAACCAGGTATGCCAGCTTTTCCACCAAGGTATACAGAACTTCAAGTTGTTCAACCCAATCAACACTTTGGAAGAGATACAACAACAGACTTTGGATATGACATTACCTATAACGACGATATCCTACAGATGTGGATTGGAACAGGTCCTCAGCTTGATGGCTTAGGACATATAGGTGACGATGATATCTTTTATAACTGTCAAAAAGGTGCTGACTTTTCTTTTATAACTGGATTGACAAAATTTGGTATTGAGAAAGTACCTCCACTTGTAGGTCGAGGTATTGTTATCAATATGGCGAAATATTATGGAATTGATTCAATGGAGGGTGGTCAAGGAATTACAAGAGAAGATATTAAGAATGCAGCTAAACAACAAAATATTAAGTTTCAAGAAGGGGATATCATTCTTTTTCATACAGGTTGGACAGATGCATACTTAAAAAGCTCTCCTGAGTTGTGGGGAAGCACAATACCTGGAATTACAAATGATGCTGCTATTTATTTGGCATCATTAAGTCCAATGGCTGTTGGGGCTGATACATGGGGCTTGGGTGCAGTTCCACCAATTGAAGGTGATTTAGTCTACTACGATCACGTTACCCTGATTAAAGAGAATGGTATTTATATTCTAGAAACAATGAATACAGGCAAACTAGCTGAAGATAACGTTACAGAATTTTTATTTGTCTTAGGCCAACCAAAACTTAAAGGAGCTGTGCAAATGATCATTAACCCAGTTGCTCTTTGGTAGAGCTTATTTAAATTTAAGGCTATTAAATTTTACTATTTAGAGCAGCAAGAACACTCGCAGCAATCACAACAATCACACATAAACTAATTATACCTTATTTCCTTTCTTTAAAAACATTAATGAAGTTGTTGCTAATACAACAAGCATCAAAATTGCAAACTGTTTATCTTCAACTATAGCAACAACAAGGATTGCTGCTGCCCACATAATTGAATTAGAAATTAATAATTTTTTACTCATATTATGTAGACACCTTTATCTACTCCACAGTAGCAGAGTATTCTTACCCCACCCAAATTTATTATGAGATAATTTTAGCATGTATAAAAAATTAAAAGATTTCTTGCAAAAAGATATGAGAATGTCTCACATCTATCAACCAGTAATGATCAAAACACTTTTAAAACATGGTGGATCAGCAGAAATATCCAGAATTGCACAAGATCTTCTCTCTTATGATACAAGTCAAAAAGAATACTATGAGTTAGTGACCAAAAATATGGTTGGAAAAGTATTAACCAAAAACAGAAAGATAACTTCCAAAGAGGGGTCAAAATATTGTCTAGATGGTTTTGACAAACTTTCAAAAGATCAACAAAAATCACTTATTAAGATTTGTGACTTAAAAATATCTGAGTACATCCAAAAGAGAGGTGAAAGGATTTGGTCACACAGACATCTTTCTAATGACCCTATTCCAGGAAGTATAAGATATGAGGTTTTGAAACGTGCAAAAGGCAAATGTGAACTATGTGGAATTAGCAATAAAGAAAAAAGTCTCGATGTTGACCACATAATACCCAGGTCTAAGGGTGGTTCAAATGATATATCAAACCTTCAGTCACTCTGTTATACATGTAATAGGCAAAAAAGAAACTTGGACAATGCTGATTTGCGCGATATTGGTAAATTTTTTGAATACCGAGAAGAAGGTTGTGTTTTTTGTAATTTAAAACGAAAGAAAATAGAAGAGAATGAGTTTGCATTTGCAATTAAAGATAATTTTCCAGTTACAAAAGGTCATCATTTGGTTATTCCAAAAAGACATGTGTCAGACTATTTTGATTTAGAACAATCTGAGATCAATTCAATTAATAAAATTTTATTTTCTGTTAAACATAATTTAGAAAAGAAAGATAAAACTATTACAGGTTTTAATATTGGAATTAATTCTGGTGTATCAGCAGGTCAGACAATCTTTCACTGTCACATACATTTAATACCTAGACGTGATGGAGATGTAAAAGATCCAAGAGGTGGGGTAAGAGGAGTTATCCCTGAAAAACAAAAATACTAATTTTTATTCGACAGTAACTGATTTCGCTAAGTTTCTCGGCTGATCAATATCAGTGCCTCTTAACAAAGCAACTTCATAAGAAAGTATCTGAAGAGGAATCGTATAAATAATTGGTGTGAGAAGAAAATCACATTTTGGCATATTAATTAGTTTTCCTGATTTCAAATCCATTGTTATTGATGGATCAGCAAACACATAAATAGTTCCACCTCTTGCTTTAACTTCCTCTAAGTTAGAAACAAGCTTTTCTGCGATTTCACTCTCTGGCGCTAAAGCAATTACTGGCATTTCCTCATCAATTAATGCTAGTGGTCCATGTTTTAACTCGCCTGCGGGATATGCTTCAGCATGAATATATGAAATTTCTTTTAATTTTAGGGCTCCTTCTTTTGCAATCGGATAAAAAATCCCTCTACCCAAGAATAATGCATTATCTTTGTTAGCTATTTCTGGAGCAATTTCTAAAATGGTGTCTTTTAATTTTAGGGTTTCTTGAATCGTATCTGGCAAAGATCTTAAGGCTGTAATAACTCTTGTTCTTAATTTTGGATTTATTTTTCTACTTTTTGCTAAAGATAAGGCTAATAACATTAAAGCCGCAAGTTGAGTAGTAAAAGCTTTAGTTGATGCAACACCAATTTCTGGACCGGCATTTGTAAAAATTGAATAGTCAGATTCTCTAGCAAGTGAGCTCGTTGGGACATTGCATATGCATAAAGTTGAAAGATAGTTTTTTTCTTTTGCATATCTTAGTGCAGCTAAGGTATCAGCGGTTTCTCCAGATTGTGAAATTGTTACCAATAAAGAATCTTCATCAACATGAGGGTTTCTATATCTGTATTCTGAAGCATAATCAGTTTGCGTTGGTAATTCTGAAATCGATGAAAACCAATTAGCGGCTACTCTTCCAGCATGCAAGCTAGTTCCGCAAGCAACAATCTGAATTCTCTTAACTTTTTCAAATATTTCAGATGATCCAAGCCCAAATATATTATCTAAAACATCTTCTCCGCCAACTCTTCCATCAATGGTATTCAAGATAGCATCTGGTTGCTCATAAATTTCTTTTTCCATGAAATGTTTATAGTCGCCCTTTGAAGTTGATTGGCTAGAAATATCAATCTGTGTAACTTCTCTTTGAACCTCTGTCTTTTCTGCGTCATAAATCGTATAGCTTTCAGATGAAAGCTCAGCAACATCACCATCCTCAAGAAAAACAAATTCATTAGTTAATTGTCCGATTGCTAATGGGTCTGAAGCTGCCAAAAACTCATCAACTCCCACCCCTATTAAAAGAGGAGACTTGCTTCTTGCTATCATTACATTTTTATCATCCTCTTTGTCTATTGCTGCAATTGCATATGCCCCTTCCAGTTTTTCTTTTGTTAAGTACATTGAATCAAGCATTGAATTTCCTTTATTAAGAAAATATTCAAGCATATGTGCAATGAGCTCAGAGTCAGTTTGTGATGAGAACGTGTAGCCTTCTTTTTTTAGAAATTCTTTTAAATCTAAATAATTCTCAATAATTCCGTTATGAACTATGTAAACCCTTTCATTGGACTTGTGTGGGTGAGCATTTTCTTCAGAAGGCTCTCCATGTGTTGCCCATCTGGTGTGAGCAATACCTAGTTTGCTTTTTGGTTTTTCAGCAATCATTTTTTCTTCTAGCAAATTAACTTTGCCTAGAGTTCTTAAATGAGCAATTTTGTCTATTTGATGAAGAGCTATTCCTGCAGAGTCATAGCCTCGATATTCCATTTTATGTAAGCCTTGGACTAACAGTTTACCTACATTTCGATTCGAAGCAGCCGCTATTATTCCACACATATACTAGTCCTTTTTTTTAGACCAATTCTCTTTATTGTCTTGTTTTGATCTTCCGACTCCAAGAGCATTATCTGGCACATCTTTTGTTATCACAGAGCCAGCTGCAACGTATGCATTCGATCCTATTGTCACAGGAGCAACTAAAGATGAGTTCGTTCCTATAAAACTATTATCTCCTATTTTTGTTTGATGTTTATTTTTGCCATCATAATTACAAGTAATTGTTCCTGCACCAATATTTGATTCTGCTCCAATCTCAGCATCTCCCAAATAAGCAAAATGATTAGCTTTTGAGTCCTTGCCGATTTTTGTTTTTTTGGTTTCAACAAAATTACCAATCCTTGCTGCATCCTCTATATGGCTTCCTTCTCTAAGTCTTGCGTATGGTCCAATTGAGCAGTCTTTACCTACTTTAGAGGATACGAGGTGTGAAAAAGCTTCTATAGAAGTGTTATCGCCAATATCAACATCTTTTAAGATTGTATTAGGTCCAATAGAAACATTGTTTCCAAGAGTTATATTTCCATCAAGTATTACATTTATATCAATTTCACAGTCCTTTCCAACAGAAACTTCTCCCCTTATATCGATTCTGGAGGGATCAGAAATTGTTACCCCCATATTCATTAAATCTTCTGCTTTCATTTTTCTATATATACTTTCTAATTCTGACAACTCTTTCTTGGTATTTGCGCCTTTAACTTCTTCATTTGGCACAATACATGTATTAATTTTAAACCCTTTCTTGCAAATTATAGAGACTATATCGGTTAAGTAAAACTCGTTGGCTGCATTTTCATTATTAACATCATTAACGGCTTCTGCTAGTAGCTTCTTATTGCAACAAAGAATGCCTGTAAAAATCTCTTTTATTTTTTTCTCTTCTTCTGATGCATCTTTTTCTTCAACTATTGCCTTGGCGGAGCCCGATATGTCTTTTTTAACTCGGCCATAACCAAAAGGATCATCTAACTCAGTGGTTAATATAGTTAGACTGTCTTTAGTCAAAGATAATAAGTTTTTGAGAGTTGATTCCTTGATTAATGGGACATCGCCGTATAAAACTAAAACTTTAGAGTCATCTGAAATAGAATCAAATGATGATTTAACAGCATCAGCAGTTCCGATTGGTTTTTTTTGTTCGCTAATATGCAGGGTTCCGTCAAAGCTTTTTGTTTCTTTGATTATTGATTCTTTTTCATATCCCACAACAAAAGAAGTTTCATCTGTGATGTTAGCAACAGTTTCATAAATCCTTTTAAGCATTGAGTGGCCGCCAATAGGTTGAAGAGATTTTGCTTTATTTGAAATCATCCTAGAGCCCTCTCCGGCAGCTAGAATTACAGTATGAATCTTCACAATATAAGGTTAAATATATACCTTACTGTTTTTTACGAAGTTTTTGAATAGTTTTAAGTCTGGCAACTGCCTCAGCTAATTGCGCTGAAGCTTTTGCATAGTCAAGCGTTGCATCTTTATTTGCCAATTCTTGCTCTGCAATTTCTTTCGCTTTTATAGCCTCTGACTCATCTAAGCTATCAGCCCTCTCTGCAGTATCGGATAATACTGTTACCAGGTCTGGCTGTACCTCTAAAAAACCTCCAGAGCAAAAAAAGGCTTCTTCTTCAGAGCCGTTTTGAACTCTAACAGGTCCTGGCGCTAAACCAGTTAAAAGAGGAGTATGTCCTGGGGCTATACCAAGCTCACCCAAGGTGCCTGTAGCAAAAACCATAGTAGCTTCACCTGAATATATTTCTTCACTTGATGACACTATATTTATTTTGATTGTACTCATCTTTATAAGGTTTTAGCTTTTTCTACGGCCTCTTCAATAGTTCCAACCATGTAAAAAGCTTGTTCAGGAAGATGATCATAATCACCATTTAAAATTCCTTTAAAAGCTTTGATAGTATCTTCTAGTGAAACATATTTGCCAGGTGTTCCTGTAAATATTTCTGCAACGAAAAATGGTTGTGATAAAAATCTTTGAGCCTTTCTTGCTCTTGCAACAAGCCCTTTATCTTCTTCAGAAAGCTCATCCATTCCAAGAATAGCGATGATGTCTTTCAATTCATTATACCTCTGTAATATTTTTTGAACTCCTTGAGCGACATCGTAATGATCATCTCCAACTACAAATGGATCAAGCTGTCTACTTGTTGAATCAAGTGGATCAACAGCGGGATAAATTCCTAGTTCTGAAATCTGTCTTGAAAGAACAACTGTTGCATCTAGGTGAGCAAAAGTTGTTGCTGGTGAAGGATCAGTTAAGTCATCAGCTGGAACATATACTGCTTGTATAGATGTAATAGATCCTGTCTTAGTAGATGTAATCCTTTCTTGTAGTGCGCCCATTTCTTCAGCCAGAGTAGGCTGATAACCTACAGCTGATGGCATTCTTCCCAATAAAGCAGACACTTCAACACCCGCCAAAGTGTAACGATAAATATTATCAATAAATAGTAAGACATCTTTTCCTTCATCTCTAAAACTTTCTGCCATAGTTAATCCAGTTAGAGCAACTCTAAGTCTATTTCCTGGAGGTTCGTTCATCTGTCCATAAACCATTGCAACTTTTGATTCGCCAAGGTTGTCAATGTTAACAACTCCAGATTCCTGCATTTCATAATAGAAATCATTACCTTCCCTAGTTCTTTCACCTACTCCAGCAAATACAGAAAGACCAGAATGCTGAAGTGCAATATTGTTAATGAGTTCCATCATATTTACAGTCTTTCCAACACCCGCACCACCAAATAGTCCTATTTTCCCGCCTTTTGCAAAAGGGCACATAAGGTCAATAACTTTGATTCCAGTTTCTAGAACTTCATTTGAAGCCGATTGGTCAGTATAGCTTGGTGGTTTTCTATGAATTGGCATTTTTGCCTTTTCACCGATCGGTCCCTTTTCATCTATAGGGTTGCCAAGAACATCTACAATTCTTCCCAATGTCTCTGGCCCGACTGGAACTGAAATAGGAGCGTTGGTTCTCGATGCTGAAAGACCTCTTTTTAAGCCTTCAGTTGCTCCCATAGCAATTGTTCTTACGACACCATCACCTAATTGCTGCTGAACCTCAAGAGTTGTTCCGCTCTCATCAACCATAAGTGCCTCATACACTTTAGGGATATTATCTTTGTCGAATTCGACATCGATAACCGCTCCAATAATTTGTGTAACTGTTCCGTTGCTCATATCATTCTCCTTAAACTGCTGATGCACCACCGACTATCTCAGAGAGCTCTTGAGTTATAGCCGCTTGTCTTACGTTGTTGTATAAAAGTTCTAATTCTTTAATTAAATCGCCAGCATTATCTGTTGCATTTTTCATAGCAATCATTTTTGCTGCTTGTTCGCAGGCATTGTTTTCTATTACCGCCTGATAGATGAGTGATTCTATATATCTTGTTAAAAGTCCATCTAATAATTCTTTAGCTTCTGGCTCGTATATATAATCCCATTGAGTAGAATTAGGTTCGTCTTGCTCTTCAGGTGCAAGAGGTATAAGTTGTTCAACATTTGGTTGTTGTGTCATAGTGTTAACAAAAATATTTGAGCACAAATATGCTTGATCGATTTCACCATTTTTATGCATATCTAAAACAACTTTTGTTAATCCAATAAGATCATCTGGATTTGGTTTATCGCCCAACTTTTCAGCAACAGCAATTACTTCACCACCCACACTTTTGAAAAATCCAGATGCTTTGGTTCCAATTAAAGCAAAGCAAGATCCTATTTCTTGCTCATTCAATTCTGATGATTTTGCTATAACTTGTTTAAATAAGTTTATATTTAATCCTCCACAAAGGCCTTTGTCTGATGAAACAACAATAAAGCAAGCTTTCTTGGGTGTTCTTTCTTCATAAAATGGATGCGGGTATTCTGAATTTGCTGTAGCTATATGTGAAATAACATCTTTTATTTTTAATGAGTATGGCCTGCCCTCAAGCATAGTATCTTGTGTTTTTTTCATTTTACTTGCGGCAACCATTTCCATAGCAGAAGTAATTTTTTGCGTACTTTTAATGCTCGCAATCTGTTTTCTTACTTCTTTTGTATTAGCCATTATTTATATTAAAAAGTCTGTGTCTTTTTGAAGTCTTCAACAAGAGATGTGAATTGGCTCTCTATATCATCACTCCAATCACCTGTTGAGTTTATTTGTTTTTCCAATTCGCCTTTTTCTGCAGATAAATAACCATGAAGGGCTTCTTCAAAAGCTAAAATCTTATCAACTTCAACATCAGCCATATAACCTCTATCAGCAGCAAACAAACTTAATGCTTGTTGTGCAACACTCATTGGAGCATATTGCTTTTGCTTTAATAACTCAGTAAAGGCTTTACCATTGGCAAGTTGTTGTTTTGTTGCATCATCTAAATCAGAAGCAAATTGTGAAAAAGCTGCCAACTCACGATATTGAGCTAATGCTGTTCTTACGCCACCAGCCAGTTTTTTCATTATCTTTGTTTGTGCTGATCCGCCTACCCTTGAAACTGAAAGTCCTGGATTGATGGCTGGTCTTACCCCTGAATTAAATAATTCTGTCTCTAAGTATATTTGTCCGTCTGTGATTGAGATTACATTAGTTGGAACAAAAGCTGAAACATCGCCTGCAAGGGTTTCAATAATTGGCAGGGCTGTTAATGAGCCTGTTTTACCCTTAACTTTTCCACCTGTGACTTGCTCAACATAATCAGCATTTACTCTGGCTGCTCTCTCAAGCAATCTTGAGTGAAGATAAAAAACATCTCCAGGATATGCCTCTCTGCCTGGAGGCCTTTTTAATAATAATGATACCTGTCTATAAGCAACTGCTTGTTTTGAAAGGTCGTCATAAACAATTAATGCATCCTCTCCTTTGTCTCTGAAATATTCTCCCATTGTGCATCCTGCATATGCTGAAAGATATTGCATTGGTGCAGGATCAGCAGCTGTCGCTGATACAACTATCGTATGCTCCATCGCCCCATACTCTTCTAATTTTCTGACAACATTTGCAACTGTTGACTGTTTTTGACCAATAGCAACATAAATACATTTAATGCCAGTTCCTTTTTGGTTAATAATTGCATCAATTGCAACAGCTGTTTTGCCTGTTTGTCTGTCTCCAATTATTAATTCTCTTTGGCCTCTACCGATTGGAACCATGGCATCAACTGCTTTCAAGCCAATCTGAACTGGTTGATCAACAGATTGACGAGCAATAACGCCTGGAGCAACAACCTCAACAGGCGCAGTATTTTCTGCTTTTATTTCACCCTTTCCATCAATTGGAACACCCAAAGTATTTACTACTCTTCCTAGCATAGCCTCACCAACTGGAACCTCTAAAACTTTTCCTGTACAAACTGCTTTTTGACCTTCAATTATTTCTAAATAATCTCCTAAGACAACCGCTCCAACGGAGTCTTGCTCTAGGTTTAGAGCCATGCCCTTAGTGCCATTTTCAAACTCTATAACCTCACCATACATTACATCTCCCATGCCATGTATTCTTACAATACCGTCAGACACACTAACAACAATACCTTCATTTTTTCTTTCTGCAGAAAGATCCAGACCAGCAATTTTCTCTTTTAAAACGCTAGATATTTCTGATGGATTTAATTGACTCATTTTTTCACCTTAAAAATTTAATTGGTTTACAAGTTTGTTGACCTTTCCTCTAATAGAGAGGTCAAGTGTTTCGTCGCCTATCTTGATTGATAAGCCGCCCATCATTTTTGGGTCTTTTGAAAAATAAATGTTGGCATCCTTGCCATATGTTGATCTTAGTTTTTTTTCTATGCTATTTTTAGCTTCCTCTCCAGGTTCAACAGCAACATAAACCTGAATTGTATTTTGCTCTTTATGTTTCTCTAGAAGGCTTTGGTAAATAGAATATATGGGCTCAAGTAAATTTAAACGCTTGTTTTCAGCCAATATTTCAATAAGTTTTATTAAAGTATCGGAAGCGCTTTCTTCAAATAATTTAACAAGAATTTTTACAACCTCTTTTCTTGATAAAGAAGGATTTTCTATAGTATTTTTAACACCTTTTGTTTGTGAAGCAGCAGCCATTATCTTAAGTTCTTCTGCCATTTCATCAAGATTGTTTGACTCCACAGCTGAGGCAAAAAGAGCTTTTGCATATGGTCTAGCTAAAGGCGTTAATTCAATCATTATCTATAGTTCCTCTGCTGCTTTTTTGAGAATAGCTTCGTGTTTTTCTTTTGAGATCTCATCGCCTAGAATTTTTTGGGTTGTATCAATAATGATGTCTGACATTTGTTCTCTCAGTTCTTCTTTGGCTTTATTGGTTTCATTCTCAATAGCCGTTGATGCTGACGCCATTATTTTCTCTGCTTCAGACTCTGCTTTCTTTGATGCGTCTCCAACAATCTGAGACGCTCTAGTGTTTGCCTTCTCAAGAATTTCGGCGGCCTCACTTTTTGCTTGATTTAACTCCTTATCAAAAGCTAATTTGGCCTCCTCTAGAGAATCGTCTGCTTTTTTGGCTGCCTCTAATCCATCGGAAATCTTTTTTTCTCTTTCTTGCATAACCGAAAGTATTGGAGGATAAATATATCTCCAACATATAGCCACAAAAACAATCATTACGACTGCTTGAGCAAGTAAGGTTGCGTTTATATTCATATCTTATTTGTTATCTTATATTGCAAACAACATATACATTCCAAGGCCAACTCCAATCATAGGAACCGCATCGGTTAAACCCATCATTAAAAAGAATCTACCCTGAAGAAAGGGAGCAAGCTCTGGTTGTCTGGCTATTCCTTCAATAAATTTGCTGCCTAAAATTCCTACGCCAATTCCAGCTCCAATCGCTGAAAGACCCATTGTAATCCCGGCTGCTAAAATACTATATTCCATTTTTTTCTCCTATAAGTTGAGGATTAATGTTCCTCAGTTTCATGCGCCATCGACAAATATGCGATAGTTAGCGCCATAAAAATAAATGCTTGCAATGCCACAATTAATATGTGGAAAAGCGCCCAAACCAAATGCAAACCAAATCCAAGTATACCTATTGGTATGCTACTAAAAAATAGCATTAACGCAATTAAGATAAAAATCATTTCTCCTGCATAAAGATTGCCAAACAATCTAAGACCAAGAGAAATCGGCTTAGCAATAAAGTTAACCATTTCTAATACAAAATTTACTGGTATTAACCACTTTCCAAAAGGATGTAATGTTAGTTCTGCAATGAATGCTTTTACTCCTTTTACTGTAATGCTGTAATAAATAGTTAATATAAACACCGCAAAAGCCATTCCAAGAGTTATATTTGGATCTGTTGTTGGAACTACTTTGAAATAGAAAGATTCCGGACTGTTGATCCATTCAACACTTTCTCCAGCAAAAAGGTATGCCAGGTGTCCAGCTAAAACTGGTAAAAAATCAACTGGAACAAGGTCCATTAAATTCATCAATAGTATCCAAACAAATACAGTTAATGCCAGTGGTGCTATAAGTGTATTTTTAATGGATCCAAATAACGACTGAACATTATCTTCAACAAATTCAATACACATCTCAACAAAGTTTTGTGCGCCAGTTGGTGCTGAATTTGAGTCTGAGGTTTTTGGAATAGCCATTTTAAAAACAAAAATAAAAAGAGCTCCAAGCGCAATGGACCAAAAAAGAGAGTCAACATGAAATGCCCAAAAGCCCATTTGATCTACTTTGTATGGGTCACACGTCCACCCATCTGGTGTTTTGCCACAGGTTAAATTTGTTAGATGGTGTTGGATATAGGATTCTGTGGTTAATTCTTTTGCCATTATGTTTTTAATTTGTTTTTAGTGATAAAAAATGTTGGTCTTAGTGTTGTATTTACAAGAATAAGAAGAAACATTGCAAAAACAAAAGCGTTATTTAGGTAAACTGCTGAAATATATAAAAATACTATGAAAATAGCCCATTTTATAGACCAGTTATATACTGCGTTTATTCCATAGTCTTCGATCTTTGAACCTAATTTATATGCAGATCCTATGCAAATTAAATAGAAAATAGGAAGCAGGGCAAACATTGGTTCTTTAATAGTCCCAAAAATTATTAGAAAGGCCGAAGTGGCGCCTATCAAGGTTTTATTGCTAAATAATATATTTTGAAAGCTTTGCAAAGGACTTAGTATTTTAGTTAATTTTGTTTGCAGAATTATAAAAATATATAGTGTTTTAAACAAGTTGTTTTTATCTTAATTTTTTAAACCTTAATTACTTTTTTAGTTTTGAAATAATAATATCAAGCTCGTCCAGGGTCTTATAAAAAATACTTACTTTGCCGCTTTTTTTATTTTTTGACTCTATTTCTATCTTATGTCCAAAATCTCCAGACATCTCTTGTTCTATATTTAAAATATCTGTGTCTTTGTTGTTTTTATTAGCGCTTTTAGATGTTTTTTTATGGTTCGATAGTTTGTTTAGATCTTTGACACTAAGCTTGTTTTTTATAATATTTTCGGCTGCTTTTTCTGCCTCTTCTGGATCAAGGGATGCAAGGAGTTTAGCGTGCCCTTTTTCAATTTGCCCAGCCGAAAGCATATCCAGAACCCTAGGTGGAAGAGATAATAACCTCAGGGAGTTTGCTATAGTGCTTCTAGCCTTTCCTGTAGAAGTAGCAACCTCTTCTTGGGTTAGACCAAATTCTCTTTTTAATCTGTCTAGGCCTCTTGCCTCCTCTACAGGGTTAAGATCTTCTCTTTGTAAGTTTTCTATAAGGGCCGATACCAACGCATCTTGGTCTTGTTTTTGGTCGACCAAACATGGAATTGTTTTTAGTTTAGCCATTCTTGAGGCCCTTAATCTTCTTTCTCCTGCAATAACCTCATATTCATTTAAGCCGAGCTCTCTCACTAAGATTGGAGATAACACCCCTTGGTTTTTTATCGAGGCTGTTAGTTCTTCCAGTTTTTCGTTATCAAAATTTGATCTTGGTTGGAATCTTCCAGGTTTTATTTTGTTTAGGTCAATTTCTTTTACCGCTCTTTGGTTTGTGTTTGATTGACCTAACAAAGCATCTAGTCCTTTGTTTAATGTTTTTTTGTCTTCAGGCATACTCCACCTTCCTAATTACCTCACCAGCCAGGGCTAAATAAGCCTTAGCACCATAAGAGTTTGGCATATATTTTATACCAGATATTCCATGGCTGGGGGCCTCGGCCAGTTTTACATTTCTTGGTATTAGTGTATTAAAAACCAAATTCTTAAAGTGCTTTTCCAGCTCATCAGAAACCTCTTTTGCTAGGTTGTTTCTCATATCAACCATTGTTCTTACAATACCAATAACCCTGTTAGATGACATGTTTTTGTCTGAAAGTGTTTGAATGGTTGCCATAAGACCAGCAACCCCTTCCAACGAATAATACTCACACTGAAGTGGTATAAGTGTTCCAGATGCACAAAAAAGACCCTCTATTGTTAGTTGGTTTAATGTTGGTGGGGTATCAATAATCGTGTAGTCATATTTATCAGCAACACCTTCTAGGCTTTTTAAAAGAAACCCTTGTTTGTTGTCGTTTCTAATTGAAACCTCAAGCGCTATCAATTCTTCACCCCCGGGGATAATGTCATATCCCTCGTTGCTTGGATATATGCAATCCTCGATTATAGTTGCATCAAAATAATGATCATAAAGAGTGTTCGAGTCCTCTGTTGGAATGCCTGCTGCGGTGCTGGCGTTTCCTTGTGGATCCATGTCAATTAAAAGAACCTTTCTTTTTGTTGCTGCGAGGCTTGCTGAAAGATTAACTGCTGTGGTTGTTTTGCCAACCCCTCCTTTTTGGTTTGCAATTGCTATTATTTTGTTCATTTTTCTCTTATCAAAACCACATGTCTTTCTTCTGGGCCTAGCTCTTGTTTAATTATTTCACATATATGTGTGTTTTTGTTTATGTCTTTTAATTCTTGTTTTATGGTTTGTTCTTTGCCTTTTAGTAAAACATATTTGGATTTGTTGTTTGTGTTGTTTTGAGTAAGGTCTATTATGTTTTTTATGCTTGCAAAAGCTCTTGCTGTGATGATATCAAATGTTCCAAGCGTGTTGTTTGTCGTTATTTTTTCATTAATTATGATTGTGTTATTTAGAGAAAGCTTGTCGGCAACAGACCTTAGGAAATAGCATTTTTTAGCACTGCTTTCTATAAGATATATTTTATTTTTTGGTTTTGTTATTGATAAAAGAATGCCTGGAAAACCCCCTCCAGAACCAAGGTCTAGGGCTGTTTTTTCTTTTTTTAGGTATTGGGTTATCGGATGGCAATCAAGAATGTCTTTATGAAAAACCTCTTGGCTGTCTTCTCTTGAAAAAATATTATGTGTTTTGTTGAATTCTAGTGCGAGATCTATAAATGTGGATATTTTTTCATTTTGTTCTTTTGTGAACGGGTTATGCATTTTGTTTTTGCAGCTCGTTTTTTTTCAAATGTATTAGTATTAGATTAACAGCCGCTGGGGTTACGCCCTCTAGTCTTGAGGCCATACCAATTGTTTCTGGTTTCTGGTTTGTGAGTTTTTCTTTTACTTCATTAGAAAGCCCGGCTATGTTTAAATAGTTAAGGTTTGATGGAATTTTTTTCTTGTTTTGTTTTTTTGTTTTTTTAATTTCTCTTAATTGTTTTTCGATATATCCTTCGTATTTTGCTTCCCTTGCCGCTCTTTCAAAAAGCTTTTTTTCGTTTGTTTTTGTTTTGTAAATTTTTTTGTTGTCTATGTCTGTTCTTTTAAGCAATTCGATGATGTTTTTTTTCTCTGGTAAATCAATTTTCTCATTTTTGTTGTTTATAAAAGACTTGGTTTTTGTTTTTTTCAGGGTGTTTTTTATAAACTCTTTATATTCATGTTCTTTTTTTATATATTCTGTTTTTCTGTTTTTTTCAATCAAGCCTAGGCCAAAAGCTTTAAGCAGCAATCTTTGCTCAGCGTTGTTTTGTGATAAAAGGAGTCTATGTTCTGCTCTGCTTGTAAACATTCTATATGGTTCGGTTATTCCATGGTTTGTAAGGTCGTCTATTAACACCCCTATATAGGCTTCGCTTCTCTCTAAAACAACCTCTGTTTTTTTTTGGATTGACCTTGCTGCATTAACTCCTGCCATTAGCCCCTGTGCCGCCGCTTCTTCATAGCCGGTTGTCCCATTAATCTGTCCGGCTAAATAAAAATTTTTGAAAAATTTTGTTTCTAGGCTTTGTTTTATACTTCTCGGGTCTATGAAATCGTACTCAACAGCATAGCCATACTCGGTGATATTGGCATTCTCTAGTCCTTTTATTGAATAAATAAAACTCTCTTGTGTTTTTTTTGGGAGGCTTGTTGATATTCCGTTTGGGTAAACGAGGTCTTTGTTGATTCCTTCTGGTTCAATAAAAATCTGGTGGCTTTCTTTGTTTTTAAATTTATTTACTTTGTCTTCAATTGAGGGGCAGTATCTAGGTCCGGTTCCAACTATATTTCCAGAGTACATTGCAGAAAGGTGTGTATTTTTTTCAATTATTTGATGGGTTTTTTTGTTGGTTCTTGTTATAAAACAAGATAGTTGTTTTTGGTGTTTTTTTGGTCTGTTGTAAAGAGACATCCAAGGGGTTGGTTTTTCACCAGGTTGTTCTTCCATTTTGTTTAAGTTGATGCTTGATAATTTTATTCTTGCTGGTGTTCCTGTTTTCAATCTTCCCATTGGGATATTTAAACTATAGAGTTTTTCTGAAAGTGGTATCGCAGAACCATCTCCAACTCTACCCCCAAGCGTAACCTCGTCTCCTGTATACATCTTGCCGTTTAAAAAAGTTCCGGTTGTTAAGATTGTTCTTTTTGCTAATATTTTATGCTTGTTTGAAATAACGCCTTTAACTGTTTTTTTGTCTGTTATAAGGTCAATTACCTCATCCTCGATGATTTCTATGTTTGTTTTTTTAAGAATTTTTTGAACGGCTTTTTTATAAAGGTCTCTGTCGCATTGAACCCTCAAAGCTTGAACTGCATCTCCCTTTCTTGTGTTAAGTGTTCTATATTGAATGCCTGACATATCTGTTGCTACAGGCATCAACCCCCCCATTGCTTCGATCTCTCTTACAATATGTGATTTGCCTAGTCCTCCTATTGCTGGGTTGCATGACATTTGACCTATTGTTTTTAGATCAAAGGTAACTAGGGCGCATGAGAGTCCCATTCTGTCAACAGCATAAGCAGCCTCAACACCCGCATGACCAGCGCCAACAACAATTACATCGAATTTATACATAAATAATTAAATAATAATATCTATATTATATACTTTTTGTTATTTCTATTAGGTTTGATTTTTTTGTTTATAAGTATTTATTTTGCTTCTCCACTAAGGGATTTCGGTGATTATAAAAGTTGTATAACCATGTTCTACTCGCTTTAAATCACGGTTAACAAACTGTTAACTAAAAAAAAACCATAAAAAAAACAACAAAAAACTAACAGGTTATCTACTTACCAATACAATAATTATTAAATATATCCCCCAGCAAAGAATCAGAAAACTTCCTACCCACCAACTCATCCAAAAAACCCCTAGCAATTTTAAGATCTTCCGCAACAAGCTCTAAAGACTCACCATTATTTAAATTATTTAAAACCTGGTCTAAAACATCAACAACAGATTCAAACAAATTTTCATGCCTATCCCTCACTATGAATTTATAATCTTCTTTTTTAATTCCCTTTTTGAACCCAGAAACAATCAAACCCTTTAAAACATCAAAACCCTCACCAGTCTTTGCAGAAACAAAGCAATCAAAAACACCATTATCAAACAAAGGACTAATATCTATTTTATTTTGAACAGAAATAAAAGGCACATCACAACACAAATCCTTAAATTTTTTTATTAAAACAACATCATTTTCATCAAAAACACCAACCACCAAATCAGCCTGATTAATTTCAGACAAAGAAAGCTCTATACCAGCTTTTTCAACAACATCTGAGGTGTCCCTCAAACCAGCAGAGTCGAAAATTGAAAATGAAGATGACTCATAAAATAATTCACTACTGACAATATCCCTAGTCGTTCCAGGAACACTGGAAACCAACGCCCTCTCAAAACCAAGCAAGCGATTGAAAACAGACGATTTACCGGAATTAACTGGACCAACCAACAAGACATTGTTTTTTTGGGAACAAACTTTTTTATTTACACAACCACCCACAAAAAGATCAAATTTATTTTTTAATTTGTTTACATCACCAACCACAGACTCATCCATATACTCTTGGCCTTCATCAGAAAAATCTATTTCCGCTTCAACCCTTACTCTTATCTGATCCAACTCATCAGCAAAAGCAACAATATTCTTAGACATCTCACCAAACAAAGAGCCACCAGACAAAGTAACACCAATCTCATCCACAGAATCAATCAAATCTGCAACAGATTCAGCCTCATTTAAACTAATTTTGTTGTTTAAAAAAGCACGCTTAGTAAACTCCCCACCAACCGCCTCCTCAAACCCCACACCTTTGAAAGACTTAATAAAAGAAGACATAACCCCCAAGCTTCCATGAGCGTAGACCTCAAAAGAGTCTTCGCCTGTATAGCTGTTAGGCCCCTTAAAAACGACCAAACCAGCCTTATCAATCAAAACATCATTATAAAAAAAACCCCGGACATGAAACCGACCAACATCGAAACCTTTATTTTTAATTAACTTTTTAAGATATTTGTGGCATCCAGGACCCGAAACCCTAAAAACACATATTGCTGATTTAGCTGGCGGAGTAGCTAAAGCAAATACCGTTGACACAACTAACCTGCACCAGGCCCATGACCCATTCCCAAAGCACCATGTTTCTTATATAAGTAGCCTTGCTGTGCAAGCTGTACTCCGGTGTTTACAACCGTATACAAACAAAGAGCGGCCGGAAAAAACAAAAAGAAAACAGAAAACATAACAGGCATATATTTCATAACCTGGGCCTGTGTCGGATCCATACCGGCCGGCTGCGGATTTAACCTTTGAGTTAAAACCATTAACAAACCGAAAGTGGCAGGTAAAACAAAATACGGGTCTGGTGCCGAAAGATCCGTCCAAAAACCCAAAGTGCTAAACCTAAGCTCAACCATCTCCCTCAACGCAAAAAAGAAACCAATAAAAAACGGCATTTGAATTAACAATGGCAAACAGCCACCCAAAGGATTTGCTCCGTGTTTCTTCATCAACTTCATGGTTTCAGTGCCCTGGCTTTGGCGATCGTTTTTAAACCTTTCTTTTATTTCGTTTAATTCCGGCGTTATTTTTCTCAGTGCGGCCATAGACTTAAAGCTCTTTGCAGTCACAGGCCAAAACAAAAGCTTAATAAAAAGAGTAAAAATAATAATTGTTAGACCCCAGCTATTAACATAACCATTTATAAAATCCATCACAAAAACCATTGGTTGTGCTAAAAACCAAAACCAACCCATATCAATAGCAAGCTCCAAATTATCCGCCCGTTGCATCAAATCTTTCCTTATTTTAGGCCCAACAAAAAGTCTGTGCTCATGACCATAAACCACATTAGAGGCTGACGACCCTTCAACAGTGTAACCCATTCTAAAAAATCCAGACTCCTTTGGTAAAACATAATAGTTATATATATACTCATCTGAACCCAAAAGAGCAGCGAAGAAATATTTTTGAATAAAACCAATCCACCCCGACCTTGATAACACCTCAACAGGCTCATCTATTCTGCTCAACCTTAATGTTGTATAGGGGTCTGACTCAGAGCTAATAGCAACACCTTCGTAAGAGCTGTTGTTCATCATCCCACCCTCAAGAGCACCTCTTTTTAAGTCAAGCGCCCTACCATCTGACCTGTAAAGACCAGCATAAGACTTGCCCTTTATTCCTGTAGACGAGGAGTCATAAATAGAAACCTCATAAGGTGAGTCTGAAAAAGATATTCTTTTTGAAACACCCAGACCCTCGTCCAATAACTCAACATACCCATCCCCAAGATCATATAGCCGATATTCTGGAACAATCCCAGTAAAACCACTTTTAAAATAATACTTAAAAGAAGTGCTTTCAGAAGAACCAAACACCCTAAAACCAACAGAATCGTCAACATTTTCTACAGGATATTTCTTCAATCTCGATTCAACAATAGACCCACCAGAAATAGAAATAACCAAAGAAAGCAAATCATTTTCTATTGAAACATAATCAGAATTTTCTATATATTCAGACGATTTAACAGATGACAAATGATCTTCAATGGACTGGTTTTTTTGATCTGAGTTCCACTCATACAAAAGACCAAGCGATGATAGAACAATAACAATTAAATAAAGGCTTCTAATATTCATTTTAAACTTAAATCACCCGACAATGACTTTGCTGCTTCATCAATCTCTAACAAAGCTTTTTCATATGATAACTCTCCAAAAGGCCTAAATACAGAAAAAATAACAACCACATCTCTTGGAATAACAATATTAAGCGAACGAAAAATTTCTTTTACCTGTCTTTTTATTTTATTTCTTTTTACAGCCAACCTAAAATATTTTTTTGATATTGAAATCTCTAAACCGCTTTTTGATGATGATTTATAAAAAAGCCTGAAATTTTTACTTGAATAAATACAATTAAAAGAATTAAATTTTTGATTTGAACCAGACAAATTATGCGCTAAGAACTTTCCTGCCTTTTTTTCTTCTATTAGATAAAACAGCCCTTCCTGCCTTGGTGGCCATTCTTGCTCGAAACCCATGAGTTCTTTTTCTTTTAAGGTTGCTTGGTTGGAAAGTTCTTTTCATAATAAATTTAAGGTCAAAAAGTGATGAGAATTATAGCGCATTAATTTTTGAAAGCCAGAAAATAGACTATAAAAGATAACTTTTTTTATATACAACTTATCCACAGAAAATTCCTATATTTATTCTGTAGATATCTTGTGAGTTTTTTAATAGACTATCTAGTCTAATAGGAGAAAGAATTGGAACTTTGGAATAAGTGCTCAGAAAAGCTTGAAAACACACTATCGCAAGAAGATTTCAATACTTGGATTAGGCCCCTTAAGGCTAACATTGATAAAAACACTTTGGAGCTAGTCGCTCCAAACGATTTTATATTAGATTACATAGAAAAAAATTATGCAAAAGATATAAAGTCTATTTTAAAAACCGAAGCTAAGAAAAATATAAATTTAGTTTTTAAAACTCACACAAAAGAAACATTTGTTGATAAATACAAAAACAAACAAAGCTCTGGAGTTAAGCTTGTTGAGGGCTATACATTTTCAAGTTTTGTTGAGGGCAAATCCAACCACTTGGCTTTAGCAGCAGCAAAACAGGTTGCCGCTAACCCAAAGGGAGACTATAACCCGTTGTTTATTTATGGGGGCGTAGGCCTGGGAAAAACCCACCTTATGCACGCAGTTGGAAATGAAATTTTAAAGAACGAGCCCAAAAAAAGAATCGTTTATGTTCACTCAGAAAAGTTTGTTTCAGATATGGTAAAAGCACTCCAGCTTGGCGCGATGAGTGAGTTTAAATCTTTTTATAGAAATGCCGACGCTCTTTTAATCGATGACATACAGTTTTTTGCTGGAAAAGAACAATCCCAAGAAGAGTTTTTTCACACATTTAATGCATTATTAGATAGAAACAATCAAATGATATTGACTTGCGACAAATACCCAAAAGAAATTGATGGACTAGAGGAAAGATTAAAATCAAGACTTGGTTGGGGTCTACCGGTTGTGATTGATCCCCCAGAGCTTGAGACTAGAGCCGCAGTTTTGTTAAAAAAGGCTTCTTCAATGGGGGTCTCTCTTCCGAATGACTGTGCGATTTACATTGCACAAAGAATCAGATCGAACATTAGAGAATTAGAAGGAGCCCTTAAAAGAGTTGTCGCCAACGCAAGGTTTACTAACCAAGAGGTTGATTTAGCTCTTGTTAAGGATGCGCTTAAAGATCTTTTTGTAATTTCTGCAAAAATGGTAAGTGTAGAAAACATCCAAAAAACAGTTGCAGAATATTACAACATTAAGTTATCAGATTTATTATCTAAACGTAGAAGTAGATCCATAACAAGACCAAGACAAATGGCAATGGCTCTAACAAAAGAGCTTACAAATCATAGCCTACCAGAAATTGGTGAGGCTTATAATGGAAGGGATCACACCACAGTTTTGCACGCATGTAAAAAAATTAAAGAGCTTAGAAAAGAGAACCCATCCCACGAAGAAGATTACAGAAATCTCAATAGAGCACTAACAAACTAATGGATTTTTATATCACAAAAGAAGAGGTTGTTAAGTCTTTAAATCAAACCCTGGGAGTCGTTGAAAAAAGACAAACATTACCAATTTTATCAAACGTTTTATTTGAGGTAGATGAATCATCCCTAAAGTTAACCGCAACTGACTTAGAAAGCGAAATTTCAACAACATCAACTATATCCAACTTTAAAAGTGGTGGAAAAACAACAGCTCCTGCAAGAAAACTGAGTGATTTATGTAGATTATTACCAGATATGACTGAAATACACTTTTTTTTGGATGGAGACAATCTTAGAATCGAAACCGAATCAGGAAAATATAACCTTTCAACACTACCAAGCGAAGATTTTCCTGTATTTGAAACAGAAGAAACCCAATCTCAAATCAATATCTCATCACAAAATCTTAAGACGTTAATCTCTAAAACAGCATTTGCTATGGGAAACCAAGATTGGAGACATTATTTAAACGGACTTTTTTTATTGATAGATGATAAAACTATAACAACTGTTGCAACAGATGCTCATCGATTGGCTTTAGCACACTCTTCTTTAAATGAAGCTGTTTCTGAATCAACAAATGGAATTGTTCCCAGGAAGTCAATTAATGAAATAGGAAAATTAGTTGGAGAAGGTTCTGAAAATGTTGTTATTAAACTTGGACAGACATCTATCGCAGCAAATGTTTCTGGCACCACATTTGTTAGCAAATTAATAGAAGGTAAATTTCCTGATTACGAACAAGTCATTCCATCGGGTGAAAGCTCTTTATTGGTTGTGGATAGAAAAAACTTCTCTGAAAGCCTAAGCAGGGTTAGCGTGTTATCGAGTGAAAAATACAAAGGAGTGAGAATTTTAACAAAAGAAAATTCTTTAAACATTTCTGCAAATAATCCAGAAAAAGAACAGGGCGAAGAAAATGTTGAATGCGAATATAAGGGAGAAGAAATCGATATAGCATTCAACGTTAATTATTTACAAGAAATTTTATCTACACTAGATTCTGAGAAAATCGAGATTAATTTCTTTGGTTCAGAAAAAAGCTGCCTAATTACTGATCCTAATTCTAGTGATTTAAAATATGTTGTAATGCCACTTCTTATTTAAAGTGTCATTAACTAAAATATCCATTCATAATTTTAGATGTTTTGATGATGTTGAGATCTCATTATCACCTGGTGTTAATTTTTTTTATGGCCCTAATGGATCTGGAAAAACGAGTATTCTAGAATCAGTATTTATTTTTTCAAGTGGCAAGTCCTTTAAGAGCACAAACTTACTAGCGCTTATAAAACATAAGCAAGATAAATTTTATCTTAAAGGCTTTGATGGTTCTAAAGGTTATGTTGTAGAGGTAGAGAAAAGTAAAAACAAACCAATTTTAGTTTCATTGAATAACAAAAAAACAGTCACCAGTAGATTAATCAAAGAGTTTCCTTGCACCCCGATTCATAACAACACCTTTTCTTTTGCTGATGCTCCACCAGAGTTCCGAAGAAAGCTTTTAGATAGATCAATTTTCATAGCAGAAGAAGCCTTTGCAGTAAGTTGGTTTTCTTATTATAGGTCTTTAAAACAAAGAAACGGAATACTAAAAAATAACCGCATATCAGATATTTATGCATGGAATAAAAAACTATCTAAAGAAGGTGATCAGCTTACAAAATTTAGAAAAATTTTTTTTGATCAGACCCTGAAAGAATTTTATTTTCTTGTTAATTTACTAAAACCAAATAATGTTTTTAGTTTCTTTGATGAAATACATATAGAATTTTTTACTGGTTGGGATTCTGAAAAATCATACTTGGAGACACTAGAGGAAAACATTGAAAATGATCTAAGAAGAAGAACCACAACAAAAGGACCTCACAAATCAGATATAAAATTTTTAATAAATAATATTGATGCTAGACAAATACTTTCTAGGGGTGAGCAAAAGTTTTTTTCAATTTTATGGTCTTGCGCGCAGCATGAAGTTTTAAAAAAGACCTATAAAATTAATGCCACATTAATAATAGATGATATTAAATCTGAGCTAGACGATAGAGTTTTTAATTTATTTATTGAATTGTTAAATCATGTCAAAAATCAAATTATCTTTTCCTGTATAGATGATTGTTTTAGTAGTAAAATAACAGTTAATTTTAATGAGTTTAAAAAGTTCCACGTGGAACAATTAGGATAAAGAAATGGCCAAAAAATCTTCGGAAGCCAAATACGATTCTAGTAACATTCAAGTCCTCAAAGGTTTAGAAGCAGTCAAAAAAAGACCAGGCATGTATATAGGTGACACAGATGATGGTTCCGGTTTACATCACATGGTTTTTGAAGTTTTAGACAATTGTATTGATGAAGCAATGGCAGGACATTGTACGGATATAAATGTTGTCATAAATAAGAATGGATCTGTTACTGTGAAGGATAACGGAAGAGGAATACCTGTTGATGTTCATAAAAAAGAAGGAGTCTCTGCAGCACAATTAATTTTAACAACGCTTCATTCGGGTGGAAAATTCGATGACAATTCTTATAAGGTTTCAGGTGGATTACATGGAGTAGGAGTTTCAGTTGTGAATGCTCTTTCTAAAAAATTAATCTTGGAAGTTCATAGAGATGGCGGTGAATACTTTCAGGAATATAATGAAGGTAAACCAAAAGCAAAATTAAAGAAGGTAAAAAAATCAGATAAAACTGGAACAACAATAACCTTCTTTCCCTCAGAGAAAATTTTTACATCAATAGATTTTGAAATTGAAAGAATCTATAAAAGGATTCAAGAACTATCTTTTTTGAATGCAGGAGTTTCAATAAATGTTGAAGACAAGAAATCAGGAAAATCCAAGAAGTTTAAAAACAATGGCGGTTTATCTAGCTACGTAACTCACTTAAAAGGAAGAAAACAAACCGTTTCTGATATTTTTGAGTGTTCTGCTTCTGAAAACGAGGTCGGAGTTGAAATAGCACTTCAATGGACTGATTCTTATAGTGAAAACGTGCTTTGTTACACAAATAATATTCCTCAAAAAGATGGCGGGACTCATCTAGCGGGCTTCAGAGGGAGCTTAACGAGAGTTTTAAAGTCTTTTATTAAAAAAGAAAATGCTAAAAAAACACCAACAGACCTGCTTGGAGAGGACGTTAGAGAGGGTTTAATAGCAATAATATCTGTTAAAGTTCCAGACCCAAAGTTTTCATCACAAACAAAAGAAAAGCTTGTATCATCAGAGGTTGAAGGTGTTGTAAGTACATTATTCAGTAAATACTTCAATGAATTTCTTCTTGAAAACCCTAAAGATGCTATGAGTATAGTATCAAAGGTATCAGAGGCGGCTTTAGCAAGAGAGGCAGCAAGAAAAGCAAGAGAGATGACAAGAAGAAAAGGGGTTTTAGAAATTGCAGGATTGCCAGGAAAGCTAGCAGATTGCCAAGAAAAAGATCCAACACTTTCAGAAATATATATTGTTGAGGGTGATTCTGCTGGAGGATCAGCAAAACAGGGTAGAAATAGAAAAAATCAAGCAATTCTGCCTTTAAAAGGTAAGATTATAAACGTTGAAAAAGCCAGAATTGATAAAGTTTTAGGTTCTGCCGAGGTAGGAACATTAATTAAAGCCCTTGGATGCGGTATTGGTGAAGAGGACTTTGACATTGATAATTTAAGGTACCACAGGATAATAATCATGACTGATGCTGATGTAGATGGCTCCCATATCAGAACTCTTTTATTAACATTTTTTTACAGACAAATGTACGAGATAGTCGATAAAGGCCATATTTATATAGCATTACCACCTTTATATAAAATTACTAAAGGAAAAGAGTTTATATATGCTTCTGATGAAGATGAAAAGGATGCGGCTATCAAAAGCCTTTCAAAGTCAGGAACAAGAGGCTTAGAAGTTCAAAGATATAAGGGTTTGGGAGAGATGAATCCTGAACAATTGTGGACAACGACAATGGATCCAGCTAACAGAAGAATGATGAGAGTAGATATTAAAGATGTTCAAGATGCGAATGAATCATTTGAAGTCTTAATGGGCGATGATGTTGAGCCAAGAAGAGAATTTATTGATGCTAACGCCCTATCAGTGAAAGAACTTGATATTTAGTGAATCTCACTAAATTTTGAATTAATCCATTTAAATGCTTCATTTGTAGCTTCTTTAGGCGTATTTGCATATATTGGACTACCAATTTTAACTTTTACAATTCCACTTTCTTTAACAAATTTCTTGTTTTTCCAATATAGACCAGAGTTATGACAAACAGGTACTATAGGAATATTATTATCTACAGATAGTAAACCACAACTATTTGAAAAATTATTTAGACCATTTTTTGGGTCATTTCGAGTGCCTTCTGGGAAGATTATTAAAGAAGTGCCCTTTTTAAGTTTCTTAGAGCCATCTTTAATGACCTTTTTCATGCTTACATATTTTTTACGCCTTCTTAAGTGTATTGGTTTAAGGCAAGCCAGTGCCCAACCAAAAAAGGGAATAAACAGCAAATCTTTTTTAATAATGCTTGATGACGGAATTATTAAAGTTTGAAGAAAAAAAGATTCCCACTGTCCCTGATGATTTGAAACAAGAATACAAGGAGTTTTAGGTATATTTTCTAATCCTTCAACTTTCCAAGAAACACCACATAAAATTTTTAATGTATTAAGCATTAATTTGACCCAACAAGATGCAACAATTTGAAGATTATAGGTACTAATAAAAGGGTAAAGAAAAATTATTATGAATGATGCTAGTATTAAGCTTATGTAGAAAAAGATATTAAATATTAAACTTCTAAATAATTTCAATATTATTTCTTAACCAAATCCATTATATACATAGCTAACTCACTAATTTGAAGCCTTGTTTGGACCATTGTGTCCCTGTCTCTTAAGGTTACTGAATTATCCTCAAGAGTATCAAAGTCAACAGTTATACATAAAGGTGTTCCTATTTCATCATGTTTTCTATAACTTTTTCCTATATTGCCAGTATTTTCAAGAATTATTCTACCTAAACCCATTTTTTGAAGATCATTTTTTATTTTCTTCGCATTATTAACAATATTCTTATCATTCTTCTTTAGTGGTATAACTGCAGCTTTTATCGGTGATAAATGAGGTTTAAGTCTTAATACTATCCTATTTTTTCCATCCTCTAATTCCTCATTTGTATACGCTTCATTTAAAATTGCTAGAAACCCTCTTTCAACACCCGCAGATGGCTCAATTACATAAGGAACAATCCAATCACCTGAATCGTTTTGAACAGCCATCTTGCTATTAGAGTGTTTGTTTTTCATTACATTTGAAGATATTTTAAGTTCATCCTGTTTTTTAGAGTGCGAGCCTAGATCAAAATCTGTTCTGTTAGCAATGCCCTCAAGTTCTTCTAATCCATGAGGAAACTTATACATTAAATCAACTGTCTTTTTAGAATAATGTGCTAATTCATCAGTGGGTACATCGTACAACTCAATACTTTCTATGGGTACACCTTGATTACTCCACCAATCTATTCTTTTTTGTACCCATAGATCATGAGCATCTTCATCTTCACCTGGCATTACAAAGTATTCTAATTCCATTTGTTCAAACTCTCTAACCCTAAATATAAAATTTCTTGGTGTTATTTCATTTCTAAATGCTTTACCAATTTGAGCTATACCAAATGGTATTGGTTTAGAAGTAGAATCTAATACATTCTTAAAATTTGTAAATATTTGTTGCGCTGTTTCTGGCCTAAGATATGCATAATTAGATCCATCCTCTAATGGTCCAACACTTGTTTTAAACATAAGATTAAACTGTCTAGGTTCAGTTAAATCCTCTTTTTTGCAATGATCTGGAACTTGATCCTCTCTAAACCTTAAATTGCATGATTTGCAGTCGACCATAGGATCAGAGAAGGTTTCTTCGTGGCCTGAATACTTTAAGACTAGGGGATTTGTTAAAATTGATGAATCTAGGCCCTCAATATTATCATTTTCATAGACCATAGCCTCCCACCATGCATTTTTAAGATTATTTTTTAACTCAACACCAAGAGGACCAAAATCATATGTGCCTTGAAGACCGCCATATATTTCGCTTGATTGAAATATAAAGCCTCTTCTTTTACATAAAGCAACAATTTCATCCATATTTTTAGCTGGCACTTTATTTAACTCCTTTTATCAACAAATGTCTATTTTTTACTTTTTTTCAATTAAATAAATAATTTTTGTATATTTTATCTATTTATGATTATATATCATGCTAAATCATAAAGTTGATGATAAAAACATTATTTTACATACTTTCTAGGCTACCAAGAGCTTTTTTTGTAATCTTAATAGATATTTATTTGTATACACGAATTTACAAACTATTTGTCTCATATAAAATCACAAAAATTAACCTTAAAATCGCTTATCCTGACCTAAATAATTTAAACATTGAATTATTAGCAAAACTAAGTATTCGCGAATCTTTAATTTCGGGATATGAAACTATTTACACATGGGGAAGTAATACTCACGATTCAAATGAGATGATCTTCAGAATCGAAAACAACTTTCTACTGAACAATTATATACTTCAAGGAAAGGGCATGATTCTAGTTGCGCTCCATAATAGAAGTGTTGATATGTTACTTGCCTGGATCTGCTCCCAAACAGTAACTGTAAGTTTATATAAAAAAATAAAAAATAAAGCCCTTGATATGTTTGTTAAAAATAAAAGAGAATCAGATGGATCTATTTGTGTAGAAACTTCTATTACAGGCGTAAGGAAAATATATAAAGCATTAAAACAAAATAAGGTTATATGTTTTGCGGCAGACCAAGTTCCACAAAGAGGAATGGGAGAATACATTAAGTTTTTCAATAGGGATGCATATTCGACAACTTTAGTTCAAAGTCTGGCTTTAAAAACAGGATGCCCTATAGTTTATTTTTACATTAACTCCAATAAAGACAATTATTTAACTGTTACGTTAGAAATGACTAATAAAAGCATCTATAATGATAGTAAGCACTCACAAATTATCAATAAAGGGATTGAAGAAATTATTAATAAAAGGCCGATAGATTATTCATGGGAATACAAAAGGTTTAAAAAAAGCAAATCGGATCAACAAGATCCATATTCAGGAATTTAGTTATTTAGCCCAAAACATTGGAGTTAGTATTACAAGCAAAGTGAAGATTTCTAACCTTCCCAACAACATTGCAAATGCTAAAATCCCTTTTGAGTATGAACTTATACTTGAGTAATTTTCAGAAACAACTCCTAAACCCGGACCCAAATTATTTAAGCATGCCCCAACCGCTGAGAACGCTGATTCCAGATCTAATCCAGAGACTAATATAGCCAGCAGCAGCACCATAAAAGAAATTACATAAATAGAAAAAAATCCCCACACGGATGTGGCTGCTTGGTCATCAACACTTCTTGTTCCAATTTTTAATGATACTATTGAGTTAGGATGTATTATCTTCATTATATTTAAATAGGCATGATTAATCATAATCATAACCCTCCAAGATTTAATACCTCCCCCAACAGATCCAGAACAAGCTCCAATGAAAGCACCCATTAATAATAAGAAAGATAATGAAAAAGGCCAATCTGAAGAATTTGAAACAGTAAAGCCTGTAGTGGTGACCATGGAAACAGTATGAAATGCAATATTTTTTATTTCATTTGTAGTTATATTATTCGATACCACACTAATAATTACTGCTAAAGCAAAAATAATAAAAATTATTCCAACAAAAAACCTTAATTCAGGATCATATAAATATTTAAGAGGTTTTCTTTTATATAATGCAAAGTAATGAAGTGTGAAACTAAAAGCAGATAAAAGCATAAAGACCATACAGATAAGTTCTATAGAAAAGCTGTTATAGAATCCAATGCTTTCATTGTGGGTTGAGAAGCCACCAATAGCAACTGTAGACATAGAATGTGATACAGCGTCAAACATAGACATACCACTGATGTAATACAACAGAGCACAAATAACAGTTAAACCTAAGTATATTGACCACAAAGCTTGAGCAGTTTCTTTTATCCTGGGCGTAAGTTTTTGTTCACCCATTGCACCAGGAATTTCAGTTTTATATATTTGACCCCCACCAATTCCTAATAAAGGCATTACAGCAATCGCTAGAACTATTAATCCCATTCCTCCCATCCACTGTAATAACTGTCTATAAAATAACAAAGACTCAGGCAAGACATCAATATTCGAAATTACAGAAGCCCCTGTTGTAGTGATACCTGACATAGACTCAAAAAAAGAATCAATCATGCTCATTCCGCTAAGATAAAACGGAACTGATCCAGCAATGGATAATACTATCCAAAACATTACAATTATTACAAACCCATCTTTTTGAGAAAGATCATTCTCAATATTCCTTGTTAAAAGCAAGCCCAATATTCCTAGAGAACTGACACCAATCAATGTTTTTATAAATATATCAAGCGCTCCATCCTCAAATATGATTGAAACAATAATAGGGAATACGTAAGAAAAGCTAAAGAATAAAACTAATATGCTAAATAAGTTTACTATTGATTTTGGGTTCATCAGCTTGTTTTAAATAAAACCTCAACTTCTGATACCATTTTTTTATCTGCTAAAAAAACAATTAGATGATCATTTAAACAAAGCTCTACATCAGAGTTAGGCATTAATAGATCTCCATGTCTAACCACTGCTCCAATAGAAGCACCTTCGGGCAATGGGATTTCCTTTAACGATTTTCCAAATAAATTAGATGTAAATTCATTAGCATGAACAATACCTTCGATCGCTTCAGCCCCTGTATCCATTTTTAGTAAGACATCTTGAGTAACATCACCCTCTCTTAAATCTTGAAGAACAGAAGAGACCGTTAATCTATAAGGAGCTATATAAGTATCAATAAAGCCCGGAACCAATCCCAAGTAAGAAGGGTTATTTAAAATTATCATAGTTTTCTTTGCTCCCATTTTTTTTGCAAGCAAGGAAGACATCAAGTTTGTTTCATCGTCGTCAGTTAATGCACAAAAAATATCTATATTAGAAATATTTTCACTTTTTAAAAGATCTTCATCTGTAGCTGAACCATGAAGAACAATTGTTTTATCTAGATTTTTAGATAATTTCTTACACTTATCTTTATTAGAATCAATTAACTTGATTTTGTAATCATCTTCAAGTTCTTTTGCCAAGGAATTACCAATTTTACCACCTCCAACAATCATTACTCTTGAGTAAATATCATCTTGATCTCTGAATTCATTTACAATTTGATCAATGTTTGAAGCCGAAGAAATAAAATATATTTCATCTGATTCTTTTATAACTGTATCTCCAGAAGGAATAAAGGGCTTTCCTTTTCTATAAATTGATGCGACAAAGGCATCTGTATCTGGCATATCATCTTTAATACCTTTTAGCTCTCTTCCAACAAGTTTTGCTTTCTTCTTGGCTTTAACACTAACTAGATTTACTTTCCCTTCAGCAAACTGTTCAATTTGCTCAGCCCCTGGATGAATAATCAACTCTTTAAGATGCTTCATAACTTCTTTTTCAGGATTTATTACAATATCAATAATATTTTCACCAAAAATATCAAGATTTTTTGTATATGATTTCTCTGAAAGTCTGCAAATTGTTTTTTTTACATCAAATTGTTTCTTTGCAATCTGACAGGCAATTAAATTGACCTCATCATCAGATGTTACAGCTATTAAAGTTGTTTCATTATCAGCACCAGCTTTTTTTATAGAAATAGGATGTGAAGCATGACCTTCAACAGTTAATATATCTAATTTATCTTCCAAGGACTCAAGGACATTTTTGTTTAGATCTATAATAGACACGTCATAGTTATTATTAACCAAAGCCCTGGCAAGACTTCCACCAACACGACCAGCACCTAAAATTAGCACTTTCATATTGTGTAAATTAAACCTCTTTTTAAATAAAGCAAGACTTATTGTAAAAATTTATCTTTATGAAAAAAACTCTTTATATGAGTTGAACACGTCATTAGATGAGATTATGTTCTTGTTTGGGAACTGTAAGTGAGTGATCACTATCATTGAATCATTTGTATTTATATACAAACCTTCATTATCTAACCTATAAATTGTGCCTGGTTTACCCCCATTAATTATTTTGGTTTCTAACATATTGTGTATTTTAATTTGTATATCTTTGTAGATAAAAGATGTTCCAGGCCATCCATAAAAAGCTCTAAATTTATTAATAATACTTCTAGTTGTTTCATTAAAATCAATAATAGAGTCTGACTTTGTAATTTTTTTACAATAAGAAGCGCTGGAATTATCTTGTTTTTTTGCTTCTATCTTATTAGCTTTAACTAAATCTAATGTTGTTGGCAACTCAGTAATGCATTTGTTGGTTAATTTATTTTCAAGTGTTGATTTATTATCCTCTGGATTAATCTTTACAATGAATGATGAAAATATATCTCCAGCATCTAAAGCTTCTGACATCTCAATAATTGATATCCCACTACTATCATCACCATTTAATAAAGCTGACTGAATTGGAGACGCTCCTCTATATTTAGGCAATATTGAGAAATGTACATTAATTGATGACTTGCTTGGTAATTCAAGAAGCCAAGGTGGAATAATTTTTCCATATGCAATCACAACAAGGAAATCAATATCTAATAAACCTAAATTACTTATGATTTCATTTGAATTAAGGTTTTCAGGCTTGAAAACTTCCAATTTTAAATCTTTAGCTGCAATAGCAACTGGAGACTCTAATAGGTTATTACCTCTTTTACCTTTTTTATCAGGTTGCGTTAAGACACCTTTAATATTAAAAGGCTTAAGTTTGGCAAGATAGCGGAGTATTTTGGCTGAGTTAGATGGTGTTCCAGCATATAAGATATTCATAATTTCGTTTAATTACCTGTAATTTCATTTATTTTCTTTTAAAAGCTTACTTCTTATTCGATCTCTTTTGAGTGAGCTAATATAGTCAACCATTAATCTTCCATCTAAATGATCGATTTCGTGTTGAATACATACAGTTAAAAGCCCCTCAGGATTGTCTATATGCTGATTGCCCTTAATATCTTGCCATGTCAGCTCTATTTTATCAGGACGAGCAATGGTTTCATTAAAGCCGGGAATTGAAAGGCAGCCCTCTTCAAACTCAAATAATTTATGATTTTTAAGTACTTTGAATGTTGGATTGATAAAAATTCTAGGATCATCTCGTTCTTCTGATAAATCCATCACAATTAGTCTAATATGACGATCAACTTGAGTTGCAGCAAGACCTATTCCATTGGCAATATACATTGTTTCTAGCATATCATTTGCTAAATTTTCTAGACTTTTGTCGAATTTTGTTACTTTTTTTGCAACTTTTCGTAATCTAGGGTCAGGAAATATTAAAATTTTCAATTTTTTAGCCATTTTTGGTATTTTTTATTATAATTCCGAGATTATAATCCAGTTAACAATTTAAGAGTATATAAAAATGACAAACGAAACAGTTCAAGTAGCAATAATAATGGGTTCTGACTCAGATTTGCCTGTAGTAGAGGCAATTTTCCCTATTTTAGAGTCATTTGGAGTTAAATTTACTAAAAATGTTATGTCTGCACATAGAACTCCGCATGATGTTATGAAATTGATCTCAGATTCAGAAAAAAATGGTTGTAAAGTATTTATTGCTGCAGCAGGTATGGCAGCCCACCTTGCTGGAGCAGTAGCAGCGCACTCAACAAAGCCTGTTATTGGCATCCCAATTGAATCTGGTGGTATGGGTGGAATAGATTCTTTGCTCTCAACGGCTATGATGCCACCTGGCGTTCCAGTTGCTACTGTTGCTGTAGGAAAAAGCGGTGCCAAAAATAGCGCAATTCTAGCAGTTCAAATTCTTGCAACAGGAAATGAAGACTTAGCCAAAAAATTAGTAGAGTACAAAGAAAATATGAGGAAAGAAGTTTTAGAAAAAGATAAAAAACTTAACTCATAATTGAATAAAGTTTCATTAAATCTTGACTCAGCTATAGAGTGGCTTAATTCCGGAAAAACTTTAATTCATCCCACAGAATCAATTTGGGGAATAGGTTGCGATGCTTTTAATAAAGATGCTGTTGAAAAAATTTTTAAATTAAAGAAAAGAAATAAAAATAAAAGTTTTATTTTGTTAGTAGAGTCACTAGATGCTATTGAAAACTATTTGCAGAAAATTAATATAGATGATCAAAATTATCTGATGAAATACTGGCCAGGCGCATACACCTTTTTAATTAAATATAATAATAAACTGCCAATACATTTACATAATGAAAGTGGAAAAATAGCTATAAGAGTAAGTAATCACTTACCTATAAACACATTAATAAAAGCATTTTCAGGTTTCATGGTATCTACATCAGCAAATATCTCTGGAGAAAAAAATATGAATAATCCTATCGATATAATTAATTTTTTTGAATATGAAGATTTGGCATATTATGATGAGCCTCTTGGTAAAAACACCTCCCCATCAAAGATAATTGATTTAGAAACAAAGGCTATTATTAGAGAATAGAATGATAAAAGAATTAGAACATACATTTAAGAATATCCAATCTCAAATACGTAAGGAATTTGAAAATTTAGAGACATCAAAAAACTCAGAAATAAGTTATGACTCATGGAAAAGAGAAGAAGGCGGGGGCGGTAAAACTTTCATTATTGCAAACGGAAGCTTGTTCGATAATTGCGCGGTTAATTTTTCTTCAATATATGGAAACCAATTACCAGATTCTGCTCTTCCAAGCTCTTTAAAGAAAACTATTAAAAACGGCTATCATGCAATGGGCATTTCTGTAATATCTCATCCAAAAAACCCTAATATACCCTCAAGCCATATGAATGTTCGTTTATTTGCTATTTTGGATAAAAAAGGCGCAATTGATAACTGGTGGATTGGTGGAGGATATGATTTAACACCATATATACCCTTTGAAAAAGATATCGTTAATTGGCACAAAGAAGCGAAAGCTTCATTAGAGCCATTTAGCGGTAGTTTTTATAAACAGTTCTCTGAAAACTGCAACGAATACTTTTTTATACCGCACAGAAATGAAAGAAGGGGTGTTGGCGGCATATTTTTTGACAATTTATCAGATTTGAGCCTCAAAAACAGCTTAAAAATGCTTGAATCAGTTGCTTCTTCTTATATCAATTCATATATGAGTATATTAAACAAAAGAAAATCAATTAAATTTACCAAAGAAGAAAAAGAATTCCAGCTAGTTAGAAGGGGGAGATATGCTGAATTTAATCTAATCTATGATAGAGGCACTGCGTTTGGTCTAAAATCTAATGGAAGAATTGAATCAATATTGGCTTCTTTGCCATCACATGTAAAATGGTCTTACAAAAAAAGCCCAAAATATAAAGATCTAGAAAAAAAGTTATTGAAAGTCATTAATAGAGATTGGAATGTCTAAAAAATACAGATTAGGAGTTTTGGGTGATCCAATAGAACACTCACTATCTCCTTTTATACATTCTAGGTTTGCAAGAAATGAAAACATTAATATTGAATATCTACCCTATAGAGTTAATGAAGTTGATTTTGATCAATTCATAAAAGAATTTTTTTCTGACAAACTCGCCAAAGGTTTGAATATAACATTGCCTCATAAGAAAAGAGCTGCAAAGATCGAAGGCAATATTTCTGAAGAAGCAAAATACATTAATGCTGTAAATACTATTTATAAGGATGGAAATTTACTTTCTCTATCTTCTACTGATGGTATAGGGTTTATAAATGATATAGATAATAGGGGTTTTGAATTAGAAGATAAGAATATCTTAATAATTGGTGCTGGAGCAGCAATAGAAAGCATTTTATATAGAGTTGCAAAGAGTAGCCCCAAAGAAATCTCTCTAATTAATAGAACTCAAGAAAAGGCAAACAGGCTAATACGAAAATTTTCAAATATGGCCCCAATAAAAGCTGGCCATAGTGGTGATGCTAAATATGATTTGGTGATAAATGGATCTTCGGCTGGATTGACTGGTAATTTTAAGCCAATAAACGACTTGCCTGTTAACTCAAAAACTTATTTTTATGACTTAAATTACTCTTTAACTGTTACTCCTTTTTGTAAGTGGGCAAAAGAAACATCAGAAAATGTTTTTGATGGAACTGGCATGTTGGTTTACCAGGCTGCACATTCATTTGAAAAATGGTTTAATGTTTTTCCTGAAGCTTTGACAGTTATTAAGGATCTAGAAGAGCTAAGAGAATGAAGAAATTTGTCCAATTTATTGCAGGAGCTATATGTCCAAATTGTAAATCTCAAGACACTATTGCATTGAACCCTTCTGATGATGAAATATATTGTGTAAAGTGCGATTTTGTTGAAAAAAGACCTAAAGAAAAAAACACTCTTGATAATGAAGAAATTAAGGTTATTAACTTAGATGATTTCAAGAATAACAGAAGCAAAAACTAATAGAAATTAAAGTTCCAAACATATATCATACCTAGCATAAAAAATGTGTATTTTTGCTTTGTTGTATTTATATAAATAGCTTATAATATAATATAACTATTTTTTATTATAAAAGGCACACTTACTTTTGGGCGAATAATGATTTATAAACTTTTTAATCTATCTAAGAAGAATATATCTATATTTTTATTTTTTGTTGCTTCACCGCTAATTAAAGCTGATTGGTTTGCTCTAAACATGACTAGAGGAAGCACCGACATTAGCAATGAAGTTTTTGAACTGCACATGTTAATTTTTTGGATATGTGTTGCAATCGGTGTTCTTGTTTTTGGGGTAATGTTTTACTCAATGTGGGCACATACAAAGAAAAAAAATCCAGTCCCTGCAAAATTTCATGAAAATCACAAGCTTGAAATAGCTTGGACCATAATACCATTTCTTATTCTTATAGCGATGGCAGTTCCAGCTTCTAAAACACTAGTAAAGATTTACGATGATGAAGCGGGAGATATAAATATTCAAGTTACAGGATACCAATGGAAATGGCAGTATAATTACCTGGAAGATGATGTTAGTTTTTTCTCTAATCTTTCAACAGATCTCGATGAAATTTATAACCTAGTTCCAAAAGGCGAAAATTATTTACAAGAAGTTGACGAAATGGTTGTTATACCTGCTGGTAAAAAAATTAGATTCTTAATAACTGCAAATGATGTTATTCATTCATGGTGGTTGCCGGCATTCGCTATTAAACAAGATGCCATACCTGGATTTGTGAATACAGCATGGACGGTGGTGGACAAGCCAGGAATCTATAGAGGAAAATGCACCGAACTATGTGGCAAAAACCATGGCTTTATGCCTATTGTTGTAAAAGTAGTCGAGCAGTCTGAGTATGACGATTGGGTCTATGGCAAGAAACAAGAAGCAATAAAACTTGCTGAGCTAACTACCAAAGAATGGACAACCGGAGAATTAATGGAGCGAGGCGAAGGCATCTATCAAGTTAACTGTGTTGCGTGTCATCAAACTTCAGGAGAAGGAATCACAGGAATATTCCCTGCTTTAGCCGGTAGTGATATTGTTATGAACAATAAGGATAGGAATATTGAAATCCTAATGGAAGGAGTTCAGGGTGCAGCCATGAATTCTTTTAGTTACTTATCAGAAGTTGAATTGGCGGCAGTGATTACATACACAAGACAATCATGGGGTAATGCAGAAAAAGGGGATGGAGAAATAGTAATTCCAAAAGACATCGTAGATTATAAAGAACCAAAGATTTAAGATAGGAAAATATTATGAGCGCAGTAATAGAAAATCATCATGACGACCATCATCATGGGCCTGCTAAGGGCATAACAAGATGGTTGTATACAACAAACCATAAGGATATAGGAACTCTTTATTTATGGTTTAGTTTTGCCATGTTCTTGATTGGTGGTGCAATGGCAATGGTTATTAGAGCAGAGCTTTTCCAGCCTGGAATGCAAATAGTTGAACCTGAATTTTATAATCAAATGATTACGCTGCATGGACTGATAATGATTTTTGGAGGGGTAATGCCTGCTTTTGTTGGATTAGCAAACTGGTTAGTTCCAATGATGATTGGAGCACCTGATATGGCTTTACCCAGAATGAATAATTTAAGTTTCTGGATACTGCCTTTTGCATTCTTTATTTTATTATCATCATTATTTATGGAGGGCGGAGCTCCAAACTTTGGATGGACTTTTTACGCTCCACTATCAACAACCTATGCTCCCCCAAGTGTTACCTTTTTTATATTTTCTGTTCATATAATGGGAGCATCTTCAATAATGGGCTCAATTAATGTTGTTGTCACTATTATGAATATGAGAGCTCCTGGCGTAGACTTAATGAAAATGCCTTTGTTTGTATGGTCATGGTTAATTACCGCGTATTTATTAATTGCAGTGATGCCAGTTCTTGCCGGTGCTGTAACAATGATGTTAATGGATATTCATTTTGGAACAAGTTTCTTTAATGCAGCTGGAGGCGGAGATCCAGTTTTATTTCAGCATATATTTTGGTTCTTTGGTCACCCAGAGGTATATATAATGATTTTGCCCGCCTTTGGTATTGTTTCTCATATAATTGAAACATTTTCTAGGAAACAGCTCTTTGGATATTCATCAATGGTCTGGGCAATGCTTTCAATTGCCATACTCTCTTTTGTAGTTTGGGCACATCACATGTTTACAGTTGGACTGCCTTTAGCTGCAGAAATATTCTTTATGTGGGCAACCATGTTGATAGCTGTTCCAACAGGCGTAAAAGTCTTTAATTGGGTAGCAACAATGTTTAGAGGCTCGCTTACTTTTGAAACGCCTATGTTATTCGCTATTTCTTTTGTTGTTCTTTTCACAATCGGAGGATTGTCTGGTTTAATGCTTGCAATTGTTCCGGCTGATTTTCAATATCACGATACTTACTTTGTTGTTGCGCACTTTCATTATGTTCTTGTGCCAGGAGCAATATTCTCTATTATGGCTGCTGTTTATTATTGGATTCCAAAATGGTGCGGCAATATGTATGACGAAAGATTGGGAAAACTACACTTTTGGTTGTCATTTATCGGAGTTAATGTAACCTTTTTTCCTCAACACTTTATTGGCTTAGCAGGAATGCCAAGAAGATATCCTGATTATTCTTTAATATTTGCTGATTGGAATATGGTTTCGAGCGTTGGAGCATTTTTATTTGGTTTTTCACAACTGCTGTTTTTATTTATTGTTATTAAAACTGTGATGGGTGGCAAAAAAGCAACTGATCAAGTTTGGGAAGGGGCAAAAGGTCTTGAGTGGACAGTAGCTTCTCCAGCTCCTTATCACACCTTCTCAACACCACCGAAGGTTGATTAATGAAAAAAGGTGCTAAGAAAACATTAATTAAATTAGTAGTTGCTGTTCCATTAATGTTTGCTTTTGGTTTTGCGCTTGTGCCTTTGTATGATGTCTTTTGTGAAGTAACTGGCATTAACGGAAAAGTTTTTCAATCAGAGTATTCAGAAGACCTTATCACGGATGATGGAAGAACTATTGCTATTCAGTTTATATCTACTAATAACGAAAACATGCCCTGGACTTTTAAACCTTCAGAGCAAGTAATGAAAATTGAAACTGGTAAATATCATGGCGCTACTTTCTATGTAAAAAATACAACAAATAGAAAAATGACTGCTCAGGCAGTTCCAAGTGTTGCCCCATCAAACGCTGCAGCACATTTAAAAAAGCTAGAATGTTTTTGTTTCGAGCAACAAGAACTAATGCCTGGTGAAGAAGCTCTTCTTCCAGTTAAATTATTAGTTTCAAATGAACTTCCATCGAACATAAAAAATATAATTTTGTCATACACAATTTTTGATATTACTGACTATAATGATGAAGTTTTAGCACATCACCAAATGGCAGCGGAGTAAGCAGGAAATGAGTGGAGGAAGTTACTACGTACCTGATCAAAGCAGGTTTCCCATATTTATGGCGGTCTCCTTATTTCTGCTCGTAATGGGTGCCTCTAGCACAATAAATAACTTAGACGATCCTTCTAGTAACTCAGTTTACATATTGTATTTCGGTTTTGGATGTCTTTTTTTAACAATGTTTTTTTGGTTTAGACAGGTTATTAAAGAGCACCTTGCAGGCTTAGATTCAAATCAATTAAAACAATCTTATGTTTATGGTATGGCTTGGTTCATTTTTTCTGAAGTCATGTTTTTCGCAGCATTTTTCGGAGCTTTATTTTATGTAAGAACCTTAGCCGTTCCGTGGTTAGCAGGTGAAGGTTCAAAAGGTGCTTACATTTCTGCTATTGAGCTATGGCCTGCTTTTGAGTCTTCATGGCCTGTTATGACAACTCCAGACCAAGGAACTGAGTATGATTTGGCTGATAAGAGTATGGCATGGCCAGGATGGGACCATGCTCTAAAGTGGTTACCTCTTTGGAATACGATTGTGCTCTTAAGCTCATCTGTAACAGTCCACATAGCTCATCTCGGACTAAAAAAAGGCAATAGGAAAAGATTTAACACTTTTTTAGGAATAACAGTATTCTTAGCTTTAATTTTTGTTGGATTACAAGCTGCAGAATATTACGAAGCTTACGCTCATTATGGTCTAACGTTAAACTCTGGAATATATGGGTCAACTTTTTTCATGTTAACAGGTTTTCACGGCTTCCATGTAATGATGGGAGGTTTCATGTTGGCAATTATGCTAGGCAGGTCTGTTTTTGCAGGCCACTTTGAAGAACATGACCACTTTGGATTTGAGGCAGCCTCATGGTATTGGCATTTTGTTGATGTTGTATGGGTTATGCTTTTTTTGTTTGTATATATTCTTTAATTACGAAGCTTCCCAGGGAACACTATTTCCAAGTTCACCAGTGTAAAGCCCTATAGCAATTAATATGATTAAAACTGCAGCAAAGAAAACTCTAAGGCCAAGCAAGTAAACCGTTCTTTTTCTTCCAGTATCGCCTTTATCAACAAGCAAAAAGAAAAGACCGCCAGCAAGAGAAAGAAGCAATAATGGTAAAACTATATAAATTAAAGTAGTAATCATATTAAAATTTTAAAGCATATATACTTCAATAGATATGAAAAAAAATAAATTTAATCCTGGAATAAAAATCACAATATTTTTTGTTTTTTTTGCCGTATTATTTTTTTCTTTAGGACTATGGCAGATTGATAGAGGGCAAGCAAAGACAGTCTTATTAGATGAGTTTGAAAAAAATTCACTTAAAAGTCCAGAATATATAAGTAAAGATTCAAAAAAATGGGACAGAGTTTATGTTGAAGGATCATGGGACGGCTCTAATCAATTATTAATCGATAATGTTATTAGAAAAGGCATTGCCGGATACAAAGTTTTAACACCCTTTAAACTAATAAATACTAATGAGATTATTCTTATCGACAGGGGCTGGATACCAAGAAATAGAAACATAGAAGTCCTTCCAAATATTGATCTGATAAATTCAAATGAAAGAGTTAGTGGAATCTTAGAGTCTCCTGAGCTAGGTCTCATCCTTTCAGATGAACTTGTTACAGATGTATGGCCAAAAGTTTCACAAACCAAAAATTTAGAAGTAATTTCAAAAGAATATAGTGATCTAATATATCCATTTATTCTATTAGCAGATCCAATAAGCAGAAATAGTCTTGAATATATTAAAATTAACCCAACAAATATGACACCAATAAAACATTATGGTTATTCTGCACAATGGTTTTTAATGTTTATAGTTTTATGTGTTATGTATATTTGGTATGGATTCAAAAGAAATGAGAAATAAATTTTTTTTAGCGGTATTACTACTTACGCCAATACTGGTTGTTACATTTTCAACTCTTTATTTTCTAAAAGGAATGTCACCAGAGGGAACAAAAAACAATGGAGTTTTTTTCAAAAGTTATTTCGATTTAAATGACTTTAAAAATGGTGAAGGAAAACAAGATTTAATAAGTTTTGAAGATGGAAAATGGGTTTTGTCTGTATATGTTACAAACATCGAAACTAGCGAACAATCGATTTACTTAGCAAGACAATTAAACGTTGCTTTAAACAGAGACATAAATAAATTAAAACGAGTTTTATTTTATTCAAATAAATTGCTCGAACCTAATTTAAAGGATATCAAATTGCAGTATCCACGAATTGAGGTTGTTGAAGACAAAAATGGAGTGTTGTTAAATGTCTTACAAAGAAACTCATTACTGGATTTTAATGCGGAGAACCCAATTTTTGTGATAGATCCATATGGAAGGGCGGTTATGTATTTTTTACCTGATACAGACCCTAAATTAATTTTAAAAGACTTAAAGGTATTAATTTAATGAACCAAATTAAAAACTTATCACTATTTGGAATATGTATGGCATTTGTTGTAATTGCATTAGGGGCATGGACTCGGCTTGTAGATGCCGGTCTTGGTTGTCCAGATTGGCCAGGATGTTATGGTTTTGTTGTTTTCCCAATAAATGAAGCTGAAATTGCTATTGCTGAAAGCAGATATCCAACCTTTCCTTATGATATAAATAAAGCAATACCTGAAGTTGTTCATAGATACTTTGCTGCTGCTCTAGGGCTTCTAGCAATTTTTTTAGTTTACCTATCATTTAGAAAGACAAATGATAAATCTATTCAAGGCTGGTCTTGTTTTTTATTAATTTTTATTTGTCTCCAAGGCACTTTTGGATATTTAACAGTTAGTTTAAAGTTATTACCAATAATTGTTACGATTCATTTATTTGGTGGTTTCACGACTCTATTATTGCTTTACTTTATCTATTTAAAATCCCGTAATTTTGAAATATTTAACCAAATAAATATCTCTAATTTAAAAGTAATTTCAGGTATTGCTTTGGCTGTTTTAATATTCCAGATTTTTTTGGGTGTATGGACTAGCACTAATTATGCTTCTCTGGCATGTGCTGACTTTCCAACATGCCAAGGCTCATATTTGCCAGAAATGGATTTTAAAAATGGGTTTAATTTAAATCAAGAAGTTGGCCCAAATTACTTATATGGGTTATTAGATAATCCTGCTCGAGTTGCAATTCATTACTCTCATAGAATATCAGCTCTTCTTGTAACTTTTATATTCTTAACACTTATGTCTAGGCTATGGTTTTCAGAAGCAGCCCCTCTTGCTTCAACTCTTGGAATATTATTATTAACTCAGATCACACTAGGAATTATTAATGTTGTGTATGTTCTGCCTTTATATGTTGCTATTGCACATAATCTAGTTGCAGCTTGCTTACTTTTAGCAACATTCACTGTTAATTATCTCGCTTGGAAAAAATGACACTTCTCAAAAGCTATTATGAGCTTTGTAAACCAAATGTTGTTTACATGATGCTAATTTGTGCTTTTGTAGGAATGTTATTAGCGGAGGAATCAGTAAGTTCATTTTGGTATCTCTTTGTATCTTTATCTGGTATAGCATTTTGTGCTGCATCTGCGGCAGCAATTAATCAAGTAATTGATAGGAATACTGACGCCTCGATGACAAGGACTGATCAAAGACCTCTACCACAAGGAGAGCTTTCAGCCACGCATGCCTCAATCTTTGCACTAGTGATAGGAATTCTAGGAGCATTAATTTTATACCTATACGTTAATACTCTCACAATGATTCTCACTTTAGCATCTTTAATAGGGTATGCATTTATATACACCGTTTATTTAAAAAGAGCTACGCCACAAAATATAGTAATAGGTGGATTGGCAGGCGCGGCACCGCCTTTATTGGGCTGGGCATCTGTATCAAATACCATCGAGCCTTATGCTTTGTTGTTAGTTTTAATAATTTTTGTATGGACGCCACCACATTTTTGGGCCTTAGCAATTTATCGAAAAGATGAATATGCAAAAGAATCTATCCCTATGTTACCTGTAACCCATGGAGTTATTTTTACTAAATTACAAATAGTCTTATATACAATTATTCTTTTTATAGTAAGCCTCTTGCCATATGTTGTTCTAATGTCTGGAGAGATATATTTATTTTCTGCATTGGCCTTAAGCACACTATTTTTATACTACTCAATAAATCTTTATTACAGTAATGATGATGAAGATGCTATGAAAACTTTCCAGTTTTCTATTTATTATATTTTCTTAATTTTTTTAGCTTTGTTGCTAGACCACTTTATAATTATTAGTTGATGACAATAAAGAAGAATTTATTAATAATTGCAATTTTCATTCTGACTGTTCTAGTCCTTTTTATAAACAAGTTAACAACCCCAAGAACTCTTAGCACGAATGAGCTCTTAATCAATGGACTCTTCTTGTTTGAAGCTCCCAAAAAGATTTCTGATTTTAGTTTTTTTACTGCTGATGGTGGCGAATTTAATAAATCAAATCTTATGGGAAAATGGACACTAATGTATTTTGGATTTACAAGATGTCCGGATGAATGTCCAACCACCATGTATCAACTTTCTAAGCTTATAAAAGTATTGAAAGAAAAGGAATTTCCTTTAGATAATAAACAATGGGTTTTAGTTTCTATAGATCCTGAAAGAGATTCACCTGAAGACATAAATAAATATGCCAAAGGATTTGATACTTCTTTTATTGGAATATCTAATACAAGGCCAATGCTTTTAAGCCTTGCAACACAATTATCTGTTAATAATGTTATGCCAAGCAATGACAATACAGATCATTCTCACCTAGATAATCATGTTAATAATATTATTTTATTAAACCCTGATGCGGAGTTTGCAGGTTTTTTTAGACCGCCATTTGATATTTCAAGATTATCATTAACTTATCAATCAGTAACTCAAGACTAAATTTATATTTTGATGATTACTTTACCTTTAGCTTTTCTATCTTTTAAATGAGCAATTGCTTGAGCGCCTTTATCTAAAGAAAATGAATCAGAAACCTCTGGATTAATTTTACCATCAGAGTGAAGCTGAAAAAGTTCCTGGAAATTTTTTTTATTTTCTTCAGGAAACATGCCAACCCAAGCACCCCAAAACACGCCGACAATCTTCATGCCTTTTAACAGGGCAAGATTAATGGGTATTTTTGGGATTTCACCTGCTGCAAAGCCAATTACTAAATATCTTCCATCCCATGCTGTTGCCCTAATGCATGGTTCAGAATAGTCATCTCCAACAGGGTCATAAACAACATTTGCTCCCATTCCCCCAGTTAATTCTTTAATCTTTGAAGAGAGTTCTTTTTGCTGATCTCTATCAAGTTTGCCAGTAGGGTATATAAAGCCTTCATCAGCACCATGCTGTATGCATAAATCTACTTTTTCTTGAGTTGATGCTGCTGCTATAACTTTTGCACCCATTGCTTTTCCAAGCTCAACTGTTGCCAGCCCAACACCACCTGCAGCACCTAAAACAAGAAGCGTTTCTCCTTCTTTCAATTCAGCTCTTTGTTTAAGAGCATACAAAGATGTTCCATAGGTCATTGGAAGCGCTGCTGCAGTCTCAAAATCCATGCTTTCAGGAATTTTTACAACAGCATGTTCCGGGGCAACTATTTTTTCAGCAAAAGCTCCCAGCCCTGTCATTGCAAATACTCTATCTCCAACAGAGATGTTTTTCACTCCCTCTCCAAGAGAAGAAACAATTCCAGCAGATTCACCTCCTGGTGAAAAAGGCAGTTCCGGTTGAAATTGATATAAGCCTTGAATCATTAAGACATCAGGAAAGTTAACACTAGCTGCTTTGTTATCAATCAAAACATGCCCAGGAAGAACCTCAGGATCAGGTATTTCATTAACCTGCAATTTATCTGGCATGCCAAGTTCAACACATTGTAAAGCTTTCATAATGTCCCCCCTATAAGTTTAAATTGTAACTTTTGACATATTCATCCATTTCTTCATCAGAATTTTTCTGGATTTTGCTAAGTTCTTCTAATGATAACTCTGCTTCTTTTTTTATACCATCAATATTTTTTGAATCATCTGATCTTAAAATTTTAGTATTATTTTTTGCTTTTTCTAGACCTTCATCATGAAAAGCATTATCTGAAATAATTCCCTTTCTTGTTTTTAAAACATGTTCTATTGAATCTTGAGCTTTATCATATTCTTTAAGATACTCTGCAATAAGCATTAGGTCTTTTATAACTTTTTCTTTAGCACTTCCAATATCTGTTTTTATACCATTTATAGATATTTCAGTGCTTTTATCTCTACCTTCATAGATGGCTTTGAAGTCATTTGAATCAATTTCATTCTTTTCATCATTTGATATTTCTGGGCTTGGATTTATTAAACAATAAAGAAGAATCAAATCTAAAAAATGTATTTGATGAATCGACATACCTGTTAAATCATATGGTGAAATATCAATGCCACGTATTTCCACATATTCGATACCAAAATTCTTTAGAAGCTCATAGGGCCTCATATTATTAGATGAGGACCTTTTTGGTCTTATGGAATCATAATATTCGTTTTCAATTTGAATTATTCCATTAGAAATTTGATGTAAATCTCCGTTAGACTCTCTAAGTCCTTTTTTTTCAAACTCTGGGTAGGGTATGGTGATTGCATCCTTAATTTTCTTAAGAAAATCCGGTAGAGAGTTATATTTAATACCTAAATCTTTTTGTGCCTTGCTTTGATAGCCTATCTCACTCATTCTGAGAGATGTAGCATTCTTAAGATACATATCTTCATCATTCAACTCTTTAAGAATATGATCTCTGTTTTTTACAAATGTTTTGTCAACAACATTTGTTTGTCCAAATTCTGTTAAAACGAACCAAAACAATCTTTTAAAGTTTCTTATTAGTCCAAGATATGCGTTATCAATATCTTTTTGATCACTTGATTCAGTAAATATAGCCAATGAACTTGGCTTTATTGAAAAGTTATAATGCATGCCAGAAACACATTGCATTGTTGGGCCATATCTTACTTTTAAACCTCTTCTATAAACATGTTTAAGTAACCCAATATTACTTTGATGATAATAACCAAGATGTATATCAGACTCTTTTTTAATTCTAGGAGGCATTGAAAATGGCCACAACACTTCATTTTTGTCTATATTTTGAGCAACAAATAAATGAAGAGAGTATAGAAAATCATAAAGATTATTTACATCTTCAAAGACTGGGGTAACAAGCTCTAGTTGAGCTTCAGCAAAGTCAGTCGTTATATACTTATTTGTTAAGGCAGAACCAAGAGACTCAGGATGAGGTTTTTTTGATAAATATCCATTATTACTAACTCTAAAGAATTCTTTTTCAATACCTCTTTTTATAACTAAATTATTAAAAAACCCATTGTCCTTTAATTTACTTAGTTTGTTTTTTAACAATTCATTAGCCATCAAATCCTGGACCGGCTGACACTATTTCTTGATTTACATCATATTTTTTAAAATTTTCTTGGAATTGTGATACTAAGTCTTCTAACTTTTTTTGATATTTATCTTTATCATCCCAATTTTCAATTGGATTCAATAATTTTGAGTCCACTCCATTTACAGATTTGGGTATGCTCAAGTTTAAACCAGGAATTTTTAATGTTTCTACGTTATTTAACTCTCCATCCTGAATTGCAGTTACTATTCTTCTAGTAATTGGAATATCAAACCTAGATCCGACTCCATAAGGACCGCCTGTCCAACCAGTATTTACAAGAAACACCTTAGAATCAAATTCTTCAACACGCTTCATTAAAAGATCTGCATATACGCTTGCTGGCCTTGGGAAAAAAGGAGCGCCGAAACATGTAGAAAAAGTAGATTGAATAGGAGCCCCAGCTCCTCTTTCTGTCGAGCCAAGCTTTGCAGTATAGCCACTTAAGAAATGATAGGCTGCACTTTCTCTGGATAATATTGAGACTGGAGGTATTACACCAGTAAGGTCACATGTTAAGAATATAATGGTCTTTGGTTCTCCTGCTGCATTTTCTTTAACAGCATTCTCGATGTGTGATCTTGGGTAACAACATCTTCCGTTCTCTGAAATCGAAATATTAGAATAATCAGGTTTATTATTGTCACCTATGTAAACATTCTCAATTACACTTCCATGCTTTATAGCGTTGTAAATTACTGGCTCGTTTTCTTTTGACAAATTAACAGTTTTTGCATAACAACCACCCTCAAAATTAAAAACAGCTCCTTTACTCCAACCATGTTCGTCATCGCCTATGAGTGAACATTTAAGATCTGCTGAGAGTGTTGTTTTACCTGTTCCTGATAGACCAAAAAACAGAGTCACATTACTATCTTTATTTATATTTGCTGAGCAGTGCATTGGCAACACGTCGTCGTCAGTTAATAAAAAATTTTGAACAGAGAACATCGATTTTTTTAACTCGCCTGCATATTTCATGCCTGCAATTAAGACCTTTCTTTCAGAAAAGTTAATCACTATACAACTTTCTGAATTAGTCCCATCTTCTTCAGGAATACATTCATAGTTTGCAGCGCTTAAAATTTCCCACTTTATTTTATTAAGTGGATTAAAATTATCTGGATTTATAAAAATTAATCTAGCAAACAATGAATGCCATGCCGTTTCGGTAGTAACCTGAACAGGTAAATAATATTCTGGATGCGCTCCTACATGAACATTTGATATATAACTACTTTGTTTGGCCAAATAAGATTCAACTTTATCCCACAAACTATTGAATTTTTCTCTGTCAAAAGGCCTATTTACTTCACCCCATTCAATTAAATCCTCTGTGTGAGCTTCTTTTACAATAAATCTATCTTCAGGGCTTCTTGAACTCCTCTCTCCAGTAGTTGTAGAAAATGCACCATTACTTGCAATAATGCCTTCTTTATTAGCAACAGCAGCATCAATTAATTGATCGATGCTCATACAAATAGATTTTTGTGGTTGATTACTCATGATTAATAACAAATATTATAGGTACTTGGGGGGAATAATTATATATATAGAGGAAATAATTATGTACCTATAATATTTTCTTTGCTATTAATAAAGTGAGTTATTATGTAGTGAATTAAAAAATATATGTATACAAAAGTCAATAAATTATTAAAACACTTTAGATATAGTATTTTTAAGAGATTTTATATGTAGTTTTGCTACATATTTAATGAATCAATACCATTTTCTATACTTATATATACTACTAATTAGATACATAGCAAAAAATAGAAATCCCCATTCTGCAAAATTAAACACAAATCTCCATCCATCCTCTGCACAACTAGGTCCACCTGCAAGAGTCCTATTTATTGCTTCAATGAGACCAAAATATTCTACTTGAGTGTTAAAAGGCATACTGCATCCTGAAAGTTGAGCAATTTCATCAATCGACATATTCTGAATATATATCTGCCTTGAGGTAACGAATAAACCAATTACTGATGAGAGCATAATCAAAATTCCACCAAAAAGTTTTTTCTTAATTAAAAGTCCGATTAATGCTGAGATACCAATTAGCCCAAAAACGTATCTAGTTAGTATGCATAACGGACAAGCCTGTAAATATAAAAACTTATCCATTGCAACAGCTATCAAGATTATTAAAATAGCTGAAATTGCTATAGCCCATTCAAAATAATCTTGAAATATCTTTTTTATTAAGATTGAAATTGTTTTGTACATTTTTATTTAATTTTTTCCATTATAGAAAAACAGGAGTCATAATACATTATATAAAAGACAAACATGAAAGATAGAATTTTTGTAATAGACGGATCCTCATATTTATATAGGGCATTTCATGCAATGCCACCCCTGAGCACTTCCTCTGGCAAACCTACAGGCGCAGTAAAGGGAGTAACAAATATGCTAATGAATCTTAAAAAGGATAGCGAAGGCTCTCCAATAATTGTTGTGTTTGATGCAAAAGGTAAAACTTTTAGAAGCGATATTTATTCAGAATATAAAGCCAACAGACCGCCTATGCCAGATGAATTAAGAGATCAACTTATTCCTGTTAAATCAATATGCCGTGCAATAGGATTCCCTTTAATTGAAATTGAAGGAGTTGAAGCTGATGATGTCATAGCAACCATTTCACGGATGGCAAAAGATGCCAAATATAAATGTGTTATATCTTCATTGGATAAAGATTTGATGCAGCTTGTTGAAGATCCCCACACAACAATTATGGACACTATGAAGCACAAAATCTTCAATGAAGAGAGCGTACTTGAAAAGTTTGGCGTAAAGCCTAACCAAATAAGAGATATGCTCGCACTAGTAGGTGATGCCTCAGATAATATTCCTGGAGTTCCAAAAGTTGGACAAAAAACAGCAGCCAAATGGTTAAATGAATATGGTGATATACAAGGTATTAAAGATAACGCTGATTCAATAACAGGTGTTGTTGGAGAAAATCTTAGAAATGCACTTGATGACATTGATAGGAATATTGAATTGGTATCGTTAAAAACTGATGTTGATTTGAATCAAAAATTTGAAGATCTTTTGGTTTTTAATCCTAATGATGAAGAATTAGATAAAATTTTTTCAAACTTGGAATTTAAATCAGTCAATAAAGGCAAACAAAAAGAAGATTCAAAGAAGGATTCAAATTATGAAACAGTACTGGATGAAAAAAGCCTAAGAGACTGGATTACAAAGATTAATAAGTCTAAAGCTTTTGCAATTGATACAGAGACCGATTCTGTAGATACAGTGTCAGCCAACTTAATAGGTATATCTCTTTCTATTTCTGAGAACGAGGCATGCTATATCCCAATAGCTCACTCTTATGAAGATTGTCCAAAACAATTGAGTATGGATTATGTGGTAGATAACCTAGGACCAATAATAGAAAAAAATCAGGATAAGGCAATAGGACAAAATTTAAAATTTGATATACCTATCTTAGCTAGACATGGAATTAAAATCACAAAATTTCTTGCTGACACTATGCTTATGTCATATGTATTAAATAGCACAGCAACTCGTCATGGAATGGATAGGCTTGCAGACTATTATTTAAATTATACAACTACTAAATATACTGATGTGACTGGAACAGCATCAAAACAAATAAGCTTTTCAGAAGTTAAACTAGATGTTGCATCTGATTATGCTGCTGAAGATGCCGATATAACTTTGAGACTTTATAACGTTTTAGCACCAATGCTCAAAGAAAAGCCAAATCAAGAAAAGCTATTACATGACATTGAATATCCACTTGTTCATGTTTTATCTAGAGTAGAACAAAATGGAGCAAAGATAGATAAGAAAAAATTAGCCAAACATTCGAAAGAACTTGGTTTAAAAATAGACGACCTTTCATCTCAAGCATATAAGATTGCTGGTGAAGAGTTTAATCTAGATTCTCCAAAGCAATTACTAGAAATTTTATATGAGAAACAAAAACTTCCTGTTCTAAAAAAGACTCCAAAAGGACAACCCTCAACAAATGAAGATACTCTTAAAAGGCTTTCAGAAGAATATGAGCTACCAAAGATTATTTTGCAATATAGAACGTTAGCAAAACTAAAATCTACTTATACCGATAGCCTGATAAACATAGAGAATCCAAAAACAGAAAGAATTCATACCTCTTACCAGCAGGCTGTAACTTCAACTGGAAGGCTTTCATCCACCGAACCCAATCTTCAAAATATTCCAATTAAGACTGCAGAAGGTAGAAGAATTAGAGAGGCTTTTGTTCCAGAGAAAGGCAATACTCTTATATCAGCAGATTATTCTCAAATTGAATTAAGAATTATGGCTCATTTATCTAATGATAAAAATCTGACTCATGCCTTCAACAACAATATTGATGTTCACTCGTCAACTGCCGCAGAAGTTTTTGGTGTTTCAATAGACGATGTAAGTCAAGATCAAAGAAGAAGCGCAAAAGCAATTAACTTTGGTCTAATGTATGGGATGTCAGCTTTTGGTTTAACAAGGCAGCTTGGCATTCCTAGAGCAGAAGCACAAGAATACCTCGATACTTATTTTGCTAGATACACTGGTGTTAGAGACTATATGGATAATATAAAAGCTAAGGCAAAAGAAGATAAGTTTGTTGAAACTATTATGGGTAGACGACTTTATTTAAATGAAATTAACGCAGCTAATGGTTTGAGAAGACAAGCAGCGGAAAGAGCTGCCATTAATGCTCCGCTTCAGGGTTCAGCAGCAGATATTATCAAGAAGGCTATGCTCGACATTGATCAGCTTTTATTAAATGAAATGCAAGAAGTAAAAATGATTATGCAGGTTCACGATGAATTAGTTTTTGAATGCCCAAAGGAAAATGCTGATAAAGTTATGAAAATGATGAAAGATACTATGGAGCAAACAGTAGAATTAAATATTCCATTGATTGCAGAAGCTGCTATTGGAAATAATTGGAATGAAGCTCACTAAATAACATATTAAATAATGCCTCAAATTATTTATAAATAAACCTTGTTATTAGAAACTATTTCTCCAGTATCTTCATTTTCTGAATCATGACCTCCACAGGATATAATCTCTGCTACAGATTCCTTGCCAAATTTAAAAAAAGTAAACCCGTTTTCTTCTATAGTTTTGAAGACCGGATTACATATCAAGGATTTAGGATTGTCTGCTGTTATGCCTCTTGCAAAGGATGGCCACCCGGCACTAGAGCTTCCGACAGGCCCTACTAAGAAAGTTCTTACTTCATTTTTTAATTTAATATCACCTGATTGCATTATTGAAGCAGCACCAATTGCATGTATATCACCGGAAAATATTAATCTTGAGCCTTTTCTTTTAGAAATAGATTTGATCAACCTTTGGTGCTGAAGAAACCATCCCTCCTGCCAAAGATATTTACTTACATCAGTCGTAAGAGATCCTTTTACTTCAGAGAGCAGCTCATTAGATATAGTTCCAGTAGCTCCTTCTTCAGCTACTACATCCGGATACCACTCTCGCCATTTGCCGGCAGTGTATCCAAAAGGATGCGAGGGAATAAATGCTAAATGCTTGACTTGAGAATCTTTTATTCTAGATAAGAGCCATTCTTCATTTTGCTTAGAAATTAATACAGCGTTTTTATCGCCTAAGGTCATATCACCTGCACAATCTGCCATCAAACCCTCAAAAACATTTCCATATCTAATCCTGCCAATTTTTCTACCGGGCTTTCCATCTGGAGTATCTAATAAAGGAGGATAAAATAAGTCAGCCATTTTTTTAAAAATATCTTTACTGAAGTTATCTGCAGGGAATGTCACAAGTTCTTTTTCAGCATCATCATTTTCAAAATAATCATGATCATCAGGAATAAAGAAAATCGGCGTACTCTTAAATCTTGTCCCATAAAGAGATGCTATTTGTTCATTACCAATATTCTTAAGAACTTTTTCATTTTTTGAGCTATTCGCTTTTTCAGATCTATTAAAAGAACCATAGACAAGACCAATATAACTTCCTAAAAAAAATTTTATTAACTTATTTCTACGACCAATCTGAGGAGCATTTTGACCTCTAAGATCCCAGTAAATGTGATCACCTATAGAAATTGCAAAATCTGGGTTCATAGACAATCCTTCATCAAAGACTTTTTGTCGAAATCTAAAAGGTTTAAAGAACTCTTTACCTGAGATTTTAAATCCCTCCGGACCACCAGCACAAGTGAAAGACATTATTGAAACATTTTCAACTTTAGCATCTGGACTAGGGAAGGTCTTAAGGTTCCATGACTTATAAATACCTTCACCTTCTGACATCAATCGAAGTTTATATGTGTTATTCGATAGAAGCTTGTTCGATATGAATTTCCAGTTTGTTCCTATCCTATCTGTTTGAATCCCTTTAATAACAACCCTATCATCCAATACCAACTCTAACCTCGAAGTTTTTTTAGACAAAGATACACTAAGCGCTAATTTCTCATGACTGGCTGAGGCCAATATGTGTTTTACTTTTTGATTATTAGAGTTTCGTAATATGAACCCTCCACTAAACAAGCCAATTATTCCTGCTGTAATTTTTAAGAAAGTTCTTCTTGAATACACTAGTTAATTTATATGCCTTTCTATTTGCGAAGGTATTTTATTTTTCATACTATCAATGAATTCCTGAGCTACTTCTCTTTCTATCCCAGTGGAAAAAAAATGACCGCCAGAATATTTTTTAACTGTTGGGTTGTGGTATTTTTTAATTGCTTCATCAACAAGTTTTGAATCTATTTCTATATCATCTTCTGCATAGGCAAAATAGCTTGGTATATAATTATTTCCGATAATGCTATGGTCTTTAAGCCTATTCCCCATAGCATTTCCTAAAAAGAATTTTTTAAAAAATTTTTCAGTTCCTTTGACCTCAAATTGCCCAATGTAATGATCTAATAGCTTTTTACTCATTAAATCCTCATATTCTTCTATTCTTTTTAAAACACCAGGAACTAAAAAACCTCTAGATAATAAGTCACCGTATAAAGGAATTTTTACTATTGATAATAGAGGAACATTTGCAGAATTAATAACTGGAACTTGATAGCCTATAAAACTAATGTTTTTTGGGTTATTTGATGCATATTTAGCTACAACTGCAGCACCAAAAGATACACCATATAATATTACATCTTCAACTTCACAATGCTCAATCAGTTCTTTTAGTTGTTTTTCCATAAGTTCAATACTTACGTTACTGTGTATTCTATCTGAATATCCTCTGCCATATTGGTCATAGGTTATTACTCTATAGTTATTTTCAATAAAGACATTTACATATTCTTCATATGCAAGTGATCCAAAAGTGGCGCCATGAACTAAAACAATAACTTTGTTATTTTTATCTCCAATATCTTTATAAGAAGTTATACCATCACTTAACTTAACTTCTTCGTATCCAGAATTTAACCTAAATTCATTTATATCAATATTTTCCCTGTTTAGAGCGAGATATAAGCAACCTGGAATAATAATCAATATTGAGATAAGGAAGAGAACCCTTTTCAATTAATGAACTCTCTCTAATGGAATATAAATCATTTCTTCAGGAAGAAGAACTTTAATACCATGCATTTCTCTTAGATCCGAAATTTTCATTGAGAGATACTCTTCGGGCATTTTAAATGGCCATTTCTTCTTCATCTTAAAGGTTCTAAATATGACCTTTCTTTTAATACCACTAAGCTTCCATAGAATTTTAATGAATCCAAAATATCCTATTTCATTTACTAAGTCTTTATAAAGTTTTTTTATCTGGGGAAGTTTTTGATAGCCTAATAAATATTTTAATTCCCATTTGCTTCCCCATAATACCCAACTATCAAGAATAGACTCTTGCTCAATAGAAATATCTAGCCCAAAAATTACATGTGTACAGTCATGGTCTCTGAGAAGGGTTCCAGACTCATTATTATCTCCAAATATTTCTGTGGTCTCAGGAAAAGAGTTGTAGTAACACTCTAATCCTTCTTGCAAGGTAAGATCACAGTTTTGTTTTTGATATTCAAGCATTACTTTACAAAGTTTATTATTTCTTTGGAAAGCTTGTCAAAACCATTTTTATCTTTAGTAGATATAGCAATGGGATTTGATTCAGGAATCTTATCTTTAATGAAGGTAATTGCCTTGTTTATATTATTATTTGATAGTTTGTCGCTTTTTGTAAGAGCCGGTATAAAAGGAACATTAAAATTCCTACAAAGGTGAATCATCTCCCAATCACTTTCTTTAAGCGGATGACGAATATCCATAAATATTACCACAGCAGTTAAAGCTCTTCTTTTTTGAAAATATTCTCCTAATAATGGGCCCCAATCTTTCTTTTTTGCTTTACTAGATTTTGCAAAGCCATATCCAGGAAGGTCTAACAGCATAAGCCCTTCATTTACTTTAAAGAAATTAATTTCTGTTGTCCTGCCTGGAGTTTTACTGATTCTTGCTAGCTTTGGATTATCAGTCAGTATATTAAGTGCACTAGATTTACCAGCATTAGATCTACCAGCAAGCAAAACCTCGCTTCCAATATCTTCTGGAAGATTTCTATAGCTTGTAACGCCAAAAACAAACTCTGTATTTTTAAAAAGGTTTTTCATTTAACCGTTTATATCATATCAACCTATGTTTATAATACACACCTACAAGACACACAATTTATATTCAATGAAGTATTTTCTAATATTCTATATTTTCTTTAGCTTTACTGGCGTATTAAGTGCTGCTGATGATAAAACTAAAGAAATAGAAATGCCAGAGTCTTTTATTTCAGGCAATGCAAATAAAGGATCTTTGTTGGTTGAAACATGCGCTGCATGTCATGGAGTAGATGGAAATAGTATTAGTACTGATTGGCCAAAACTTTCAGGCCAGAATCAAAGATATCTTTATGAGCAACTAAAATATTTTAGAGATGGAGATAGGATGAACGTTCTTATGATGTCAGTTACTCCCTACCTTCAGACATTAAGTGATGATGACTTAAAAGATATTGCTGCTTTTTATTCTCAATATAATTCAACCGTAGGCCAGGCAAAAAATGATGAGGAGCTATTAGCACTAGGTACACAGCTATATAGATTTGGAAATATGAAAAAACAAATACCTGCTTGTACATCCTGCCATTCTGTCTACGGAGAAGGGAATAGTTTAGCTGGCTATCCCTCTATAGCAGGACAACAAGTTGGGTATTTAACATCAACGCTGAAAGCTTATAGATCTAAAGAAAGAAATGCTGGAGAATCTTCAAATATTATGCAGTCAATTTCTGAAAACCTTTCTGATTATGAAATAGATGCTTTGGCCAATTATATGCATGGGTTATATCAATGAAAAAATACATAAAGAATAGTTTAATTTTCATATTTATCATATCTTTTACAGCACTTACTAATGCTGAATTCAGGCTTGGCGTAGATTATCGGATTGTCGACAATCCTTTACCTGTCAAAAGAGATGGTGTTGTTGAGGTTTCTGAAACGTTTTGGTATGGATGCAATGCTTGCTATCAATTTGATCCTGTAATTAACGCATGGGAATCAAGACAAACAGATGATGTAAAGCTATCCAAAATACCCGTTACGTGGGGAGGCATTCATCAACTCCACGCTTCTTTGTATTTCACCATTGAGGCATTAAAACTAGATCCATCCACACATAATGCTGTTTTTGTAACCATTCATAAAGAAGGTAATTTTTTACAAAACCCAAATACTATTCAAGATTTTTTAGAAAAATTTGGAGTAGCTCCAGAGGTTTCATCGCAATATCTAAATTCCTTTACTGTTAAACAGCAAGTTAATAGAGCAATCAAGCATGCAAGGCAGCTTAAAGTTTCATCAGTACCAATGATAATTGTTGACGGTAAATATATAATTGAACCAAAAGGTTCTTACGAAAAGTTATTAAAAGTTGTAGATCACGTCGTAGAGCTGCAAAGACCTAATTCTTAAAAATATGATTGATAGAAAATTTTTACTAATACTTCCTTTATTTTTCTTAGTTCTTTTTAATGGAAAGAAGTATGAAGAAGCAGTTATAGATAGATTATCTGTACCTGTAAAACTATGTTTGGAAGGACAAGATTGTGGAAGTGCCGCTCAAGCGACTCAAGTTATGGCCTCAGCTCCGATTGAGGTTAAAAAAGTAGAGTTATCTCAAGGTTCTGAACATACTATAAAAATGTTGAATTCAGGCGAAGGCGGACAAATGATATTTGAACCAGCTGTAATAAAAGTTTCTGTAGGAGATACAATTAATTTTAAGGCTGTAGATATGTCTCATAATTCTGCATCCATTGATGGAATGGTTCCAGAAGGAGCTGAAAATTGGGCTGGTCAAATGAATATGGATATTAGCGTCACCCTTGATACAGAAGGCATATATGTTTATCAATGTGATCCTCACGTAATGATGGCAATGATTGGGGTTATTCAGGTTGGCGAAGCTGTAAACCTAGATGAAATTAAAGAAGCATCAACTAAGCTTAAACCAAGTTTTGTAATGAACCCTGAAAGAATCGACACTTACTTAAGCCAACTTTAGTTCTTTTCTAGTTCAGAAATTCTACTCTCAAGCTCATTAATTATTTTCTCAAAGTTTTTATATTTTGATTTCTTTATATACCCACTTTGATCAATTATTTTTTCAACTTGTGGTGATATTTTACTTTCTATATTAGATATAACTTCTTTAGGTAATAATTTACTAATAGCTTTAAGTTCTTTTTCAATAATATTTTTGATCGCTTCCGAAAGATTTTTATCGTTCATATTTATTTCTTATAGTCTGTTCCAAATCATGCCAAGAAGAAAATTCATCAGGTTTCTTAAAATCTTGAGCCCAACTAACATTATTATTATTAAACCATAGTGTATCTATACCAAGATTATATGCACAAAAAATATCATTAATTTGATGGTCGCCAATATGAAGAATATTATCGAATGAAATATTACTCACTCGCGAAATTGCCATATCAAAGTGAGCACGATTTGGCTTGCTATTTTTTGCCTCAAGAGAACTTATAGAAAACCTAAAATACTTACCTATATCAAACTTATACACATCTGCATTGCCATTAGTTAGAACCCCTAAAATATATTTTTCTGACAAGTTCTTTATAGACTCTTTAACTCCATCAAACAATTTGATTTCATGCCTTTTTTCAATGAAGATGTCGAAAGCTTTATCTACAATTTCGTTTCTAAGATTCTCTGGAGTGACATGACTAAGTTTTTTTCTAAAAATCTCTTTTCTAAGTTTGCTTATATCCCATTCTATAGTCTCATCTTCTCTAATTAGATCAGCACGAAGATTTATGAAGTCATTAAAATCTCCCCATTCAACTTCTCCAACTTTATTCTCAATCCATTTTCTAGTATCAACTTCAGCTTTCATGATGGTTGGATGGTTGTCCCAAAGGGTATCATCAAGATCAAAAGTTATCATTTTGATTTGCTTAATCATTTTTTAGCTCTAGGGTGAGATTGATCATAAATCTTTGCCAGATGTTGATAATCTAACTTAGTATAAATTTGTGTTGTGGATAAAGAGCTGTGACCTAATAGTTCTTGGATTGTTCTGAGGTCACCACTTGATTCTAGCATGTGAGTTGCAAAACTATGTCTTAGCATATGAGGATGAATTGGAGGAAGTCCCTGTTTAACAGCCATTTTTTTAAGCCTTAATTGAATACTCCTTACAGTTAATCTTGTTCCTTTAGTATTTAAAAAAAGAGCATCCGTATTGTTTTGGATTTTATCCCTTTCTTTTAACCAATCATCAATTGCATTTATTGCAAACCTTCCCATTGGAACCAATCTAGTTTTTGCACCTTTTCCAAGAACACGTAAGAAAGATTTATTCTCTTCAAAATCATTTATATTTATATTTACTGTTTCTGAAACTCTTAATCCTGATGAATACATAAGTTCTACAATTGCCATATCCCTAATCTCTATCATATTTGTTGGCTTAAAATTTAAGAGTTGCTCAACATCCTCTGGTGACAAAACTTCAGGAAGGGTGCTAGAAGATTTAGGAGCTGTAACTAAATCAAAAGGCGAGGAATCTATTAGATTATTCTTTTTTAAAAATCTAAAAAAACCTTTTGCTGATGATAAGTGTCTTTGAATACTCCTAGGATTATTATTCTGAGAATAAAGACTTCCTATCCATGCAGAGCAGGTTTCAACATTAATTTGTGAATAATTTGAAATATTTATATCTTTTAGAAATGAATCAAGTTTTTTTAAGTCCCTTTCATAAGACTTAGAAGTATTTTCAGAAAGATTTTTAACCTGTGACACAAATACCAAGTATTCTTTTATATCGTTAAGAATAAATGAATTATTGTTCATAAATTATTTTGCTAATTTTTTCTCCAAAACATCTCTAATATATTCAATAAAAGTAGTATCTTCATCTCCAAGATATTTTGATCTATCAAAACTACCAAGCATTAGTAGGCCTATTTCGTCACCAACGACTATAACAGCAACGACCATTGATCCAATTTTCTTATCATTAAAAAGAATATTCATCTTTTCAGATGATAAAGAACCACAATGAATAGCCCCTTTATGTAAAGAGAGCCCAGTTAATTTTTCAAGTTCATCAATTTTTTTATTTTTGTGGAATTTAAGCAAAGGCTTATCTACCTTAAAGTCTTTGCTAAAACTATTTTCTACCTTATTAATAATTTGTTTTCTTGTGTTTGATTCAAGTATTTGAAGGGTTAAATTTTTTGACTTATTAAAAAGATCTTCATTAATAGATGCAGTTTCCATAAAAGAAGTAAGCATATTTATAAGACTTTTATGATCTTCTCTTAATTTATTGACCTGTCTTTCAAGAATAGATGAAGCGGAACTTGATGAGTGTTTGAAACTCATTTCACTTACTAAAGACTCTCTAGTCTCAAAAAAATCTAGATTATCTAATAAGAATAGCTCTACTTCTTTAGAATCTAACTTTTTACTCATTGATATTACCCTTATATATAAAACTTGCTGGACCTGACATTAATATAACATTTTCATCTTTTTTAAAAACTAATTCTCCACCCATTGACTTAGTCTTCACGGATGAACCATCCTCAGTCAAGAAATTTGAAGCTACACATAATGAGGCTGAGCCACATGACAAAGTTTCTCCAACACCATTTTCATATGTTCTAATATTAATCAGAGCACCTTTTTTTTTATAAATTGATAAATTTATATCTGATTTTTTAATGATTGCTTCTAGTTTTTTATATATTTTATTTAAATTAACTTTTTCTATAGACTCTTTTTTTATACAAAGATGATTATTCCCAATGTTCAACATAAAAAAATCATCATTAATCTTATTTTTAATTTTAGTAGCAAGATTATTTCCTTCAAAAGTTGCTGGAAAATCTATTGCAACTCTGACCATATTATTTTTTTCAGGAGTACACATAAGATTTTTAGATTTTGTCTGTATATTAATTGCTTTCTTTGGAGCAAATTCATTATTCCATATATAACTTGATGCACATCTAATACCATTAAGACACATCCCAGCTTCAGAACCATCAGAATTAAAGAATTTAATAAAAAAATCTTTATCATCCTTTGTTGGAAGGCAGATATTTATAAGCTGATCAAAACCAATTCCTTTATTTCGATCGGATATTCTTTTTATTAAGTTTTTACTTATCTTCGTTTTGGTTTCAATTGAATTAACAATTACAAAATCATTTCCATTGCCATGCCATTTTTCGAAATCAATCATATAGACCTATCTCATTTTTAATTAGATCTTCAAATGTTTCTCTTGTTCGTACTATATTAAATTCTTTTTGGTCTACGAGTACCTCAGCTGAACGCATTCTAGAGTTATAGTTCGAAGACATTACAAATCCATAAGCACCAGCTGTTTTAATTGCAAGAATATCTCCCTCTCCAGCGTTAGTATGTATGTCTTTTGCAATAATATCTGATGATTCACATACTGGACCAGCTATTGTCATAGCTTTAGAGTTAGTATCATCTTTTTTTAAGCTCCATACATCATGCTTAGCTTTATATAATGCGGGCCTTAAAAGATCATTCATAGCAGCATCCACTATAAGGAAGTCATCTTTTATGTATTCAACTTTTGTAAGTAATATTCCAGCATTTCCAGAAATACTTCTACCTGGTTCAAGGATAATTCTTTCTTCCATGTCTTTTAATTCTTCTTCAATTATTGAAATTAAATCTTGAGGTGATGGGGTCTCATCTTGTTCATATGGAATTCCAAGTCCTCCACCTAAATCTAGAAAATCTAATTCATTACCTAAATCTTTAATTTTAAATGAGAGGTCTTTAATATTTTTTGCAGTTAGTTTGTAACTCTGAAGATCTAATATTTGAGATCCAATATGACATGCTAAACCAACAAGCTTTAGATGATTTGATTTATAAATATATTCAGCTATTTTTAATACAGACTCTTCCGAGGATATTCCAAATTTATCTCCTTTTCTTCCAGTTTTTATATATTCATGACCGCCAGAATCAACTTCTGGATTAAACCTTATGGCAACATTTGCAATTTTATTTTGAGATGACGCTATTTCTTCAATTCTGTTTACTTCTGATTCTGATTCAATGTTAAAAGATAGAATTTCATATTTAATGCCCAAAAGAATTTCATCATAAGATTTACCAACTCCACTAAAAATTATTTTTTTAGGATCAGCTCCCGCATGCAACGATCTTTTCAGCTCCCCTCCTGAAACAACATCAAAACCGCAACCTTTTTTGTTAATTAGATCAAGTATTGAAATATTGCTTAAAGATTTAACTGAAAAACAAATAAGGTTTTTATGCAGTTTAAAAGCATTTTTATATACATCTACATGCCTCTCTATAGTTTTTTTTGAATAGACATAGGTTGGAGTTCCATATTCTTCAACTATTTCTTGAAGATTAACGTCCTCACAATAAAGATTCTTATTTTTGTATGCAAAATAGTCCATTTTTATCTCAGACTAGTAAAAGATTATGGGTCCTTTAACTCCACAACCATAGAGAATAATCAAAATAGAAAAGACAAAGATTTTTTTATAGATATTCACAGTCCATATTATGAGCATAAATACTCATAATTTGAACTTTATATTTTAATATTTATAACTTTCTTCTTTGAAGGGCCCATCTTGAGGAACATTAATATAGTCTGCTTGATCCTGAGTAAGCTTTGTTACAGTCCCACCAAAACCTTCAACCATTAAACTCGCAACCTCTTCATCTAATTTTTTCGGAAGCACTTCAACAGTTATCATTTCAGCTCTTTTATCGGCATCATTTACATTAGCAAAGCCTTGTTTATATAAATGTATTTGTGCAAGAACCTGATTAGCAAAAGAACCATCCATAATTCTACTTGGATGCCCTGTCGCATTTCCCAAATTAACCAGCCTTCCTTCAGCAAGTAAGATTATGTAGTTTTTGCTCGAAAGATCAGGAGTTCCATCTGGTGCAGTATCTCTAAATACTCTATGAACTTGTGGCTTAATTTCATCCCAATAGTAATTCTCTCTCATAAAGGCTGTATCTATTTCATTATCAAAATGACCAATATTGCATACCACCGCAGTATTTTTAAGAGTACTAATCATTGCAGAATCACAAACATTCACATTACCAGTTGTTGTTACTACTAGATCAGTATCGCCCATAACAGTCATATTTATGTCTTTAGGGTCTCTTGTAACAACTCCATCTTTATAGCAAGAAACAACTGAAAAACCATCCATACAAGCTTGCATTGCACAGATGGGATCAGATTCAACAACACTCACGATCATTCCTTCTTGAGCTAAACTCGCGGCAGAACCTTTGCCAACATCACCGTAACCAATTACAAGCCCTTTCTTTCCAGAAAGAAGCATGTCAGTTCCTCTTTTAAGTGCATCATTAAGACTATGCCTACAACCATACTTATTATCATTTTTTGCTTTTGTAACTGAATCATTTACATTAATTGCAGGAACCTTTAGCTCACCTTTCTCAAGCATTTCTTTTAACCTATGAACCCCTGTAGTAGTCTCTTCAGATACACCATGAATAGTTTCTAACATATCTGGAAATTTTGCATGAACCATTGATGTAAGATCACTCCCATCATCAAGAATCATATTTGCATCCCATGGATTTCCATCTTTGCATATTGTTTGTTCAATACACCATTCATATTCTTCATCAGTTTCACCTTTCCAGGCAAAAACAGGAATACCTTTTGCCGCCATAGCTGCAGCAGCATGATCTTGGGTTGAAAAAATATTACAAGAAGACCATCTCAATTCTGCTCCCAGATCTATTAATGTTTCCATTAAAACAGCAGTTTGAATTGTCATGTGAATGCAGCCCATGATTTTAGCTCCAGCAAGAGGCTGTTCTGCTCTGTATTTATCTCTTAAAGCCATTAACGCTGGCATTTCATTCTCAGCAAGAGAAATTTCTCTTCTTCCAAATTCAGCAAGATTTATATCGGCAACTTTATAGTCATTTTCCATTTTATTTCCTTATTTTAATTAATATTTATTGTGAAATTTCTGAAGCCTTATCAGTTCTCTCCCATGAAAGATCAATATCTGTTCTTCCAAAGTGTCCATATGCAGCTGTTGGAAGGTAAATAGGTCTTTTTAGATCAAGCATGTTGATAAGACTCTTTGGTCGTAAATCAAACTTCTCTTCAACAATTTTTTCAATTGCTTCTTTAGATATCTTTTCGCTATTAAAAGTATTAACATTTATTGATGTAGGCTTTGCTACACCGATGGCGTAAGAAACTTGTATTTCACAATAATCGGCTAAGCCAGCAGCAACAATATTCTTTGCAACATATCTTGCAGCGTAAGCAGCAGAACGATCCACTTTTGATGGATCTTTCCCAGAAAAGGCTCCTCCACCATGTCTAGCCATTCCGCCATATGTATCCACAATTATTTTTCTTCCAGTTAGGCCACAATCTCCAACAGGCCCTCCAATCACAAATTTACCAGTTGGGTTAATATAGATTTTTGTAGAATCTAAGATCCACTCTTCAGGAACTATGGGCTTGATAATTTTTTCCATAACCCCTTCTTTAATTTCTTCTTGGGTTACATCTTCATCATGTTGTGTTGAAAGTACAATTGCTGATAAACCTTCAATAGATTTACCATCATCTGAATAAATTGCACTAACTTGGCTTTTTGCATCTGGTCTTAACCAAGATAATTCATTACTTTTCATTACATCAGCTTGTTTTTTTACTAGTCTATGAGAAAGATCAATTGGAAGAGGCATTAATGAATCAGTTTCAGTACAAGCATAGCCAAACATTAATCCTTGATCTCCAGCCCCTTGCTCAAGATTTTCTCCTTCACCCTCAGTTACACCTTGAGATATATCTGGTGATTGTTCAAAAACAAGATTAGTAAATTCACAAGTATCGCCATTAAAACCATATTCGTCAGTATCGTAACCAATATCATTAATGGTTTTTCTAACAACAGGCTCTAAATCTGGGCTGCCTAATGATGTTATTTCACCGGCAATATAAACCATGTTATTTTTGATCATTGTTTCACATGCAACTCTACTGTTTGGATCTTCGGCTAGGTATGCGTCTAAAACTGCATCTGAAATTTGATCACAGACTTTATCTGGGTGTCCTGCGGAAACAGATTCTGACGTAAAAATATAACTCATATTTGCTCTCCCTGAAACTTTTGAATATGACGATACTCTTTAAAAAAAGAATTCGAGATACAATTTAACTACTTTATATGAAAAAATTCAATTTTATCTATGCATTTCATCTCAAAAACATTATTATCCAACTAAGCAAAAGGGGAAAATAATTTGCAAAAATCAGAACCAATAAATGCTCTAAGATTTTTATCTGCTGATGCTGTTCAAAAAGCAAATTCTGGTCACCCTGGAATGCCAATGGGGATGGCAGAAATCGCTACCGCTTTATGGAGCAAACATTTAAAACATAACCCTTCAAATCCAACTTGGTTTGATAGAGATAGATTTGTGCTTTCAAATGGTCACGGCTCTATGCTTTTGTATAGCTTGTTGCATTTGACTGGTTATGATCTCTCAATTGAAGATATTAAAGACTTTAGACAGCTTAAATCAAAAACACCAGGACATCCTGAATACGATATAGATATTGGTGTTGAAACAACTACAGGTCCACTAGGTCAGGGGATTGCAAATGCTGTTGGTATGGCAATCTCAGAAAAGATTTTGGCAGCAGAGTTTAATAAAGATGACATAAAACCCATTGATCATTACACATATGTTTTTTTGGGAGATGGCTGTCTAATGGAAGGTGTTTCTCATGAAGCATGCTCTTTTGCAGCAACTCACAATCTTGGGAAATTGATTTGTTTTTATGATCAAAATGGAATTTCAATTGATGGAGAAATAGATAATTGGTTCACAGATGACTCTGTTAAGAGGTTTGATAGTTATGGTTGGCAAACAATTTGCGTAGATGGTCATAATGTTGAAGAGGTCAGCGATGCTATTTCCAAAGCAAAAGAAGAACCTAATAAACCAACAATGATTTTTTGCAAGACGACAATTGGTTTTGGTTCGCCAAATAAATCCGGAACAGCTGATGTTCATGGAGCACCTCTAGGAGATGAAGAAATTGAAAAAACAAGAGAGGCTCTAGGTTGGAATTATTCGGCTTTTGAAGTTCCAAAAGAGGTATATGATTTTTGGGACTCTAAAAAGTCAGGAGCTGGTATAAATTCTATTTGGGATGATTTAATAAAAAATTATAAAGAAAAATATCCTAACGAGTCATTGGAATTAGAAAGAAGAATAAAAGGCGATTTACCAGAAAACTTTCAACAGAGCTTCCTTAATTTTCTTAATGATTGCAACTCAAATAATTCATCTATGGCAACAAGAAAAGCTTCTAAAGCTTGTTTAGATTTTTTTGTAAAAGAGATGCCTGAGCTTGTTGGCGGCTCAGCTGATCTAACTCCTTCTAACAATACCTTTTCAGCTTCAAGTTCAACATTTTCTAATGAGAATCCATCAGGAAATCATATTAATTATGGTGTTAGAGAATTTGGAATGTCAGCAATTATGAATGGCATGGTTCTTCATGGAGGCATTAAGCCTTACGGGGCAACTTTCTTAGTTTTTACTGACTATGCAAGGAATGCAGTCAGATTATCAGCGCTAATGGGTTTGCCAAATATATTTGTTTACACACATGACTCAGTAGCTTTGGGCGAAGATGGACCAACTCATCAACCTATTGAACATTTAGTTACTTTAAGATCAACTCCTAACTTGAATAGTTGGAGACCTGCTGATCTCGTTGAGACAGCTGTTGCTTGGAATAATGCTGTGAGTTCAGCAACAACCCCCACGTGTCTTATTTTTAGCAGACAGGGAACCTCAGCAATAGAGCGAACGCCTGAACAACTTTCTTCTATTAATATAGGCGGATATCTTCTTGAAGAACACGAAGACCCAAATATAACTATAGTTGCTTCTGGAAGTGAGGTTCAGCTAGCTATAGATGCTGCGAAAGAGTTAAAGAATGAATCAATTAATGCGAATGTTGTTTCAATGCCATGTTTGGATGTCTTTTTAAAACAAAGCAATAAATTACAAGATAAAGTTATTAACCCTAACAAACCAGTCCTTGTTATAGAATGTGCGCACCCTAACTCTTGGTATAAGATTTTAAATAGAAACGATAAAGTAATCGGTATGGAAACATTTGGAGAATCTGCGCCGGGAAGTGAATTGCTTGAACACTTTGGATTTAATAAAGACAATGTAATACAGGCAGCAAAATCACTAATCAATGATTAATCTATCTTCCATAGATATAGCAAATAAAAATCTTGTAATACGAGTTGATATGAATGTGCCAATAAAAGACGGCAATATTTTAGATGCTACAAGAATAGAATCTTGTATACCTACAATTAATTATGTTTTGGAAAACAATGCAAAAGTTTTATTGGTAAGTCATCTCGGTAGACCAATTGAAGGAAATTTTGATGAAAAATTTTCATTAAAGCCAGTTACAGAATATTTAGGAACAATTATTAATAGGCCTTGTGAGTTAATTGCTAGCTTGGAATCTGATGAAATTTTTAATGGTGAAACAGATATTCAATTTTTAGAAAATATAAGATTTTTTAAAGGAGAAAAAGAAAATTGCCAAGAACTAGGAAATAAACTGGCTAGTCTAGGAGATATATATGTTTTTGATGCTTTTGGGACGGCTCACAGAGAGCAGGCTTCAACCCACTCAGCAATTAAAAATGCGCCTATAGCATGTGCGGGCCTTCTTTTAGAAAGAGAAAATGAATTTTTATCTCAAACGTTAAATAACTATGAAAGTCCATACGTAGCAATAATTGGAGGAGCAAAAGTTTCTACCAAACTTGAATTATTAAAACACATTAGTTCAGTCGCTGATTACATAATTGTTGGAGGCGGCATTGCAAATACTTTCTTGAAGGCTTCTGGTTTAAATATTGGGAAATCTCTTGCTGAAGATTCGATGATAGATATTGCAAAAGAAATACTTGGTAAAGGAAAAATAGTTTTACCAAATACAGTAATAACATCTAAAACATTTGAGGGCGAGGATATAAAAGAAATTCCTATTAATAAAGTTTTAGATGAAGAAATGATTTTAGATGTTTATTTAAGTGACGAAACAGTTGCTTTGATAGATCAAGCTAAAACCATTTTATGGAATGGTCCAATGGGCGTGTTTGAAAATGAAGCTTTTTCAAAAGGTACTAAGAATCTGTCAGAAGTAATAGCAAAATCCAAAGCATTTTCTTTAGCAGGCGGTGGTGAAACGTTGTCGGCAATTAATAAATATATTAAATCAGATGATGTATCATATTGTTCAACAGGTGGAGGAGCCTTTTTAGAATTTATGGAAGGCAAGATATTACCATCAATAGATGTTTTGAATTCAAAGGTTACAGGGGGCTAAATAAAAATGACACTTAATAATATTGAAGAAATAGCTAGCTTTATAGTTGAAGATGGAAAAGGTATTCTTGCAGCGGATGAGAGCAATCCAACCTGTGGGAAAAGATTTGATTCTATAGGTGTTGAATCAACAGAAGAAAATAGAAGAGACTATAGAGAAATGCTTTTTAGATCAAAAGGCATGAATGGCAATATTGGCGGCGTAATACTTTTCGATGAAACCATAAGACAGACATCAGAAGATGGAACGCTGCTTAGAGATTTAATTTTGAATCAAGGCGCCCTTCCTGGAATTAAAGTCGATAAGGGATTGCAACCAATTGAAGATTGCCCAGGCGAGACGGTAACTATCGGACTAGATGGCTTGGACGAAAGACTAAAAGAGTATGCATCAATGGAAGCAAAATTCACAAAATGGAGAGCTGTTATCAATATTGGCGATGGAATCCCAACAGATAAATGTATTGATGCAAATATGCAGGCCTTAGCTAATTATGCAAAATGTGCCCAAGATAACGGAATGGTTCCAATAGTTGAGCCTGAAGTGTTAATGGATGGAGAACATTCTATCGACGATTGTTATGCAGCAACCGATCGGTCATTAAAATCTCTATTTGCTCATTTAGAAAAAAATGACATTAATATCAAAGGAACACTTTTAAAGCCTAATATGGTTACTTCTGGAAAAGATTCTAATGATCAAGCAGGGATTGATGAAGTGGCAACAAAAACCTTGGAATGCCTAATTAAAAATGTTCCTGTAGAACTTCCAGGGATAACTTTTCTTTCTGGAGGTCAGTCAGATGTTCTTGCAACAGCTCATCTAGATGCTATGAATAAAATTGGAGGTTTTTCGTGGAAGTTAAGTTTTTCTTATGGAAGAGCTCTTCAAGCGGCAGCTTTAAAAGCTTGGAGTGGAAAACCAGAAAATGTATTCATTTCTCAGGATGAATTATCTCATAGGGCAGAGATGAACAAACTTGCTTCTCTTGGCCAATGGGAAGAAGAACTTGAAGACAGATAAAATTTGTTAGCAACCGCTCAAATAGTTTCAAGTGCTGAAATTATCATTGATGATAAAACTTTTTCTTCTATCGGAAGCGGCTGCTTGCTCTTTGTATGTATTGAAGAAAGCGATTCTTTTGAGAAAGTTAAAGAAATGACTAACAAGATAATAAATTTCAGAATGCTTGATGGCCCAAAAGGCATATCATCAAAATCTTTAAAAGATTCTAATGAAGAGGTTTTGATTGTTAGCCAATTTACTTTAGCTGCAATCACTAACAAAGGCACCAAGCCAAGTTTTCACAAAGCTGCTAAACCTGATGAGGCAAAATTATTGTATGATAAATTTCTAACAGAGTTTAGAAACTCATTTCCTAAAGTTAAAGAAGGAAAGTTTGGGGCATTTATGGAAATTAATTTGGTCAACAAAGGACCAGTAACTTTTAACTTTAAAACTTAAATAATTTATGAAGAATATTTCAATTTTTTGTGGAGCGCACGAGGGCAAAAATCCAGAATATGCTAAAGCAGCTAAGTCTATTGCAGAATTAATTGCTAAAAAAGGAATCAACGTAGTTTTTGGAGGAGGTAATGTTGGCCTTATGAAAATTATTTCTGATACTGCTTTGGATAATGGAGTTGAAGTTTTAGGAATATCTCTTGAATCACTGCATGCGTTAGAGCTTGCTAATCCGAGATTAAACGAGATAGTTGTATCAAAGACTTTACTTGATAGAAAAGATGAGTTTATGTCTAGATCAGACGCATTTATTGTTTTACCTGGCGGTGTGGGATCGCTGGATGAGCTTGCAGAGATTATGGCAAGCAACCAATTAGGAATCATAAATAAACCTGTTGGCATTCTTAATACTGATGGATATTATGATTATCTAATTAAATGGTTTCATAAAGCAGTTGATGAGGGGTTTATTTCATCTGAAAATTTAAAAGAATTATTAATTTCTGACTGCCCAGATGAGCTAGTAGAGATGGTTGTAAATCATCAGAAACCTTCAGATGACAATTGGACAAAAAGACTTGGCTTATAATTAATGTCTCATGAAGAGATCAGAGTAATAATTGTTGTTTACTTAGCAGTTTTTTTACCACTTATAATTTATTTTAAAAATAAAACTAAATTACCTAATTGGATTCCAACTTTTTATATTATTGGCGTAGCAGTTTGTGCACTAAGTTGGGAACTTTGGTTTACCTATGGTTGGATAGACGGAGATTCAGTAGATATAAGAAGATCCGAAGCTTTAAATAAGTGGTTACCAAAGAATGCGAATTGGCTAATGAACTCTATGGGAGATGCTGGAACTGTTTTATTAGGCGGTACATGGCTTATGTGGATATCTCACAGAAAAGATTCAATAGTTTTTAAGAAATGGAAATGGAGTGCCTTCAGCGTTTTAATGTTCTGGTGCGTTGGTCAAAATATTCTAGTTGAGATGTTTTTGTATCATGATCAATTAGCAGATGGTAAGCCTTTATCATGGGCTCCCCTATCACCACTTGGACCATACTTTAATCCCATACTTTTTGAATTTAACGATCGAACAATCATGCTCCAATCTCAAATGCCTTGGTTAATATTGCCATGGTTTTTTTACCGAACTTTAATAAATCTTAATAAATAATTATTTCTCTTTAGAGAAAAGAATTCCAATTTCAAATAAAGCCCACATAGGAATTGCAAGAAATAATTGTGAGAATACGTCAGGTGGAGTTAATAGCATTCCAATAACCAAGAAAAGTACAATCATATATGGTCTTGCTTTAACTAAAGATGCTTTTGAAGTTATACCACTATTTACTAGAAGAATAGTTGCTATTGGAATTTCAAAAGCTATGCCAAAAGCAAAAACAAGTTTAAAAATAAAGCTTAAATATTGACTTATGTCTGTCATCACTTGAATGGAATCTGGTGCCATCCCAATAAAGAATTTAAAGATAATTGGACAAACTATAAAAAAAGCAAAGCTAACACCACTAAAAAATAAAATTACAGTTGAAAGCATTAATGGCGCAGTAAATTTTTTTTCGTTTTTATACAACCCAGGAGATATAAACATCCACGTTTGGTAAAACAGCCATGGCATTGAAAACAAAAGAGCCACATATATAACTAACTTAATTGGCGCCATGAATGGTGAAGCAACTTCAGTTGCAATCATAGAGCTTCCATCAGGGAGCAAGCTTATTAAAGGAGCTGCAACAAATGAATATATTTCACCCGCAAATGGAATACCTATGATTACAAAAAAACCAAATAGGATTATAAATTTTAGCAATCGAGCTCTGAGTTCAAGCAAGTGATTTGAGACAGACTCTTTAGTCATTTTTTGAATCTTTATTGTTTTCAAGCTCTTCCATTCTTAATTCATTAAAAACATCTTTTTTGAGTTCATCAGTTCCAATATCTTTTTCAATGTCTTTTTTGAAGGCACCTAGCTTACTTTCAATTCTTTTATAAAACTTAATTAGTGTTTTGATAACCTCAGGCAATCTTTTAGGACCAATAATTATGAGCCCTAATATAAAAATAATTAGAATTTCAAGAAAGCCAATTTGAAACAATTTTAGTCTTCTTCTTTTTTAGAATCTTCTTTTACTGCTTTTTTAAAGCCTTTTATGCTAGAACCCAAGTCTGATCCAAGAGACTTAAGTTTTCCACTACCAAATATAAGAAGCACGACAACTAAGATTATTAATAATTGCCATATACTTATTCCGCCAAAACCCATAAAAACTCCTAAGTAACTATTACTATAATAGCTATAACTACAATTATACCTAAACCAAATACTCTATTAAGATATTTTTGTTTAGATAATTGCTTTTCCAAATCTTTAACTCTGTCATTATTTACATACTTATTATTAGAATAGCTTCTTATCTCATCAAGAGTTTCAAAAATAATAGTTGGAATTTCTGATGCCTTGAGCAAAATATCTTCTTTATTTTCAATAATATAATCCTTCAATTTTAATGGACTAAATTGTTCATTTAACCAATTATCAAGATAAGGCTCTGCAATACCCCAAAAATCAAGATCAGGATATATTTGCCTTCCCATGCCCTCGATATGAATCAGTGTTTTTTGCAATAACACAAGAGAAGTCTGTAGCGATAATCCATATTGCCTTGTGCTTTGAAAGAGATATAAAAGCAACTTACCAAACTCAATTTCTGACAAGGGTTTTTCAAATATAGGTTCACAACAAGCTCTTAAAGTATTTTCAAGTTCAATATTATTAGTATTTACATCAACCCATCCTGAACTTATAAATAAATTAGCTAGAGTTTTATAGTTCTGTTTCAGAACAGACTGCAACATCCTTGCCAGAATATATCTTTCCTCATTTGACAAGGATCCTGTTATTGCGCAATCGACCGCAATATATCCTGGGTTTTCAACATTTGTCTTTGAAACAAAAATATTTCCAGGATGCATATCTGCATGAAAGAAGTTATCTCTAAATACTTGATTAAGAAATATCATTACCCCATTTTCAGCGAGCAATTTTTTATTTATGCCATATTTTTCTATTTGCTTAATATCCGTACATGGAATGCCATCTATTTTTTCAAGAACCATAACTTTAGAAGTTGTTAGATCCCAATATACTTCTGGTATATATAGTTCACTCGAATTTAAAAAATTTTTTCTAGTGAGATTTGTATTAGAAGCTTCTAGTTTTAAATCTAATTCTTTTCTTATTGTAGATTCATAATCTAGAACAACCTCATTCGGCTTTAACCGATAACTGTCTTTATAAACATAAGAAAATATTTTTGCAGCTGCTTTAAGTAATCTGAGATTCTTTTTAACCTTTTTTTCTATGTTTGGCCTAAGAACTTTGATAACAACTTGGTCACCATTTTTAAGTTTTGCAGAATGAACTTGTGCTAATGACGCAGCTGCTAAGGGCTCTTTATCGAATGACTCAAAGATATTTTCAATTGAATCGCCAAGTTCTGACTCGACTATATTTATAAGTTTTTCAACATTAAATGGCTTACAGCTATCTGTTAAACTTTCTAATTCTTTTGCCGTTTCTGCGTCAAGTATATCTGTTCTAGTAGAAAGCAGTTGTCCAAATTTTGTAAATATTGGACCTAAAGACTCTAAATATGAGGCAAGCTTACTTCCATTAGGGTTATAAAATATTCCTTTTTGGACGCCAATGATAGACATCCTCAATAATTCATAAATGACAACTATAAAATTCATATTATCTTAAGTGCTTCGAGTCTATCTAGTCTAATTGAAATATCTCTAAGTCGCTTTCTAATGTTTTTATATTCGATATCTGAATTATCATCAGATGAATTAAATATCTTTAAAACACTGTATGCAAGAACAGCTGGTACATCTCCAAAATATTTATCAATCAAGTAAACAACATCAACATTTGACTTAAGAATAATATTAACAAAAATGATAGCCAGTTCTGCATCCCCGTAAATTAAATTTTTATTTAATTTTTTTGTTGCTAATAGGCTCAATAATTCAATTAGAGATCCCTTTACCTCAAATTGATAATTATTTTTTGAAAAAGAAATATCAGAATCTTCATCGTCAATCTTGATGAAGATTTTTTTATGCCCTTTGATATTTATGCAGAACTCTATTGGGGAAATTTCTTCTAAAGACTTTTTAAGATTAGGAGATGATTCTTTAAAGTCTTTAAGAAATTGTACAAATAATTTATTTAAATTAATCATTATAAGCAATATGTATAGCCACTATCCCATTTAAAAGATTATAAAATTTACATTCATTAAATCCGGACTCAATGATTATTTTTTTTAGCGATTCTTGGTCAGGATGCATTCTTATCGACTCAGCAAGATATTGATAGCTTTCTGAGTCATTTGCAAGCATTGATCCAAGTTTTGGAAGTATATTAAAAGAATACCAATCATATATTTTTGAGAATACAGGATTGATTGGCTTAGAAAATTCTAACACCATTAGCTTTCCATTTTTAGAAAGACATCTTCTCATTTCTGAAAGTCCCTTTTTTTTATCTGTGAAATTTCTTAGCCCAAATCCAACTGTAATTAAATCAAAAGATCGATCTTTAAAAGGCAAATTTTCACCACTTAATTGGCAGAAAGAGCAATTAGAATCAAAGGTCTCGTCAATTGCCCTATTTCTACCCTCATTAAGCATGTCATAGTTGATATCACTCATATAAATGGTTGTATTAGGGTATTCTTTTGATATTAATTTTGAAATATCTCCTGTGCCACTTGCAATATCCAAAATAATGTCTTTTTCTCCAATTGCAGCAAGCTCAACTAAAATCTTCTTCCATAGCCTGTGCATTCCAAAAGACATCGCATCATTCATAATGTCATAATTCTTAGCTACAGAAGTAAACACATCACCAACATAGTTACTTTTTTTAGCCTTATCAACTTGGCGATATCCAAAATGAGTCTTTTTATTCATATTACCCGTGATCTCTAAATTTAATAAAGTTATTGTATCTGCTTTGATTAATTTGACCATTAGCCAAGCTTTCAAGGACAAAACATCCTTCATTATTAATATGATTACAATCTGAAAATTTACAATATTTTGCAGCATCCAGAATTTCTTCAAATCCATTAATAATTTGTTCTTTTGGATAATCAGTTATTTCAATGTCACGCATTCCGGGTGAATCAATAATTTTTATATTATCCTCAATCTCATAAAGAGAAGATATGGAAGTTGTATGGACTCCTTGATCATTAGATAGGGTATTTGTTTTTAGATTTTCTCCAATAAGCCTAGATGTGAGAGTGGATTTACCAGCACCTGAATTACCAACAAAAAGAGAACATTTATCTTTTAAAAAACTTAAAAGCTCTCCAATATTATCCCCATTCTTTGCAGAACAATTAATGACTTTAATATTAATTTTTTTATAAATATCCAGTTTATCTTTATATTCCCTATTAGAATCGATATCAATTTTGTTATTTATAATGAAAGGTTCAATCTTTGATAATTTTGATTTTAATATCCATTTATCAATAAATTCTGTGGAGGTTTTCGGTTTAGGCGTAACAATGATACCAACATGACTTATGTTGGCTGCAAATAATTTTCTTTTGCTACCCAGTGTCTTAGAAAGCTTTGTTTCTCTATTTAGAATATTTAGAATTTTACCTGTAATTTTTTTGCTATCTTGGATAATTTCTAATTCGACATAGTCACCAACGACGATATTTTTTATTGCCAAGGTCGAGAATTTTCCAAATTCTGTCTTTACCAAACAGCTATTTGAATAAAACTCTATAACTTGCCCAGTTTGAACTTTTTTCATAATAGGAACAAAATACACTAAAGAAGCAATTATAAAAAGATATGAAGACTTTAAAATCAAGAGATAACCTTATCTGGATTGACTTAGAAATGACCGGTTTAGATCCAGAGACGGAAAGGATTATTGAAGTAGCAACATTGGTTACTGATTCTGATCTTAATCTTATTGCTGAAGGACCTAATTTAATTATTTCTCAATCTAAAGAACTTCTAGATTCAATGGATGAATGGAACCAAAATCAGCATGGCTCATCTGGCTTAATTCAGGAAGTAATTAAGAGTGATATAACTGAACAAATAGCAGAAATTGAAACATTAGATTTTATTTCTAAGTATGTTGGAGAAAAAGCCTCTCCTATGTGTGGTAACACCGTTTCTCATGATAGAAGATTTTTATCTAAATATATGCCTAGATTAGAAGCTTATTTTAATTATAGACATATAGATGTTTCATCATTTAAAGAAGTAGCTGTTAGATGGATGAACGAAGCTCAGGTTTATGAGAAGAAGGGTTCTCATAGAGCGCTCGGAGACATTAAAGAATCTGTAGAGGAATTAAGATTCTATAAAAAACTATTTATGCCCGAATAATCTAATCTTTTTTATTTGATGGTTGAATGTTTAAGGGAAATGGGCTTACTTGGCCTTTATTTTCTTTTATTTTAGCCTCACCTGATTCATTAACCTCATCTATTCTAATTACTGAGTTAATTGGTATATAGCTTCTTTCAACTTTAGAAAACTCATTTTTTAACTTTTCAGAACTTGGGTCAACCACTAGCTGTTTATCTTTATTGAAGATATACTCTTCCACCTCGATAAAACCGTACATATCACTTTGGTATATTTGCTTTGCAAAAACTTCGTAAATTTCACCAAGTTGAATGAAAATTATCTTGTAAACACTTTTAGTTTTCATAATACTTAATTATATGGGAATAAAGTTTGAGAATTAAAGTTATCGATGAATAATTAAATATGACGAAAAAATTATTTATAAAAACGCATGGCTGTCAGATGAACGAGTATGATTCTGCAAAAATGTTTGATTTACTTGAAGAAAAAGAAAATTTTGAGCTAGCAGAAACAGAAGAGGATGCAGATTTACTTGTATTAAATACTTGCTCGATAAGGGAAAAGGCTCAGGAAAAAGTCTTCCATCAAATAGGTAGATGGAGAAAGATAAAAGATAAAAAACCAGATCTAAAAATTGCAATTGGTGGCTGTGTCGCTTCACAAGAAGGTGAAAAGATTATCAAGAGAGCTCCTGCAGTCGATATTGTTTTTGGCCCACAAACGCTTCATAAGCTCCCTGAATTATATAAAAAGAAAGATGAAACCAATATTAATCAAGTTGATATATCATTTCCAAAATTGGAAAAATTTAATCACTTGCCAGTCCATGGAACAGGAGAACCTTCAGCATTTGTATCAATAATTGAAGGCTGTAATAAATATTGTTCATTTTGTGTTGTCCCTAAGACTAGGGGTCATGAAGTATCGAGAACAATAGAAGATATATTAAATGAAATATCTGCACTCGCAGAAGAAGGCACAAGAGAAATACATTTATTGGGACAAAATGTTAATAACTTCAAAGGAACATATAAGGGTGAAAAGTCATCACTAGCTAGGCTAATTGAGCTTACCGCAAAGATAGAAAATATCGAAAGAATTAGGTATACAACCAGCCATCCTCATGAATTTAGAGATGACTTGGTTGAAGTTTACGATAAGGTTCCTGAACTAGTAAGCCATGTTCATTTGCCAATTCAAAGTGGCTCCGACAGAATTTTAAAACTTATGAGAAGAAGATATAACGTTGAAAAGTATTTACTTCTCATAGAAAAAATTAAGCAGGTAAGACCAGATATGAGCTTTTCTTCTGATTTTATTGTTGGTTTTCCTGGCGAAACAAAAGATGATTTTATGGGCACTATGGATGTAATCAATGAAGTAAGATTTGATGAATCATTTAGTTTTATTTACAGTTCAAGACCGAATACAACTGCATCAGATATGCCTGATGATGTTACACAAGAAGAAAAAAAAGAAAGATTAAATATTCTTCAAGACAGGCTCAATCAACTTTCATTTGGATTTAGTAGAAAGAAAGTTGGAACTGTTCAAAATTGTCTTATTCATGGACAATCAAAAAGAGATCCAGGTCAGCTTCAAGGAAGAACAATATGCAATCGAATTGTTAATTTCTCTTCAAATGATATTGATTTAGTTGGACAATTAGTTAATATTCAAATAAATGAAGCACTTCCAAATTGTTTAAGAGGTAATTTGCAAAATTGATGCCAAAAGATTCTGCTCTAACCAATCTTGAGCTCACACCGCCTGACGCAAATGTCATGGTTAGATTTGTTGGAGAACTCAATGAGAACCTCAAATTTGTTGAAAAAAATTTCAATGTAAAGATTTTTCAAAATGGAAACATTCTAAAAATCCAAGGAAGTAGTTCAGATGTTAGTTTGTCTGTCGATGCTCTTAAAAGATTATATGAAGCTGCAGGAAAAGGCATAGAAATTACAAACGAAATATTGCATTTATGCATTCAAGAACCAGATAAAAGTACCACTCAAAGAGAAATAAATATTAAAACTCCAAAAAAAAGTATTATTCCAAGAGGGAAAAATCAAAAAACATATATAAATAACATTCAATCAAATGAAATAAATTTTGGTATTGGTCCTGCAGGAACTGGAAAAACTTACTTAGCAGTTGCAGCCTCTATTGATGCGCTTTTAAATGAAAAAGTAGATAGAATTATTCTTATAAGGCCTGCAGTTGAGGCGGGCGAAAAGCTTGGATTTCTTCCAGGAGATTTATCACAAAAAGTAGATCCATATTTGCGCCCTCTTTATGATGCTCTATACGAGATGCTAGGAACAGAAAAAACAGACAAGCTCATTAATAAAGGTATTGTTGAGATTGCTCCATTAGCATATATGCGAGGCAGAACCCTGAATAATTCATTTATTATTGTTGATGAAAGTCAAAATACCACAAAGGAGCAAATGAAGATGGTCTTAACAAGGATGGGTTTTGGATCATGTTTAGTCATTAATGGCGATCTAACCCAAATAGATCTTCCAAAAAACATTAAGTCAGGTTTGTCTCATGCGATAGAAGTAGTTGAAGGCACTGAAGGAATTGGTTTTACAAGATTCTCATCATCAGATGTTGTAAGGCATCCTCTTGTTAAAAAGATTATTGATGCCTATAAATTTTTTGAAGAAAAAATCGGTACTTAAGTGAGTATATTTATTTCATCTGATAAAGATTTTCATGTTGATAATGATTTAAAAATTAAAATGAATGATGCTTTCAAATTAATTTGTGATGAAGAAAAAATTAAAGAATGTTCAATAAACTTGAAAGTAATAAGCGATAAGTCCATGCAAAAGCTTAATAAAAAGTATAGAAGTAAAGATACTTCAACAAATGTTCTATCATTTACTAATGAAGATATCTCTAAAACAATAACAGGAAATTTAGGTGATATTGCAATAAGTTATCAATTTGTTAAGAGAGAATCAGTCGAACTCGATATAGAATTTGATGATCATATGATTCACATGTTAATTCATGGGGTATATCATATATTAGGGTTTGATCACAATAATAATAAAATGGCTGAAGTAATGGAAAATAAAGAAATCAAGCTTTTAAAAAAACTTAATATTAGAAACCCTTATTAATATATGAACGAAAAAAACAATCAGGAAGAAAGCCAGCCTCCCTCGAGCGCTATTGAAAAATTAAAGAAATTTTTTAGAAACCCATTTTTTATAAAAACTCAGAGTGTCACAGAAGTTACTGATTTCTTAAAAGATGCCGTTGATAGAAACGTTATAGATAAAGAAGCTGAGTCAATAGCAATTAAAGCAATTAGACTTGGTGATATTACTGTTAAAGAAATAATGATACCCAAGGTTGACATGGTGAATATCCAAATTGGAGAAAATACTAAAGATATAATTAAAAAAATAATTGATTCTGGTCATTCAAGATACCCAGTTTTAGGAAATGAAAGAAATGAAGTAGCAGGCATACTTCTTGCAAAAGATATCTTGCCTAAATTATTTAAGGGAACGACTGATTTTGATATAAATGAAATGCTAAGAGACCCTAATGTTGTGCCAGAGACTAAAAAGGCTGATTCTTTACTTGAAGAGTTCAAACAAGACAGATCTCACTTAGCAGTTGTAATAGATGAATATGGAGAAATCTGCGGGTTAATTACTATTGAAGATATTTTAGAGGAGTTAGTTGGGGAAATCGAAGATGAGCATGATGTTGACGAAGAAGAGATAATTGAAATTGACTCAAATAAATATAGAGTAGATGCAAAGATTGAATTAGAAGAGTTTATTGGATTCTTTGAGCTGGATTTAGATCCTTTGTCAGTAGATGCTGAGACTCTTGGAGGTTTATTTATATCTGAATTTGGAGTCCTTCCAAATATTGGAGACAAGATTAAAATTGAAGACATCTATATTGAAGTATCTGATACAGATAATAGAAGAATAAAGAGATTTACTGTTTCAAAAAATAAATGAAAATAATTAGACTAATTACACCATTTTTATTTGGTCTAATTGGAATTTTTTCCTTTGCGCCCTTCTCAATTAAATTATTTATATTTATTTCATATGCTTACCTTATAAATCTATTACTGTTTAAAAATAGTAATTCTTTTTGGAATGTTTTTGCCTGGGGTTTAGGTCATTGGGGATTTGGGATGTCTTGGATAATAGTAAGTGTTTACTATTACGGAGAGACAACAATAGCGATATCTTTGTTAATATACACTTTATTAATAACTATATTAACTTTGGTATTTACACTCCCTCTTTTGTTATTAAAGCCGTTATTAAAATTCATAAATACTAAAAATAATTTAATACGAGTTTTATTTATATCATCCATATTAATAATTAGTGAATTAAGTAGATATTATTTTTTAAACGGCGTTCCTTGGTTAATTCCTGGCAATATTTATTTAGACACTTATGTACAAAATATTTATCCAATATTTGGGGTCACAGCAGCATCTTTATTAATATATTTTTTATGCTCCTTATTTATTGTTTATAGAAATAAAAATTTATCTTATTTAGCCTTAATACTAATTGTTTTAAGTTTGATACCAGAATATAAATCTTTTGACATTGATAAAGGTATTAAAATTTCAATAATTCAGCCAGCATCAGATCCTTTTTTAAAGTATGAAAGTAATTATTATTATCAAATAGAAGAAAACTTAAACAAATTAATTACTAAAGTTTCAGAAGATACAAAATTAATAGTTATTCCAGAAGCAGAGTTGCCATATCCACTTGAAAGCCCAAGATTTAATAATTTAATTAATAAGACCTCTATTTCAAAAAAAATGTTAATTGGTGCATGGGTGTATGAGGATAATAAGCTTTACAACTCAATATACAGCCCAAAATATAATGAATTGTATAAAAAAAGCCATTTAGTTCCATTTGGAGAGTACATTCCTTTTATAGATGGACTTAGAGGGTTGATAAACTTTTTTGATTTACCTATGTCAAATGTTTCTCATGGCAACAAAAATCAGCAAACTATACGTATTCTTGATGGTATAGAAGTTTCATCCCCAATTTGTTTTGATATAGCATTTCCAAATACAGTAAGAAAAATGAACAAAAGTTCCTTATTGATGATTAATATATCAAATGATACATGGTTTGGAAATTCAATAGGACCTTATCAACATTTAAGCATTGCTAGAGTAAGAGCTATAGAAAATAATAAATGGACAATAAGATCAACAAATGATGGAGTTTCAGCAATTATATCAAATAAAGGGACAATAGTTGATTATTTAGATAAAGGAAGATCTGATATACTTGAAGGTCAAGTGGAACTAACCTACGAAAGCAGCTTTTATTCTTTAACCGGGTACAAATTTATTTATTTATTGTCGTTTATGATAGTATTTATCATAATTAGCTTATCTTTATGGAAAAATCATTTAAAAGCGCGTTAAATTTAAAAATAATATTAACAATAATTTTATTTTCTTATCCATTCTATTTAAACGCAAATGAGCTTGAAATTATTGTTGATATCTCTGAACAGAGGCTATTTGTTATAGAAAAAGACCTTGTTAAAGAGAGTTTTCCAGTCTCAACTTCAAAATATGGTGAAGGCGAAGAAGAAAACTCATATAAAACACCTTTAGGAAAGCATGAAATCAAAGAGAAGATAGGCGAGGGAGCTAAGATTAACACTATTTTTGTAGCCAGATTAGATACAAAAAAAGAATCAGAAATAATTACTTTGCCCCAAGATACAGAAGATGATCATGTAACATCTAGAATATTATGGCTTGATGGTTTAGAAGACGGTGTAAATAAGGGGCAAGGGGTTGATTCCTTTAATAGATATATTTATATACATGGTACACACGAAGAAGGCTTAATTGGTACGAAAGCTTCTCACGGGTGTATAAGAATGTTTAATAATGATGTCATATATTTATATGACATAGTAAAAAAGGGAACAAAAGTCTATATTAAAGCTTAATACTGAATATATTAGAAATTATTCGCAACTGAAGACATTTCAAAGTCCAATTTTTGTTTTCTATCTTCTTTTTTAGGCGCTTCTCCTAATCTTTCTCCATTTTTAGCAAGCGTTATAAGCATTTCACTAGGTTTATAGACATCATTACCTGTTAATTCTCTATATTTCTCTAGTTTTTCAATAACTTTATCTAACCCCATTGCATTTGCATGATGCATTGGACCACCTCTCCATATTGGAAAACCATATCCGTTAATGTAAACAACATCTATGTCAGCAGCTCTTTGGGCAACTCCTTCAGATAAAATATCAGCCCCTTCGTTTATAAGTGCTAATACACACCTATCTACTATCTCTTCGTCAGATATTTCTCTTCTTGTGAAACCATTATCAGATGATATCTTTTCATATGTAGATTCATTTTCTGGCGCGGGATTTGGAGCACGTGACCCCTCAGAATAGTTATAATAGCCAGCTCCATTTTTTTGACCATATCTATTTTGTTCACAAAGTTCATCACCAATTTTTGCATGAAGAGGAGATTCCTTTCCACTCAATTTCCTTGCTCTCCATCCTAAATCTAAACCAACAAGATCCATCATTCTAAATGGACCCATATTTAGACCAAATGATTCTAATGCTTGATCAATTTGATGGGGAAGGGCACCTTCAAGAAGTAACATATTTGCCTGGGCTGTATAACCAAATAACATCCTGTTTCCAATAAAGCCAGGAGCGTTTAATGACACAACAGCTGCTTTTTTAAGGCGCTTACCAACTGACATTACCGTTGCTAATGTTTCGTCAGAAGTTTCTTCGCCTCTTACAACTTCTAATAGTCTCATTATGTTAGCTGGGCTAAAAAAGTGAGTACCCACTACCTTTTCAGGCCTATTGGTAACTGATGCTATTGAATCTATATTTAAACCTGATGTATTACTAGCAAGTATAGCACCGTCCTTAACATGTTCGTCTAAAGACTTAAATATCTCATGTTTAAGTTCTAAGTTTTCATACACAGCTTCAATTACAATATCGCAATCTGAAAGATCTTCGTACTTTAATGATGATGATACAAGCCCAAAAACAGCATCTTTCTGTTCGGCACTTAATCTTCCTCTACCGACCATAAAATCATAATTTTTTTCTATGACCGAAATACCTCTTTTTAAGTTTTCCTCATCTTGATCAATTATATGAACCGGAATGCCTGCATTTGCAAAACACATAGCGATTCCACCTCCCATTGTTCCTGAACCAACGATTCCAGCTTTTTTTATGTCCATAATTTTTGTTTCTTTTGGTACATCTGCAATTTTTGATGCTGCTCTTTCTCCAAAGAAAATATGAATCATAGCTTCCCTTTGAGGATGCATTAAGCATTCAAGAAAATACTCACCTTCCTTTTTAAGTCCTTCATCAAAATCATCTAAATTTATTGCTGATTCAACACATTTAATTATTTGTCCAGGTGCAAATTGTCCTTTTCTTCCTTTTGCTGCCATTGCTTGTGCTTCTAGAAGAACCTTATCGTCTCCTCTTGCTTCAATCATTTTTTCATTAATATCACGTACTTTTGGATGACTATCTGATTTTTCAGCCACGTTCTTTATAAATTCAATAGAATCAGCAACCACGTTATCTGACATGCTATCTACAATACCCATATTTAAAGCTTTTGAAGCTGGCACATGTGATCCTGTAAGCATCATTTTTAATGCCTCACTTGGCCCTGTAAGTCTTGGGAGTCTTTGAGTTCCACCACCTCCAGGTAATAGGCCTAAATTAACCTCTGGAAGGCCTACAATGGCATTTTTATCAATTATTCTGTAATTACAACATAATGCAGTTTCCAGGCCGCCACCTAAGGCAATCCCATTAATTGCTGCAACAACAGGTTTTTTACAGAATTCAAGCTTTTGAAACACTTCATTGAGGCTTTTACCTTCAACATTACCGCCAAATTCTGATATATCAGCTCCCGCTATAAAAGCTCTTCCATTGCCAGTTAAAACAACACCCTTAATAGTCTCATCATCTTCTGCTTTTTGAAGTGATTCATATAAACCGTTCCTAACACCATCACTTAGTGGGTTCACAGGAGGGTTATCAACTGTTAATACTGCTACATCGCCTTGAACCTCATATAAAACTGTTCCTTTCAAAGTATTTCTCCAAATTTATTTAAAAAAGCATTATACATAAAAAAAACATGATTTATTTTATAAATATAGTTGATAATATATTATAAATATGCATAATAGTACATGTCAGCACTCCTCTCCCCTATTTTATATGCTGACACTCTGGAATTGTGGAGGGCCCAGCCCTCCATATCTTTTAAAAAGGATTATTTAATGGAGAAATATAAAGACAAAATCGAGGTTATTTTTTTAATAACAATATTTATTTCATCATTATCTGCAATAACACCTATTTCTTAGATTAAAATATATATCATGAAAAAGCTTATCCTAGTTTCTGTATTATTTGTTTCCTCTTATTCATATGCTTGTTCGGATTTAATGGATACTGAAATGCGTATTTTAGATTCAAGCGAAACTGTAAATCTTTGTGAGTATAGTGATCAAGTTGTTCTAGTAGTTAATGTTGCAAGCAGATGCGGGTATACCTATCAATATGCCTCATTACAAAAATTATATGAAGATTATAAAGATGATGGATTTGTTGTTCTTGGAGTGCCATCGAGAGATTTTATGCAAGAATATTCTGATGAAACTGACGTTGCTGAATTTTGTTCAACTGAATATGGCGTAGATTTCCCTATGTTTGCTACTTCAAAAGTCAGAGGCAAGAAAGCCAATGCTTTATATAAAAAGTTAATTGATCAAAGCGGGGTAAGTCCTTCTTGGAATTTTAATAAATATCTAATTACAAGAGATGGAAAAGTAGCATCAACATTTGGATCAAAAGTTAAACCAGATTCACCAGAACTAATATCTAAAATAAAAGAACTTCTTTAAATATTTTTAGTCTCCAACTAAAACAATTTCTGGTTTATCAAATGCAAATATTCCATTATCAACAACACCAGGAATATTATTTAGAAGTATTTCCATTTCTTCAGGATTGTTAATTCTTATATCATGTATATCTAATATCTGGTTGCCTTGATCAGTTACAAATCCTGATCGGTAAACTGGCCTACCTCCGATTGCAACTATTTTTCTTGATACCATGCTTCTACTTTCTGGAATTACCTCTACTGGAAGAGGGAAGGATCCAAGAACTTCAACTAATTTAGAATCATCAACAATACATATAAATTCTTTTGCTGCTGCAGCTACAATTTTTTCTCTTGTATGTGCACCTCCACCCCCTTTAATTAAGAAGTTATCAGGCGACACTTCATCAGCACCATCTATATAAAATTCTATTTCATTAACATCATTGAGACTAAATACCTCAATATTTTTGGCTTTTAAAAGTTGAGTTGATGCTTCAGAGCTTGAGACAGCACCTCGGAAATGACTTGTAAACTTTCCTAATTCTTCAATAAAAAAATTTACAGTAGATCCTGTACCAATTCCCAGAACAACTTCACTAGTCAGTTTTTTTTCAATATGGCTTATTGCTTTTTTTGCAACACTTATCTTTGAGGCGCTCATACAGTTATAATACAAGAAAATTATTACATGTGATTTAAATTGAGATTAAAAATAAATAAGACTGGAAAGTTTAAGTATTCTAAAAAGTACTTAAAATTAATTGATAGAGCATCAGTCTATGATGTTGCAATTGATTCACCAACTACTCATGCCATAAATTTATCTATAAAAGAAAATAATAATATTTTTCTTAAAAGAGAAGATTTACAACCTATATTCTCATTTAAAAATAGGGGGGCTTATAACAAAATAGTTAATTTATCTGAAAAGAAAAAAGCTCTTGGTATTATTGCAGCCTCAGCTGGTAATCATGCGCAAGGCGTAGCACTGGCATGTAAAAAATTAAAACTAAAATGCAACATTGTAATGCCAGTCACTGCACCAGAAAATAAATTAAATGCTGTAAAAAGACTTGGAGCAAAAGTAACATTATATGGAGAAAATCTTGCTGAGGCTCTTGTTAAAGCTGCAGAAATTTCAAAAAAATTTAAATATACATTCGTTCATCCTTTTGATGATCAATATACAATTGCTGGGCAAGGAACGGTTGGAAGAGAAATTTTAGAAGATGGTATTGATTACAATGCAATATTTGTTCCAGTGGGAGGCGGGGGACTTCTTGCAGGTATTTCAGCATGGATCAGACAGCATAATAAGAAAATAAAAATTGTTGGAGTAGAAGTCAATGATTCAGCATGCTTAACAGAAGCACTTAAATCAAATAAAAGAGTTATATTAAAAAAAGTAGGTTTATTTGCAGATGGTGTTGCGGTTTCTCAAGTAGGTAAAAATAATCTTGATGTAATCAAAGAATGTGTTGATGAGGTAGTAACCGTAAACATCGACGAGGTTTGTGCAGCTGTGAAAGATATCTTTGAAGATACTAGAGTTCTTTCTGAGCCATCAGGAGCAGTCGCCTTAGCAGGCTTAAAAATTTACTCTAAGAGAATGAAGAATAAAAATTTACTTGCCATTAGCTCAGGTGCAAATATAAATTTCCAAAAACTTGGATTCATTGTAGAAAGATCTGAGATTGGTGAGAACCGTGAAAAAATACTTAGTATAAAAATTCCTGAAAAACCTGGAAGTTTTTTGAAATTGGCTAAAGTATTTGGAAAGCTCTCAGTAACTGAATTTAACTATAGGAAATCTAATGATGATAATGCTTATGTATTGGTAGGAATAAGAACAACATCAGAAGATAGTTTTTTAAAATTAAAACAAAAACTTAAAAAACTTAAGTACAAGTTTGACGATTATACTTCTAATGAGATTTCAAATGATCATTTGAGGCATATGGTTGGTGGCAGGGGCAATGTATCAAACAAAACAAATAATATAGAAAGGATTTTTAATGGTGAGTTTCCTGAAAAACCAGGCGCATTGTTAGAATTCTTAGAAAATTTTGGAAATAGATGGAACATTTCATTATTTCACTATAGAAATATAGGATCAGCATATGGAAATATTCTTATTGGCATTGAAGACCCAAGTAAGAATAAAGCATCACTTTTTAAGCATATAAATAAATGCGGCGCTCTATTTAATGAAGTAAGCAATAATAGAGCATATTTAGATTTTCTAAAGTAGCTATATTTAATATTTCAATCTAAATTTAATAGAGAATATCTCGTTGTCTGGGTTATCCCACGGATCTTTGAAGATTTCTGATGTATCTTTATTATTTTCATCATCATATACGTTGCCACCCTTTGTATATACTAAATATATGTATGATAGGGGTGCAATTTCATATTTATATCTTATTTGAAATGATGTTATGCCTTCAGAAAATGCTTTTACGTCTGCATTGTGACTTAATAGATATCCTTCATTATCAACAATTAGACTTCTAGGATTTAAGGCTTCCAATGCAACAAATTGACTTTTCAATCTTATTTCATGTTTTATTCCTTTATACCAATTCATGTTAATCGAAAAAATCTTTTGGGTAAGATCATATGTTGCTAGTTCATTATCTTTTAACCAATTTAGCCATTCATCTTCTTCCCTTACTCTAAATGAATACCCTAATTTGAAATTATCTGTGGGGTAGAGTGAGCCTGCTATTTTTGCAAATCTTCTTTCATAACCTTCTGAATTAAATGAATTATATTTTTCAGCATTCTCGTATCCAATTCTCCAATCGTATTCCCAGAATCCATAGCTTGGCGACTCATAATCTAAATTAAAGCTCAAACTACCTTTTGTTTTAACAAATGGGTAATCAATATTTTTTCTTGTAATAGTAGTATCTTTTCCAGAAGTTTTAAGATCCCAAGTAAATTGAAATTCAGACGAGTCTAAAAATGTGAACTCATTTTTTTGACCAATTTTTATTGGATTGGAATTTCCTGAAGTATCAGAATCATAATTAAGATCTATTCCAAATTTAAACTCTTTAATTTGACTATCATCTTTAAAGTTTATTTTAGAAATATCTGTTCCGGCCCCCAAATGAAACCAATCATTTCTTTTTAAATAACCAAAATCATTAAGCATTAGACTATCATCAAAATATAAGATACTTCCAGATCTTCTGCTCAAGTCTGTTGGCTTGTAATTAAACTGTGATCGGAATCCAAAACCTGCCTCATCTTCTTTTTTAGAAGAGATAATATCGTGATACAAGGTTATTTTCCTTGATTTTACATTTGTAAAATCAACAACATTCACACTGGCTTTTTCATCAGAAAAATTATCTACAACATGGGTTAAGAAATACCCAATTGTTCTAGTATCGATCTTTTTCTTAGTTCTAAGAGCATAAAAATCTTTTCCTTTTGTGTATCTTTCATCTGATTCTTGAGCAATAAAGATACCTAAATCTAAATCATCGTTCTTTTGTGTATATCTCATCGCATAATCAATATCGGTATAGTTCTTCTTTGAATCAATACAATCATTCTCATTCAAAGAAGATGAACACTCATAGTTACTTTTTGCACCAATTCTTCTGGTATTAATTATTCTGTATCTATCGTAATGAGATAAATCAAACAAAGACTGATTTTCATTGAAGAAGGCTCTTTTTTCAGAATAAAAGGTTTCTTGCGCAGAAAAGTTTACAATTACTTCATCACTTTCAGCTTGTCCAAAATCTGGATTAACCGTTAGATTAATTTGCTTACCAGTTCCTGTATTTATAAAGATTTCTGCACCAACTTTATTTTCATTAAAACCAGATACTGAATTATATGTTTTTGAAATGAATGGGAAGAAGTTAGTCTTACCTTTTGAATAATTATCTACATCAAGCGTCCTCAAACTTGATAAGAAATTTACTCTGTATCCACTAGTCTTATTATCATTTAACCAGATCTGTTTTTCACCTAAATATCTGAATGTTGTTAAATTTATTCTTCTTTTATTTCCTTCAACTTTTTTCATTAGTACTACATTCCAAGGAATATAGAATTCTGATACCCAATAACCATTATGTTTTCTTGTTTCAGCTTCCCAATCCCCATCCCAATCCATCTCCGGCCACCCACCCAATGGTCTGATGCCATCTTTCTTGATATTGGCGAGTGTCACCATAAACATATAGGCTTTTGACCCATCGCTATCAAAATCGATGGCAACCCCATTTTGTTCAGCTATAACACCCATTTCATCTCTTAAAGACTTATTAGACAACATTGATGAATTTTCTTGAAAGTTTGTGAAACCAATATATATTCCATCCTCATTTGAAAATACTTTAGTTACGGTTTTTACCTCAGCAGGTTTTAAGGTGTATGGAGATATTTCAAAATAATCATTTATTTCGTATGCACTGTCCCACTCTATCTCATCTAAATTACCGTCAAGCATTATTGATCCAGCTAAAATAGTTTGAGCAGAAAAGCTTATTAGAATTTTAAAGATTTTATTCATCATTAAAGGTCACATTCTATATTTCAGCTAAATGAAAGTATATCTGTTTCTGTAATCACGATATCGTATTTAATATCATGTTTCTCACCAAAATCTTCATCAATTATTTGATAGTTATAACCAAGACCAACTAAGAGAGGTTTATCAATTGATTTAGTTATTTTTTCTAATGCTCTATCAAAATAACCACCTCCATAGCCGAGTCTATATCCTTTTATATCAACACCAACAAATGGAACGAACATTGTGTTAAAAAAAACTGGGTCGAGATAATTCTCATTTATAATTTCATGTATTCCATACTTATTTTTATGAATCAGACTTTTGCTATCTAAAAGATTAAATTTGATTTTGGTTTCAGAAATAATCCTTGGCATATATATATTTTGAGAATATTTTTTTAGTTCTTCAGTTACAACTTCTAATGTAACTTCTTTTCTAAACGGAAAGTAAAGCAAGTTATTTAAAGAATCTTTTAAATTAATTTTATTGATTGCAGTAGATTGGATTTCATTATTCGCATCAATTATAAATTTATCTGATAAAAGCTGCCCCTGCTCAAGAAGTGATTTTCTAATATTATTTTTCACCATAATTTTTGCAGAGGCTAACAATCCAGATCACCGCCATGTGTTATACCTGAACCGAAAGTTCAGGTGGTGAATATCTTGTCAGATCAGGCTTCCCTATGTGGTATTGCTCAACAATGACAGTGGAATATCACCTATTTAATAGTATCGGTTCAAATTTATTAACACATTAGCAAATGAACCAGAATGTTTTTAAAGTATAGTTGAGTTGTTATTTAAGTTAAAGACTATTTTTCAAGAGCTTGATCAATTTTTTTAATCAGTTTTATAAAGTCTATATCAGAATTGTTATTTTTATTTTCAGAGCCACTTGTCAAAAACTTGTTCGCTAATGTGAGACCTGCAATAACTAAGGCATTATTCTTATCATCTATATTATCAAGCTCTTCGTTTAAAAGATTGGCGGCTTTAATTAGGTTTTTCTTTTCTTTAGGAGGGCATGCAATAGTAAGATCTCTTCCAAAAATTCTTAGTGATACAGTGTCAACTTTACTCATTTTTTGTCCTTATTTAAATTTCTTTCAAGTTGAGATAGTTCTTTTTTATGCAAAACTTTATCTTTTTTCCAATCCCTTTCTCTTTTTATATATGAGTTAATAATACCTTTTTGTTCTTCAAATCTTTTTATTAGTAAATCTAATTTCTTTTCTAGGTCTTTTGAACTTAATTCACTATTTTTAGGCATTCGAATAGTTTAATTCTACTTTAATGAATTGGAAAGTTTGTTTAAATGAGTAAAATAACCTCATGGACAATACTATATATAAAAATAGAAGGAATAATTTAGAAAAATCACTCCCAGAGAATTCTGTTTTATTGATTCCTGGCGCCGATATGCAATATAGAAATGCAGACTCAGCCTATGCTTTTAGACAAGATAGTAGCTTCTATTACTTCTCTGGATTTTCTGAACCTGCCTCTCTTATTGCTATTGTTAATAACAAAGAAGGCATAAGCTCAATAGTTTTTGTTCAACCAAAAGATAAGCTTAAAGAGATATGGGATGGAAATAGAGCTGGGCCTATTGGAGCAGTCGATGAATTTTTATTTGATAAGGCGTATGACAATACCCAGATTGACACAATGATGCCAGATATTCTAAGTGGATCTAGTCAAGTCCTCTATGCTATTGGAAAAAAATCAGGGTTTGATCAGAAGGTGATTGATTGGTCAACCAATGCAAGTTCAAAGGATAGACACAGTAAGTCCATAAATATAATTGATGCATCATCATTGATTGGCAATGCAAGACTTATTAAGGATGAACATGAAATCAACTTAATAAGAAAAGCATGCAATATTTCTGCTGAGGCACATATTGAAGCTATGAAAAATGTAAAAGATGTTAGCTCAGAACAAGATATTGAAGGTTTATATATAAACGAATTTTCAAAAAGAGGAGGGCGATTTCAGGCTTACACTCCAATAGTTGCTGGAGGGGAAAACGCCTGCACTCTTCATTATGTTGAAAATAATCAAAAACTAAAAAAATCAGACTTGCTTTTAGTTGATGCTGGATGCGAGTATGAGATGTATGCATCAGATATAACAAGAACATTTCCAATAAATGGAAAATTTTCTAAAGAGCAGTTAAAAATTTACGAAATTGTACTAGAGGCCATGAATGCTGCAATAGATAATGTAAAACCTGGTAATGATATTATGAAACCTCAAGAAATATCTGAAAAAGTAATTACTAAAGGTTTGGTTAGTTTAGGCTTGCTTGATGGAGATCCAGACGAACTTCATAAAAAAGGCGCCTTTAAAGATTTTTATATGCATAAGATAGGACACTGGCTTGGTCTTGATGTTCATGATGCAGGTGACTATATGGAGGGAGAAAATTATATGAAATTCAAACCAGGAATGATTACTACTATCGAACCAGGAATATATATAAGCAGCTCTCTGGATGTGGATGATAAATGGAAAGGAATTGGAATAAGAATTGAGGATGACATTCTTGTTACTAAAAATGGAAATGAAAATTTAACCAAGAAAGTTCCATCTGATCCTGCTGAGATAGAATCATTAATGTCTTAGTATTGTGAATCCTGTTGTTACCGTATCTGGTGGTGGAATAATTGGAAATTATATTTCAACCAGGCTTAGTAAAAATAATATAGAGTCAGTAATAGTTGAGAAGTCAAAAAATAAAAACGTTACAAACGAAAACATAAGGACATTAACTCTTAACTCATTCTCAAAAAAACTTTTAGATGATGTCGGCATAAATGTACCCTATGCTCCAATAAAAGAAATAAGCGTATTTGATGGTGATGGATCTGGCAGCATTCACTTCTCTTCAAAAGAAATTAATGAAGAAAATCTTTCATATGTAGTTTTTTTTAATGACCTTCAAAAAAAGCTACAAGATCAAGGGAGTCACCAAGTTTTTTTTGAAAATCAAATTGAAGAGATTATTCAAGATAATGAAAACAACTGTTCAGAATTAAAACTTTCAAGTAAAGATAAAATCAAAACAAAATTTGTTGCGGGTTGCGATGGAAGAAATTCAAATGTTGCTAAGATAGCTAAATTAAATGAAAAAAAATCTAGCTATAATCAAACAGCGATTACATTTACAGCAAGCTGTGCAACCAAAGATTTACATTTAGCTCATCAAATATTTTCAGATAAAGGAATATTTGCAATTATGCCATTACCTAAAAATCATAATAAATCTACACATACAATTGTTTGGTCTGTTGATAATGAAAATTTTCATGATATTGATATTAAAGATTATGTTAAAAATAATATTTCTTATTTCGAACAAAAGCTTTCAACAAGAATTAAGGTTAATTCATCCATATTAACCTTTAAGTTATTTAGTCATCATTTTGAAAACTATATTTCTGGACATGTTGTCCTTGTTGGTGATGCAGCTCATTCTATTCATCCATTAGCAGGACAGGGTATAAATTTAGGATTAGCAGATGCAGATGCTTTATGTGAGGAAATTATAAATTCATATGAAAAATCTATTCACATTGATCAAGCTTTAACGCTTAAAAGATATGAAATTAGGAGAAAAAATATGAATCTCCTTATGCTCAAATCTATGGATTTTTTTGTAAATCTTTTTGGTTCAAAAAATTTGTATATAAAGCTATTAAGAAATTTTGGATTGTCTGGAGTAAATAAAACACAGTTCTTAAAAAAGTTTTTTATTAATCATGCTGCTGGAAAGAATAAGATATAATTTATTTAGCACACCTAAAAGTAACTCAAATTAAATGAGGTATAAAATGAAGAAAATTTCGATATTACTTTCTGTGCTTTTACTTGTTTCATGCTCTACTGAAAATGAAATACAAGAACTCACAATATACACATCTAGACAACCACAACTATTAGAACCAATCATAGAAGATTTCTATAAAGATACAGGCATCAAGGTAAACTTGCTATCGGGAAACGCTCAAGAGCTCATGGAACGAATTGACATTGAGGGAAGCGATTCAATGGCCGACATTTTTATGACTGTGGATGCAGGTGTATTATGGCAAGCAGCAGAAAGAGATATTTTCATCAAAATTGATTCAGAAATATTAGAAAGAAATATACCTTCGTATCTAAAAGATCTTGAAAATAAATGGTTTGGCCTTTCAAAAAGAGCAAGAACCATTGTATTTTCTAGTGATCAATTTATATCAAATGATTTTTCTACCTATGAAGATTTAGCTGATCCTAAGTGGAAGGGAAAACTTTGTTTAAGAACATCAAAGAAAGTCTACAACAGATCTCTTATAGCAAGCATGATTGATGAATATGGTTTCGATCAAGCAAAAGAAGTTGTGTCTGGTTGGATATCAAATTTAGCAACAGAAGTTTTTTCAAATGATACAAATGCTCTAAAAGCAGTATCAAGTGGACAGTGTGGCGTTACTATTGTTAATACATATTACTTAGCAAGATTGTTAGATGATCCCCAATACAATAATTTGAATCTATTTTGGGCAAATCAGAATGATAGAGGAGTGCATGTAAATATATCTGGCGCTGGAATTGTTAAAACTTCAAAAAATAAGGAAAATGCTATTTTACTATTAGAGTATCTGTCGTCTGAAAAAGCTCAAAATCTTTATGCCCTCGCAAACAAAGAATTCCCAGTCCTAATGGGCGCGAAAGCGCACGAGTCTATTCAGGTATGGGGAGACTTTTATGAAGATAATATAAATGTCAGCAAATTAGGTTCTTTGCAGAAAAAAGCTGTTTTGTTAGCTCAAGAAGCTGGATACAAATGATCTAATTAAACTTTTTCGCCGCGCGCTCTTATTTCTGTAAGAACTTGGCTTATACCTTTTTTATCAATGATACGCATACCTTTAGCAGATACTTTTAGGTTTACAAATCTATTTTCAGATTCAACCCAGAATTTGTGCGAATGTAGATTAGGAAAGAACTTTCTTTTAGTTCTATTATTAGCGTGAGAAACGTTATTTCCTGTTTGAGGAATCTTTCCTGTTACTTGGCATTTTTTACTCATAGAATCGCGATTTTATAGAACAGAAGCCGACATATCAATACTATAATGAATTTAATATGAAAGAAATATATGTACTTAGGCATGCTAAATCTTCATGGGATAATTCAAATCTAAGTGATTTTGAAAGACCTCTTGCAAACAGAGGCATAAGTGATGCAAAGAAAATGTCTAATTTTTTAAAAGATATGAATATAAAGATAGATAAGGTTCTATGCTCAAATGCTATTAGAGCAAAAGAAACTTTTGACTTAACTGCTGATGGATTTAATTTTGAAATTGATAAAGCAACCTATTTAGATAAATTATATTTTGGTGATACGACAACCATTATTCAAGACTTGAAAGAACTGGACGAAAGCTTAAATAATATTTTAATAGTTGGACATAATCCCACACTTCATTATTTAGTAGAAATATTAACTAATGAGTCAATTAACAGATTCACAACATGTAATTTAGCAACAATTTCTCATGATGGTGAATGGGTTTCATTAAACTCACAACAATGTAGTTTAAAATCATTAATTAGACCAAAGGAATTAAACAATTGAAACAGGTAAAATTAAAAATATTAAATCCACTTATAGGTAATGAAATACCCATTCCCAAATACGAGACAAAAGGCTCTGCAGGTCTAGATCTTAGAGCTTGCATTAAAGAAAAATTAATATTGAAACCAGGAAAAACTGAGATGATTCCAATGGGATTTGCAATGCATCTCGAGGATGAGAGTTTGGCAGCTCTTGTTGTTCCTAGATCGGGTCTTGGTTCGAAATATGGGATAGTGCTGGGTAATTTAGTTGGGTTGATAGACTCTGATTATCAAGGTGAATTAATGGTTCCTGCATGGAATAGATCAGAACAGGAATTTGCGATTAATTCTGGTGATCGAATTGCTCAAATGATAATAGTCCCAATAGTTCAAGCAAATTTTGAAATAGTTGAAGATTTTAAGAAATCAGAAAGGGGTGCTAAAGGTTTTGGCAGCTCTGGTATAGATTAGGTTTATTTTTTCTTACCGAATCTTTCTTCAAATTTTTGAACTCTACCACCAGTATCAATAATTTTTTGTTTTCCAGTATAAAAAGGATGTGAGGCAGAAGAAACCTCAACAGTATAGTATGGGTACTCTTTTCCTTCCCATTCCTTTGTTTTGTCTGTCTTTAGAGTTGAACGAAGTAAAAAATATTCATCCACACTGATATCATGGAATAGAACTTCGCGGTATTCGGGATGTATATCTTTTTTCATAATAAAATATATTTAGGATGAGAACTATATCAAAAATTAAATCCATTACAATTAAAAAATGAATATTTTTTTCTATGACATTGCTGTTGGATTGCCATTAAGACAATGTTTTACCTACAAATCAAAAGACGAAATTAAAAAAGGCACTAGGGTGATGGTTCCATTTGGAAGTAAGTCTATTGTTGGAATAGTAGTAAAGAAAATATCTAAACCCAAATCGTTAAATGGTTTAAAAGAAATAATCTCAATAGCTGATGACTATTCCTGCTTTGATGGATCGATATTTAAAACAATCACATGGGCTTCAGATTACTATCATCATCCAATTGGAGAGGTATTCTTTTCTTTTATGCCAACTCTTTTAAGAAAACAAAACGATAAAATTATTTATGACTTAAATGATGACACTGAATATAAGTTAAACGCAGAAGATAAAAAATTAAAATTAACAAAAGAACAAAATATTAATTTATCTAAACTTAATAAAGTTGAAAAATTTAGCCCTTCATTAATATATGGAGTTACAGGGTCTGGTAAAACAGAAATATATCTTCAACTAGCTGAAAAATTTATTCTTAAAAATAAATCAATTTTGATCCTAGTGCCAGAAATCAATCTTATACCTCAACTAGAAAAGAGATTTAAGGATCGTTTTAATGGTGATATTGGCGTATATCATTCAAGACAAACTCCAAATCAAAGGTTGAAGGTTTGGTTGCGATCTAAATTTGGCGGAATAAGAATTGTTATTGGAACAAGATCTTCGGTTTTAATGCCTTTAAAAAATTTAGGAGCAATAGTTATTGATGAGGAGCATGATCAGTCATACAAGCAAGCTGAAGGTTTCAAATTTTCAGGAAGAGATTTGGCTTTAAAAAGAGCACAAATTGAAAACATCCCAGTTTTCCTTGGATCTGCCACACCATCATTACAAACGTTAAAGCTTGTTAAAGAAAAGAAGTTTAAAAAGTTTAATTTATTAAGAAGAGTAGATGGCAAAAAGCCACCAAAATTAATTCCTTTGGATATTAGCGACTCTCCTCTGCTTGGAGGAATTGCTATTCAAACCATGAGCATTATTGAAGCAGCAATCAATAAAGGAGAGCAAGTGTTGATTTTTCTGAATAGAAGAGGTTTCGCACCATTATATGAATGTGACAACTGTGGGTGGGTAGCCAAATGCCCATCATGCGAATCAAATTTAGTCTTTCACAAGTCAAAAAATAGATTAATTTGCCATAAATGTGAATCTGTTTACGGGGTAAATAAAACATGCCCAGATTGCCAATCAAATGAAATAAATACTCTTGGAACAGGAACTGAAAGAGTTGAGGAGGTGCTGAGGCGTACATTTAAAAAAGTGCCTATTATTAGAATGGATTATGACTCTACAAGATTAAAAGGATCGATTGAAGCAATCTATGAAAAGGCTAGTAAAAGTAAAGAAGCAATATTAGTGGGAACACAAATGCTATCAAAAGGCCATGACTTTCCTAAAGTTACTCTATGTGTAATTCTTAACGCTGATGGAGGTTTATTAAGTCCAGAAATAAATGCAATTGAAAAAATTTCACAACAATTAATTCAGGTTTCTGGAAGAGCAGGGAGAAATAATAATCTTGCAAAGGTAATTATTCAGACCAGATATCCTAATGATGAAAATCTCAAACAAATTAAAACTGGAGACTATAGGCTGGTTTCTGAACAATGCCTTAAAACGAACAAAGCTTTGGGCATGCCTCCTTACTCAAAAGTTGCAATACTAAGAGCAACTTCACCTAATATAGCAAGCTGTTATAAATTTTTAGATAAGGCTAACAACCTCTTAAATGATAAGAAAAATATTTATGTTATTGGGCCACTCCCATCAATACCCCTAAAGGTGAAAGGTAATACAAGAAATCATCTGATTATTAAGTCTGACACAAGAACTTATTTAAATAGAGTGCTTAAGTATCTAACTAATGAAATTCAAACTTGGCCTGAAACAAAGAAAGTTAAATGGACTTATGACATCGATCCATATGACATGTCTTAGGTGTCTATATTTCTATTCTAATTATTTGGCCAGGAAATATAGATTTATTTTCTAGATTATTAGTTTTGTTAATAGAATCTACCGTCACGCCAAATCTGATAGCAATCTCGGATAACACATCACCTTTTTGAATTTCGTAATTAAGATAGTTTTGATAATTTTCTAGAAGGGTGCCTGAAACTGGCGCTTCTTTGAAATAATTGTGAATGCCAAGAAAAATCGACCTAGCAATCATTCTTCTTCCTGCCTTAGTTTTAAGTCTTTTTGCGTCTTCTGGATTGGTTATAAATCCAGACTCAACCAAGACAGATGGTATATCAACTGATTTAAGTACTCTAAAATCAGCGTATTCAACATTTTGTTTATGAATCTTAGTGAATGGATCTCTTTTTAGCTGATCTAAGATCTTTGTACCTAATTCTTTGCTTTGATCGACCTTTTTCTTATAGGTATTTGGATAAAGATCTCTTGCAGCATCTTCATTGAAATCGTAAGACTTTATATTTTTTATTTGAGCTTGAATCCTCTTACGCTCTTTTTCTGAAAGATTTCTAGCAACGCTGCTTGAAGATTCTTCTGACCATATGAAAACTGAAGCACCTTTAACAGATGCCAGTCTGAAACCATCTGCATGGATTGAAATAAATGCATCGGCACCAAACTTTCTCGCATTTTGATATCTATCATTAAGACTTACAGTACTGTCATCATTTCTAATTAAAACTGCTTCATACCCCTCTGTATCTCTAAGAGTTCTCTGCAACTCTTTAGCTATCAACAAAGTAATATCTTTTTCTAAAACATTGTTACTACTTACAGCTCCAGGATCTTTTCCACCATGTCCAGCATCAATTGCTACTACAATATCTCTTGTATTATTTTTTAGCTTCTTATTTTTTTTGACATTAATCTTTAATAAAATTCCTTCATCCGTTTTCTCTTGAGTTGGTTTACTCCAATTAACATATTCATATAAATCAATAACTATTCTTGTTAAGTCCTCTTTTGAAGAAGCCCTTATTAGCTTAATAGGGTAGTTATATTTTTCCTCAACGCCTGACTTTAAATCACTTTGGTATACGTCTATTACAATTCTTGAGGGATCTCCGAGAGAATAAGATTTTATAAAAGAAACCTTGTCTAAAAGAAAGGATATTTCAGAAGATTGATCATCAGAATCTTTTATTTCATAAAACGAAATTTCATTTGAGTACACAAGTGAAGAAAGAAGCAATAAAAAAGATAAAATTTTATTCATAATGTTTAATCAAACTTGAAAATAATTCATCACTATCATTAATCAATACTTTTCTACCATCCTCGAAGTGCTCAAAAGATATTTTCAAGTCAAAATTTCTTTTTATAGCAAGCTTCTGTGGCCATTCAATAATTATAATTTTTTTTAAGTGAGTTTTTCTATCTAAATCGAAAATATGAATGTCCTCTGGTTCATCAGTTCTATATAAGTCAATATGTAAGAAAATCACATCTCCAAGGTCATATTCTTCGCATAAGGTATAAGTTGGGCTTTTTACCAAGCCGCTCCATCCTGAATTAGATATTATCGACCTTGTTAAAAATGTCTTTCCAGCACCAAGATCACCCTCAAGATGGATCTCAATTGTAGATTTATTAATTTCTTTCAGTTTCTCTGATATTAGTGCACCAAGCTTATTGGTTGACCCGTCATTTTCTAGGTAAATTTTATTCATTTATTAAGTAAATCTCTTATGGTTGGTATCAATGATGATGCATTTAAGCCAATTTCACCTGTTTTATTTCTAAATTCTTCTCCTGCTCTAGCATGAACAGCAACAGAAATTTTGCAAGCATCAATAATATCAACTTTTTGGGCTATAAGGGCTGACAGAACTCCAGCAAGAACGTCACCTGTGCCTCCGGAAGATAACTCTGGACCACCTTCAGTACATATAAATAATTCCTCGTCACCATGAGAACAAATAATTGTCTCTTTACCTTTAAGAATTACAGAAGCTGAAAATTTATTTGATATTGATTTCGCGGCATTAATTCTATCCTCTTGAACTTCATTATTTGAAATACCTAAAAGCTTTGCAGCTTCGCCTGGATGAGGAGTAAGAACTTTATCTTTGCTTGTCACTAAATTGTTCTCACCTATAAAATGAAGTGCACCTGCATCCAATATTACTACCCCAAAATTATTTGCTGAAATAACTTCATTAAAGATATTTTTAGACCATTCGTTATTTCTTAATCCTGGACCGCATAGCAAAACATCAATGTTCTCAGGCATAGAAAAACTTTTATCAATTCCATATGCCATTACTTCTGGATTTCTTTTTAGGCTTGCCTCTACATTTATTGGATGTGTACTGAGATGAACTAGTCCAGCACCAGAAAATAAACTTGCTTCAGATGATAATATTGCGGCACCTCCCATCCCTTCAGAACCCCCAACAACTATCACTTTTCCAAAATCACCTTTATGAGAGTTACTAGATCTTTCTGGAATACTTTTCTCAAGTGAATCGAAGTCGAATTCTTTTATCATTTAGTTAATTTCTATTATCCCTAATCTGTCAGAATGGAATGACCCTAAAAAAACTTTATCCTCTATTGGAACAGCAACGGTGGGAAGACCAAAAACAGTTTTGGAAAATGAATATTCATTTTTTATTTCTAAATTATTTTTATCTAATTGATAAATAGAAAATGGTAGGGAACAACTTTTTTTAAACTCACAATCTCCAAAATCATTAGGTTGAAAATCTAATGAAGTAATCCAAATGTCATTACCATCTATATAAGGATTATCTGGTGCTTCAATAAACTTTTTACCTAATTTTTTATTAAGGGAAAGATCAAATTTTGTTATCGAATCACCTTGGTTATAGTTTATATAAATAATATTCGAGTCTTCATCCAAAGCAATACCATTAGGACCGCTTCCATCAGAGCCATCAATTTTTTTGAATTTATTTTCTCTCCACTCAACAAGGAACCCTGTATTAGTTTTTATTATTGAAACGAAAAGCCATTCGTTAAGAGTTATATCCCTATCGTACATATGAGAAGCATAGAAGCTTCCACTTTTTCTTAAACTAATGTCATTAAAATAAAACTCATAAGGCACATCTATACATCCCCTCCAAACCATATCCCATGAATTTTCCTTTTTTACCATCTCAAACATTTCTATAGTTTCATCTGGATAGTGGTTAATGACTCCAAGTTGATAACGTCCGTCATTTCTTTTTATTAAGTCAATTCCATGAGGACCATATTTTTTATTAATTGTTCTTGTGCATTCAGGATTCCCCCAAATATTTTCTTCAATTGTTATATTTGGAATGACTTTAGTTTTTGTTTCTAAATTTAATAAAGCAAAATAGCCTGATTTTTGCTCTTCATATGGACCAATTCCTCCAAATTCAGACATAAACAGAAATTTTTTATCAGGCGTTATCACTATATCCTCAGGATTTTTAAAATCACAAATAAGCTTAACTTTATTATCTGAACTACAATTACTTATATCTTTTTGAGGTCCAACATAGTCAGAGGAAACGACAAAAAACGCTAATGCAAAAAACATTACTGAAATAATGCTCATAAATTTAAAATAATGCAGGAAGACAAAAGGGATAGCTTTTTTTATTTGATTAAAAAAGAACATCGCTGCAATACCTCTTATAATCAAAATTATCCCTAAAGAAAAAGTAACAATCCTCCATACTCTTTCAAACCAATATCCATCCATTAAAGCTGCATAAACGCATATTAGACCTATTAATAATGTTATGCCTGCAATAACATTGATGTTATTGCTTGAAAGAATCTTATTTTTTAAAAATTCAGCAAATGGTTTAATCCAAACCAAAATACCTAAAAAAATAAAGAAGAAGAAATAGAAATAGTTCATATTTAAAATAAACGATTTTTAATTATATCAACTATTTCTAAAGGTTTATCGAGTGGGACATGATGGGCTGCGCCAGGAATTTCTTCAAATTCCATGATATCTGAATACATATTTTTTATGTTGCCAAGGATATTGCCTAACATCAGTAAACTATTTGCACCATGAATAAATAGGGCAGGACATCCAAATGAAAATTGATAACCAAACAATCTTTCCAAGCTATTAAACATAGAATCATCAAATTTCCATCGCCATCCTTCATCAGTTTCTCTAACAGAGTGCTCTGCTATATATCTAACAAACCAATCATTAAGACATTCCTGTTCAGGCAAGAGCCTAAACCTTTTTAAAATAGTAGACTTATCTGAATAATATTTGATCATTCTTAGAGGACCGCCCTCGTGTTGAGAAGGATCCCAGTCAGGAGGCCTTATAAAGGTATCAATCATTATTAAGCTAGATACAAGTTCTTTTTTTTCAGAAGCAACATATGCCGCGACTTGACCACCTAGAGAATGCCCAACAATAAAAACATTATCAATGAACATAGCTGACTTTTCTTTTTCAATAATTGAAATGATACATTGACCAAAATCTTTGATACTGTATTTATCTCTAAAACCAGAATCACCCATGCCTGGAAGATCAACTGCGATCACGTTAGTATTTTCGGTAAAATGCGGAGCTATTGGATACCACCATTTTTTATGTGCACCAGTACCATGGATGAATATAAGTAGGCTTTTACTTTCTGAGTCACAATCCCATTTTGAATAAGAGAGATTACCCTTTGAATTTTTTATTTCACATTCTTTTGGTTCTATTTTAATAGCATCAAAAAACCAATTAGGCGCATTTGATATGTCTTCAATTAGATTGTCAGTAATTCTCATAAGCAGTATTCTAAGCTATATCAATTAAATATATGAATAAAAATTTAATTCCTGCTGCAACTGTACTTCTTTTAAGAGATTTAAAAGATGGTATTGAGGTCTTAATGGTTAAAAGATCTAAAAAATCACCTTTTGGAAATTTATATGTTTTTCCGGGGGGTAAAATTGATGATGATGATTGTCATAAAGACTGGAAATTTCATTGTGATGGACATAATGACTCTAAAGCCTCTGAAACCCTTGGTTTAAGTAGCAATGGTCTTAGTTATTGGATTGCATGCATAAGAGAGAGTTTTGAAGAAGTTGGTATATTGCTGGCTAAAAGAAAATCTGGGGAAAAACTAAATTTAGAGGGCCATGACAAAAAAAAATTTGACGTGTATAGAAAAGATCTTATTAATCAAAAAATATCTTTTTTAGAAATATGTGAGAAGGAAGACTTAATGTTATCAACTGAGAATATTGCTCCATTGTCACATTGGATTACTCCAGATTTTGAAATCAAAAGGTTTGATACTAGATTTTTTATTGCATATTTACCTGATAACCAAATTGTTCAGCATGATGGCATGGAGCTTACTCAGAGTCTATGGATTAATCCCAATGATGCCTTAAAAAAAGCAATGGAAGGTGACATGCAAATGATATTACCTACTACTGAGAATCTTAAATTATGCTCAAGTTTTAATTGCGCAAAAGATATGCTTGAGAACCAAAAAAATATGACAAAAAATGATATAAAACCTATATTGCCAAAGTTTTTTAAAGAAAATGGAAATTGGAATGTATCATTTCCTGGAGACGAAGGTTATGAGGATCATTAGTGAATAAAGTAATAAAAAAAATAACTGCTAATAATGGCGGAGTTTTTACCGGGAATGGAACCAATACTTATTTGATTGGACATGAGGACATTACTTTAGTTGATCCTGGCCCAAATAGTCCTGAACATATCGATAGAATTCTTCTTGAGGGTGGAGATAAAATCAAGAGAATTCTCGTCACTCATACTCATACTGACCATTCCCCAGCCGCATTACCGATTTCAAAAAAATTAAATATTCCCATGTTTGGAAGATTGGTTGATAGAGAATCTCAATGGGAAGATGAAACCTTCATACCAGATAATGTCTTAAGCCATGGAGATATAATTTCAACAGATGAATATTCATTAGAGACAATTCATACCCCAGGACATGCATCAAACCATCTTTGTTTTTATTTAAAAGAAAATAAATGCTTATTAACAGGTGATCATATAATGGACGGATCTACTGTAGTAATTGCTCCTCCAGACGGAAACATGACTGAGTATATCGACTCGTTAAGGCTTCTAGAAAATTATGATATTGATCATTTTGCTCCAGGACATGGAAATTTTATGCAAGAGCCTGACAAAACCATTCAATCAATAATAAGACATAGACTCTCAAGAGAATCAAAAGTGCTTAGGTGTGTTGAGAAACAAAAAAACTCAAATTTAGATGAATTGTTGTTGTTAGTTTATGATGATGTGCCTGAGGTTCTTCATCCAATTGCAAAAATGAGCTTATTGGCACATCTGATAAAGCTTGAAGATGAAGGAAAATTAAATAAATCTAAAAATAACTATTCTTTATCTTGATAATCTAGATCAATCTCAAGTTCAAACTCTTTCTTTTCCTTTCTTTCTTTATTGATATCGTTGGTATCTTTTCTAGCCATTTCTTTGTCAATACAATCATTAGTATCGTAAACTTCTGCATGAGGAACCTTGTGGTCTTTGTTTATTGGAACAGGAGGAAGAGGAGTGGGAATCTGCATACACGTAATCAATCCTCTAGAATTAACCTTGCTCAGGATTGCAGGGTCAGCATTTGGTAGCATTGATTTGTCATAATTTTGATTAGTATTGCATCCAAATAAAAGTAAAAGGGGAATTAGTTTCTTCACAATTTTTTACTATTTTCAAGCAAAGACTCCACTACTGCAGGTTCAGCAAGAGTGGTTGTATCTCCAAGATTATCAAAGTCACCCTCAGCAATCTTTCTTAAAATTCTTCTCATAATTTTTCCTGATCTTGTTTTGGGAAGGCCTGGAGCATTTTGAATAAGATCAGGTTTTGCAATTGGACCAATTTCTTTAGATACAAATTTAACAAGCTCTTCTGATAGAGATTCATCGAACTCTTTTCCCTTCATTAATGTAACAAATGCATATATTCCTTGGCCTTTAATAGGATGTTGGAAGCCAACAACAGCTGCCTCAGCAACAGCATCATGAAGTACTAAAGCACTTTCTATTTCAGCTGTACCTAATCTGTGGCCAGAAACATTTAATACATCATCAACCCTTCCTGTTATCCAATAGTACCCATCTTCATCTCTTCTAGCGCCATCACCAGTAAAATAAACATTTTCATAGGTTTTAAAATATGTTGAAATCATTCTTTTATGATCTCCATAAACACTTCTAATTTGGCTTGGCCAAGAAGATTCAATGACTAAATTACCAGAAGTTGCGCCATCTAAAGCATTTCCTTCATCATCGTATATCGCAGGTTTTACACCTAAGAATGGTAATGTAGCTGAACCAGGCTTAACTTCAGTAACCCCTGCAATTGGGGAAATTAGCACAGATCCAGTTTCTGTTTGCCACCATGTGTCAATAACGTCACAAGCACCATTACCTACTACTTTGTAATACCAATCCCAAGCTTCAGGATTAATAGGTTCACCGACAGTCCCCAGAACTCTTAAGCTTTTTCTTGAAGTTTTAAGCACGGGCTCATCACCTTGAGACATTAAAGCTCTTATAGCAGTCGGTGCTGTATAAAAAACATTCACGTCATATTTGTCACATATTTCCCAACATCTTGATGAATCAGGATAAGTAGGAATACCCTCAAACATTATAGAAGTTGTTCCATTTGATAAAGGCCCATACAAAATATATGTATGACCAGTTATCCACCCAACATCAGCTGTACACCAATATATATCTGATTCATTTATGCCAAACAAATATTTAAAGCTCATGTGAGCACCAAGCAGATAACCTGCAGTTGTATGTAGGACTCCTTTTGGTTTTCCAGTAGAACCTGAGGTATAAAGAATAAACAAAGGATCTTCTGCATCCATTGGTTCTGGATCACACGATGAAGATACATTTTTAATAAGATCTTCATAGTATAGATCTCTATCTTCATTCCAAGGTACATCACTCCCAGACCTTTTAATAACAATAGTATGTTTTACATTTGGACATTTTCTTAATGCTTTATCAACATTTAATTTTAATGGTATTTTTTTCCCGCCACGTATACCTTCATCAGCAGTGATAACTATTTCGCAGTCAGCATCAAGGATTCTATCTTTTAATGATTCAGGTGAAAAACCACCAAATACTACGGAATGAATTGCTCCAATTCTTGTACATGCCAGCATTGCAAATGCAGCTTCAGGAATCATTGGCATATAAATACAAACTCTTGAGCCCTTTGAAACCTGTAAATCTTTTAAGACATTCGCAAATTTGCAGACTTCCTCATGTAATTCTTTAAATGTATATTTTTTAGAATCATCTGGTTCATCGCCTTCCCAAATTAATGCTGTCTTTTCTGATGAATCTTTTAGATGACGATCTATGCAGTTTTCACTAACGTTAATTTTTCCATCATAAAACCATTTGCTTTCAGCAAATTCATTATTGTGGACTTCATTAAAATCTTTAATCCAAGAAAGATTTTCTTTAGCTATTTTTTTAAAAAAACCTTGAGGATTATTTATTGATTCATCATATAGCTGTTTATATTCATCAAAGTCCTTAATATGAGGATTCAATGATTGAGCTTTTATTAGTTCTTTAGCCATGACTATTATTTAAATAATAGAAGGTTGCGGATTTACAAAATTCTTGCCTTTAGGGTTTGACATTATCATTGTTACTAGAGCTTCGTAGTCAGCTTCATTAGATTCAAGATTAATATCTGCAGCATTAATAATTAACAAAGGAGCAGATTTATAATCAAGAAAAAATCTAGAATAGGCGTCATTTAGTCTTTCTAGATAATCCAATGTAAGATACTGCTCGTTTATATTTCCTCTTTTTGTAATTCTCTCCTTTAATATTTCAATCGGAGCCTGCAAATAAATAACTAAATCAGGTGTTGGGGCATCTAGAGTAATGTGTTCATAAACTTTGTCATAAAGGCTCATTTCTTCATTTGATAATGTAACTTCTGCAAATAATCTATCTTTTTCTATTAAGAAGTCAGCTACACGAACATTCTCAAATAAACTTCTTTGTTTTAGGTCCTGAATTTGCTGCATTCTTTGGAAAAGGAAAAAAAGCTGAGTAGCTAAAGCAGACTGGCTAGGGTTTCTATAAAAGTTTTTAAGAAATGGGTTTTCTGCAGGTTGTTCTAAAAATGCATCGTAATTGAAAGTCTCAGCAATTTTATTTGCCAAAGTTGTTTTGCCTACTCCAATTGGTCCTTCTATTGCAATATACTTTGGCAGAGGTAGTTCGTTTAAAGCTGGCTTCATTTCAATAATAGTTTCTAATTTAATAGATTATCGTAACTCTTGAGAGAAACCAAATGTTTTAGACGATTCTTGTATATCATTTTCATTAATAATTTTTATAAGAGATTTTTTTAGATTATCATCATTTCTTTGAAATTTAGTCCACCATTTACCTAAATTGTTAATTTCATTGGCAGCTTTTTCTCTAATAAGCATAAAATCATAAGCTGCTCTAAACCTTGGATGTTTTAAAGTTTTATAAGGCTGTCTACCAATTCTACTGTGTAACTTTAATTGCAAAACCCATATATCTTTTATATACGAATAAAATTTCCTTGGAATTGCTGTAATTTTTTGTTGTTTTCTAAGAACTTGGTCCATAGATCTAAAGAATTTCCTAAGATTTATCTCACCTTTAGCAATTGATTTTTCTAACAGTTCAGGCCAAAGAAGTGCCGCAATAAGAAAACCAGGGGTTACAGATTGATTATTTTTTAATCTTTTATCAGTGTTTCTTAATGCTTCAATGATTAACCTGCTTGTAAATTCATTCTTCTCAGGGTTAGTTGTTACAAGATATTTATTTAGACCAAAAGAAGTCATTTTTCTATAGTTCTTTTCAGCCATTCCATTAAGAAAGATTTTACAAAATTCATCAAAAATTCTTGCATTTGAAATACCAGAGAGTAAATGCCCCTTTTCATAAATCGCATCTTTTATTTTAGGATCAATCTTAAAATTAAGCTTATTACTAAACCTTAAAGCCCTTAAACACCTCACAGGATCTTCAGCAAATCTCTTTTTTGGATCTCCAATTGAGACAACTTTTTTTTCATGAATATGTTTCATACCATCTTCATGACCAACAATTTTTTTAGAAAGAGGACAGTAGTAAAGTGAATTTATTGTGAAATCTCTTCTATAACTATCTTGTTCAAGACCACCCCAAATATTATCTCTAATAATTTTACCTGATTGATCTTGCACTAGATTACCATCATTATTTATATCATCACCAGATCTAAATGTAGCAACCTCAATAAGCTCTGATCTATTAAAAACATGAACAAGCTTAAACCTTTTTCCTATAATTCTGGAGGCTTTAAAAATTTTTCTTATTTGCTCAGGAGTTGCATTAGTTGCAATATCAAAATCTTTTGGTTCAAGACCGCACAAAAGATCTCTAACACAACCTCCAACTAGGTATCCTTGATAGTTATTCTTTTTTAGATCTTCAATGATTGAGATCGCAAATTTACTTATTTTTTTATTATTTATCAAAGTAAATTTTTGATAAAAATTTTAGAATCACCCGCCAAGTTGTTTTTCTTTAATTTCATCTAGGGTTTTACAGTCTATGCAATGAGTTGCAGTTGGCCTTGCTTCAAGTCTTTTTACTCCAATTTCATCTCCACAAGATTCACACCAACCGTATTCATCTTGTTTTATTTTCTCAATTGAAATCGCAATTTTATTAATAAGCTTTCTTTCTCTGTCTCTAGTTCTAAGTTCAAATGCAAATTCTTCTTCTTGAGAAGCTCTATCAATTGGATCTGCATATGTTTCACCTTTAGTTTTTAAATGATCAAAAGTTTTTTGCATTTCGTCTTTAAGATGCTCTTTCCAAAGTAAAAGAACAGCAATAAAATGTCTTTTCATTGCTGCACTCATATATTTCTCATTTTTCTTTGGTTTATATGGCGCAATCTTAGATTTATTATTTGCAATACTAACCACAGGCTTTGCTTTTAAAACTTTTTTATGTTTCACAACTTTTTTTGTGGAAGTTTTTTTAGGCACCACTTTTTTTACTGGTTTCTTTTTTGTTTTGATTGCTTTTTTTACAGCCATAGGTTTTAAAAAATTTTAAGGTGGTGAAAATATCAGATAGTAGAGAAATTTGCTAGCTTTTTCTCAATTTATTTGAAACTTCTTTATATCCATCTGGGGTTAATCGAGGTCCAAAGGTTTCAACGACCTTTGATGAAGCATAATTACTAAAGTCCGCACATTTAGATAAATTAAAACCATTTAGAAATGCGTGCATAAATGAACCAGCATACATATCTCCAGCACCATTAGTATCTACTGGCGTTATAGTTACTGCAGGTGAAAATATTTCTTTTCCATCTTTAATAACAATACTACCTTCTGAACCCTTTGTTATTGCAATCATATAATTTTGACTTTTGTAGAAATTAATTGCTTCTTCTAATGTCTCGGTGCCTGCAAAAGCTACAGCTTCATCATCATTACAAAATATCATATCAATTCCATAGGATTCAATTTCCTTGAATTTATCTTTGAACCCATGAACTATTCCAGCATCAGACAAAGACAATGCTTTTAAAGTATTCTCATTTTTAATATGACTTAGTACTGAAGTAACTGCGCTAAAATTTTCATCACTTGTAACCATATAACCTTCTATATAGAAGATCTTAGAATTATCTACAGCATCGTAATCAATATCTTGAGAGCCAAGGAAAGCACTTATTCCTAACATACTGCTCATAGTTCTTTTTGCATCTGGTGTAACGAATATTAAACACTTGCCAGTTGGTAAGTCAGAATTCTCTTTGCTATAACCTATATGCTTTACCCCAGCAGTTTGAAGACTATCAAGGTATTTTTTGCCATCTTCATCATTAGCAACTCTACAAACGTGGTGACACTTTGATCCATAGTTAGAGGCAGCTACCAGGGAATTAGTGGCCGATCCTCCACAATCTGATACGGAGTCTACACCCATATCTTTAAGTTTTTTTATTATTGGTGCATGCTCTTCCGCGCTAGCGAGAGTCATTGAGTCTGGTTCGAGACCCATAGCATCTAAGAACTCATAATCTACCATGTATTGAGTATCTACTAATGCATTTCCAAGAGCGCTAATATCGTATTTCATTTTATATCCCTTTATTTATAATATTTTTTGTAATCATAATTGTATTATTAATTTCAGTTTTAGTATGTTTTGTTGAAATAAAACCTGCTTCAAATTTTGATGGCGCAAAGTATATTCCATTCTCGATACACTGATTTAAAAAGTTCTTAAAGTGCTTATCATTAGTTTTAACGACATCTTTAAAGTTTTTAGGTAATTTTTCTGAAAAAAAGAAACCAAACATACCTCCCAATTGATTTACTGAAAAAGGGATATCATTAGCATCAAAGACATTTTTCATTCCTTGTAAAAGATTGGTAGCTTTATCTTCAAGCTTTTTATAGGGGTTAGTTTTAATTAATAATTTAATAAGCATTGATCCTGCTGCCATGGCTAATGGGTTTCCAGAAAGGGTGCCTGCTTGATAGACAGGTCCGTTAGGAGCAAGAAAATCCATTATTTTCTTTTTTCCACCGAAAGCACCGACTGGAAGACCACCACCAATCACCTTTCCTAAAGTCGTTAAGTCAGGTTTGATTTTGTAAAGCTCTTGAGCACCGCCAAGTGAAACTCTAAAACCAGACATTACTTCATCAAAGATTAACAATGATTTATTTTCAGAAGTTTTTTTTCTAAGCAACTTTAAAAAAGACTTATCACCTGGAATAAAACCCATATTTCCTGCCACCGGCTCGACGATTACAGCAGCAAGATCATTTTTGACTTTATTAAAAATCTTTAAGAACTCTTCTTTGTTATTAAATTCACAACTCAAAGTTTTTTTTGCTAATTCATTCGGTATACCTGGTGAGTCTGGAAGTCCAAATGTACTTACACCTGAGCCAGCTTTTATAAGCAGTGAGTCTACATGGCCATGATAACAACCATCAAATTTAATAATCTTATCTCTTTTTGTATATCCTCTTGCTAATCTTATTGCGCTCATAGTTGCCTCAGTTCCAGAGTTAACCATTCTTATTTTTTCTATAGATGGAAAACATTGTTTTATTAGTTTTGCTGTTTCAGATTCAATACTAGTTGGAGCGCCATAACTTGTTCCTAGTTTAAGTTGTCTTGAAATTGCATTTATGATTTTTGGATTGGAGTGCCCCATTATCATGGGACCCCATGAACCAATGTAATCAATATATTTATTGTTATCAGCATCAAACAAGTAAGCTCCTTTAGCTTTTTTTAAGAAAATTGGATTTCCATCAATATTCTTAAATGCTCGTACTGGTGAATTCACTCCTCCAGGCATGTGCAACTTTGCTTCTTTAAATAGCTCTATAGATTTTTTTATTTTTGTCATAAATTTAAATTTTCTGCAAAAGCTTCTACTTTATTCCAATCTGTGAATTCATAGGACTGTGAAGTGTCTGTTGGACCTTTTGTAACCCACATAATAAATTTTATTGCATATTTATCAATAAATTTATATTTAGGGTAGTCTATCTTTCCTGCGAAGACTTCAATATTTTTTGGTTTCCAATGAATTTTCTCTAAGAACTTAATTACATATGGATTTGTATCTGGACTATTTTTTTCAGGTTTTCTTGCAACAACATTTACAGAAAAGAAAGCATTTTTCTTAGACTCCAATTCTAGGAAGTTTTCATTAATAAAGTTATATAACTCATTTCTATATTTACCATATCTAATGCTCGCGCCAATTATTATGGTTTTATAATCATCAAGATTTCTTACATTTGATATTGACATAACATCTACACTGGTATTTTTTGCACAAGATGCCATTCGTTTGCATATAGCTTCCGTTTGCCCATCTACAGTAGAATATATTAGTAATGATTTATCCATTTATTAATTAATTTATATTTAATGTCTTGAAAAAAAAGGAATAAAACATAATTATATTTTATACTGATATTTAAATTTTAATTAGTTGTTATGCAAAAAACTGTAAACAAATCTATTTTAGTAACTAAAAATGCTTTAGCTAGGATTGGTGATGTCATGAATGCTAATGAAAGTGAAGGAACTAGATTTAGAGTTTATGTTACCGGAGGTGGTTGTTCTGGGTTTCAATACGGCTTTAAATTTGATTCTGAAATAGCATTTGATGACGATGTTATCGAATTTGAAAATTTTTCAGTATTGTTAGATTCTATGTCTTACCCATATTTATATGGATCAACCTTAGATTTTGTTGAAGACTTGTCAGGCTCTAAATTTGTTATTAACAATCCTAATGCTAAAACTACTTGTGGATGTGGAGAGTCCTTTACAATTTAGTTTTAAAAATTTCTCCTTTTTTTAAATATGCTAGGTAAGCGAATCCTGCAGCCTCAACAAATTTTGATGAGATTTCATTATCTGTTGTTCTTACAAAGCCACTAATTTTATTTTTTATTAAGCTCATTAAAAATTTATTTTTTGTTCCACCTCCATGAAATATAACTTCCTCAGGCTTTCCACAATATTCATAGAAGTCCTTTATTTTTTCAGCACTGAGTTCCGCCAAGGTTCTTAGTAATGAATTTGGTTCAATGTTTGTAAATAATTCTTCTAATCTGTAATAGTCTTGCTTATCATCTGCTCTTGGATATGTCATCCCATCACATTTATCAATTAGTTGTTTTAATAATAGATTGTCAATTTCACCTTTAGCCGCCTCAGCACCTTTATCATCAAAAGGCTTATCAAAACTTTTACTGGAAACATGATCTAATAGGCAATTACCTGGACCAACATCTGATGCTATAGCAACTTCCCCTTTTTTAAGGTAAGTCCCGTTAGCAATACCACCTATATTAAATATAAGTCTATCTTTTTCTACTGCATATAAATATTTGTGAAAAGCTGGAATCAAAGGAGCACCTATTCCTCCATTCCTAATGTCAAAGTTCCTAAAATCTGAATAAACATCAATTTTTGAAAGTTCTGAAATATATACGGGATTCCCTATTTGATAACTTTTTTCATTAGTATGAAAGACAGTTTGACCTGAAAATCCAGCTGATGATACTTGAGAAATATCAATATTAGCTTCTTTCAGAAGAAGACTAATTAGCTCAATAGTTTTTTGATTAAGTATATTTTCAAGCTCAAATAGTTTTTTTGATTCATTTGTATTTTTATATCCGGCTCTTATACATTCTTCATAATCTCTTTTATATGAGCCATCAAGAGTTATTGAAGCTGAACAAATTAATTCGAATTTATCCTCAAAAGAAACCACACAACCATCAAGTGCATCTGCACTTGTTCCAGTCATAATTCCAATAAAATACTTACTCATCTTTTATAGAATTATACTCATTTAACTTTTTGAGGCTTGAATTTAAGAGATTTCTAAATTCTTCTATTTGACCTTTATTAACAGGCTGTGCTGATGGTAGCTTAACTTTTACTGGATCGGTTCTAACTTGACCTTGCCAAAATTCAAAATGAAGATGTGGTCCGGTTGCTTGTCCTGAATCCCCTACATAGGCAATAATTTCACCTTGTTTAACTTTACTACCAACTTTAAGTTTTGAGTTAAATCTTTCTAAATGTGCATACAAAGTTTTTATATTTCCTCCATGTTTTATTTCTATCGTTCTGCCATAACCACTTTGTCTTCCAATAAAAGAAATGACACCATCTCCTGATGCTTTTACAGGTGTATTCCTCTTGGCCGCATAATCAACTCCGTTATGAGCTTTAATTTTATGAAGGATGGGATGCATTCTATTTGGGTTAAAATGAGAACTTATATAAGCAAAGTCTAATGGGGCTCTGAGAAAAGCTTTCTTAACATTGTCACCATTCTCATTAAAGTATTGCTTACCTTGAACATTGTCATAGAATCTTTGCGCAATGTATTTTTCATCTTTATTTATAAATTCAGCAAAAATAATATCCCCACTCGAAACTCTTTCGCCTTCAGAATAATCTGTTTCAAAAATCACAAAGAACTTATCTCCTTTTCTTACATCAAAGATAAAATCTATATCCCATCCAAATATATATGCAAAGTCCATTATGATGCTATCAGGTATCCCCACATTTTTTGCATCTTTATAAAATGAATTGAGGATAGCTCCATAACCAAATGATTTTATGGTTTGCGTTTCTTTCTTAATTTTTTTGATTGAAATCTCGTTTTCAGTATTAATAAAAATTGAATTTACTTCATCTTTGATAATCTCGATGCTATATAGAACTTCTCCAATATAATTAAACTCCATAACATCACCAGGCATTATGCTTGAGAGTAAATTATTCTTGTCAAAGTTGAATATCTTATATGCGGTATTCAAAGGAACATTTTTATCTTCAAATATCACTGAAAGATTATCTCCCTTTTTTACTTCATGAATTTGTTTATTTTTAATTAAGGGTAAACTGATAGGAAGATCTTTTGAAATCGTAATTTCTTCAACTTTCTTTGGCTTTTCGGCAGTAAAATCAATATATATTAATAGGATTGATATTAAGGATATAAAAAAAACGCTAAGAACCAATTTTATTGGAGTTTTTTTAAACCCTATCATAAATCTTCTTGAAGATTTAATAGCTCAGCATTACCTCCAAATGCAACTGAGTTCTTTGAAATCACTTTTTCATTTAAAAATTGCAAAAGATAGTTAGGACCGCCTGCTTTAAAACCACTCCCAGAAAGCCCAACACCCCCAAAAGGTTGTGATCCAACTACAGCTCCTACCATATCTCTATTTATATATATGTTTCCAACATTAGCATTTTTACTGAAGTAATCAGCTCTTGACTCAATACGGGTATGAAGTCCCATCGTTAAACCGTAACCACTTTTATTGATCTGCTCTATTAATTCATCAATTTCACTTGATTTGTATTTAAGAATATGAAGAATTGGTCCAAATTGCTCATTCTCAATATCTGAGATTTTATTAATCTCTATTATTGTTGGACTTATATGGGTTGAGGAATTTACACCTTCTAACTGAAAAACTTCCATGCCATTATTATTAAATGAAGCAATATATTCTTTAAGTTTTTTTAGTGCTTGTTTATTAATTATTGGTCCTATATCTATATTAAAGTTATTTGGATCACCTAAAGATTGTGTTTCCATGCCCCCTTTGATCATTTCAGTTAATTCGTTATATATTTCTTCTTGAATACATAGCACTCTTAATGCGGAACATCTTTGACCTGCACTATCAAATGCAGATCTAATAATGTCATCAGTCACTTGTTCAAGAAGGGCACTTGAATCCACTATCATTGCATTAACTCCTCCGGTTTCAGCAATTAAAGGGATAATTTGATCTTGATTATTTAAAAGATTAGTTTGTATCTTTTTAGCAGTTTCTAATGATCCAGTAAAAGCAACTCCATGGAGAGGATTAATTGAACTTAAAACTTCACCGTATGAACCATCACCAATTATTAATTCCAAATCTTCTTTAGGGACGCCCATCTCATGAAATTTTTTGACAATAAGATATCCTAGGATAGAAGTGTGTTCAGATGGTTTAACTATTACTCTGTTACCGCAAGCAAGAGCTGCTGAAATCTGTCCAATTAGAATCGCTACAGGGAAGTTCCATGGACTTATGCAAAGAAATCTTCCTTTTGGACTATATGAAATAATGTTTTCTTCACCTGTCGGTCCTTCAAGCTTTATTTGGTTTGAGATTTGTATAATCTGATTAGAATAATACCTGAGAAAATCTACAGCTTCTCTTATTTCATCAATTGCGTTTTGTATTGTTTTACCAGCTTCATTTATTAAAAAATAAATTAATTCATATGGATCGTTTTCAATATTATCCGCAATTTTATTGAGGATTTTAGATCTATCTTTAACTTTAGTAGCAGACCATGAATTGGATTGATTTTTTTCTAGACACTTCTTGATTTGATTTAGATCATCATATGTAACAGTACCAATTTGAGAATTAGAAGAGATTGAAAAAATATCTTCTACTTTATCTTGATTATCTTTACTGCCAATATACAAAGATTTAGCATTGACTAATTTTCCATCGAAATTATTTAATTTTTGTTTAAGCAAATCTAGTTTTTCTTTTTCAGTTATATCCATACCCGATGAATTTAATCGATTATCAAAAATATTTTTTGGTAATGGAATATCCTTCTTTTCATTTTGCATTCTAATATAAGGGTTCTCTGCAAGCCATTTTGGATCTGTTTCTGGATCTAATAGCCTATTTATAAATGAGCTATTAGCTCCATTTTCTAGTAATCGTCTGACTAGATAAGGTAATAAATCCTTATAGTTGCCTATTGGAGCATAAACCGAAGGACTTGTTTTAATATTTAATACTTCTGATGCACTTTTATAAAGTAACTCACCCATTCCAAAAAGTCTTTGAAATTCATAATCACATCCTTCACCTAAATAACTTATTGAAGAAATGGTATGAGCATTATGAGTAGCAAATTTTGGAAATATATTTTTATTTTTTAAAATTTCTTTTGCACAAGCAAGATACACAATATCAGTAATAGACTTTTTTGAAAAAACTGGATAGCCTTCATAACCATAAACTTGAGCATGTTTTATCTCATAATCCCAATACGCGCCTTTTACCAGTCTAAGATGCATATTGGCTCTTTGGGTTATTAAGTTGTTTAACCAGCTAATAACATCAAATGATCTTTTTCCATAAGCCTGAAGTGCTATGCCAAAACCAGGCCAATCTTTTATTGTTTTCTCTTGGGCAAGTTTTTCAATGATGTGCAAGCTAATTGACAGCCTATCTTGCTCTTCAGCGTCAATTGTAATTTCAACATTTTCTGAATAAGCATAATTAATTAGTTCTGATAACTTTGGCAATAAATTAGATTCAAGCTCAGAAATTTTTCTCATTTCATATCTTGGATGAAGAGCAGAAATTTTTATAGAGACTCCATTTACTAGATTTTTTTCTTTATTAATTTTTCCAACTTCACTAATTGCATTTAGATATGAATTAAAGTAACTCTCTGCTTGATCGAATGTTCTTGCAGCTTCGCCAAGCATGTCAAAAGAATATATTTCTTTTTCAATATTTGGCATCTTATTGATATCCTTGAAGTCTCTGCCCATCACAAATTCCTGACTTAATATTTGCATTGCAGTTAATACAGCATTTCTAATTGGCATCTCACCAGATTTTGATATTAAATCAGCAAGCAGGGTGCTTGGATTTTCTGACCATTTTGATGGAGGAGTGATAACTTTTCCAGCCAATAAGAGACCCCATGTTGAGGCATTAACAAAAAGACTGTCAGCCTTATTTAAATGATCAATCCATCTTCCCTCAGAAAGTTTTTCTGAAATAATAAGGTCTCTAGTTTTTTTGTCAGGAATTCTTAACACTGATTCAGCCAAGCACATCAATGCAACCCCTTCTTTATTATCTAAGCCATATTCATTTAAAAAGGCATCAAGCTTGGTTCGATCTGTTTTATTTTTCCTACAAAGCTTAATTATTTTTTCAGCATCTTTAGATATAACTTTGTTATCTAAAAAATTTGTTTCTTTTAATAGACTTGATAAAAGTTTTGTCTCGGAAATAAATTTATTCTTTGCCTCTAACATAGCCACTATTTTAATCTTTAAGAACTAAGTAGCAACTTTGTGATTCTAATAATCATTTAAAAATACTATGATAGTAATATGAGTGATGCATTAAAGCTTATTAAAAGAGGTTCCGATGAAATTCTTACTGAATCTGAGCTTAAAAAAAAGTTAGATTCAGGCAAGAAACTTATAGTTAAGGCTGGATTCGATCCCACAGCACCAGATCTTCATTTGGGCCATACAGTTTTGTTAAATAAATTAAGACACTTTCAAGATTTAGGCCATAAAGTAATATTTTTGATTGGAGATTTTACAGGACGAATTGGAGACCCATCAGGCACTAACAAAACTAGGCCAATCGTCAATTCGGATAGCCTGATTGAAAACGCAAAGACATATAAGAATCAAGTTTTTAAGATTCTCAAGGAGGACTTAACCGAAGTTCGATTTAATTCAGAATGGTGTGACAAGCTTGGAGCTGATGGCCTAATAAAGCTTGCGTCAAAATATAACGTTGCACGAATGCTAGAAAGAGATGATTTTAATAAAAGGTTTTCATCAAATAAGACAATAGCTATTCATGAATTTTTGTATCCATTAGTTCAAGGATATGACTCAGTTGCTTTAGAGGCTGATGTTGAGTGCGGTGGAACAGACCAAAAATTTAATCTCTTAGTTGGAAGAGAACTTCAAAGAGATTATGAACAAGAACCTCAAGTTGTAATCACAGTTCCTATTTTAGAAGGCCTTGATGGCGTTAAAAAGATGTCAAAATCATTAGATAACTACATTGCTATTGATGAGGAGCCTGATGAGATGTTTGGAAAGATTATGTCAATTTCTGATGAATTAATGTGGCGTTGGTTTGAGCTATTAAGCTTTATACCTGAAGAAGATATTGCGAAGTTAAAAGATGAAATGAAAAAAGGTAAAAATCCTCGTGATATAAAATTTATTTTAGCAGAAGAGCTTGTTGACAGATTTCATAAAGAAGGAGAAGGAAAAAAATCCAAAGAGATATTCTTAAATAGATTTCAAAAGGGGAACATTCCCGATGAGATTGAATCAGTTAAAGTGGATATAAAAAATGACTCTATTCTCTTAGTTAATCTATTAAAGGATACAAATATGATCTCTAGTATTTCTGAAGGCAATAGGCTTATTTCACAAGGCGGCATAAAGATAAACTCTGAAAAAGTTGCAGACCCTAAGCTTGAAGTATCAAAAGGTTCAGAAGGAATTTATCAAGTTGGTAAAAGAAAATTTCTTAAGATAATTTTATAGAAATGAAAAAATTATTGTTATTTTGTAGTTTTTTTATAATTTTTGGTTGTGTTCAAGATAGCCCCAATATACAACAAATAGAAAACCTCCAGTTCTTCATAGATAATAAAAAGAATGATCAAGTTATTGAGATTGAACCTGGACTTCAATATTTAGTTGTTAATTCAGGCGATCCGATTAGCGAGCCTCCTTCATTAAATCAAACAATTTCAGCTCACTTTCATGGAACCTTAACCAATGGAGAAGTTTTTTGGAGTTCGTTAGATTCAGAGCCATTAAAGATTGAATTATCAAAATTAATTGTAGGTTGCCAAAAAGCCATCTCTTTAATGAGAGAGGGAGACAAATGGATGGTCTATATTGATCCCACTATGGCATATGGAGAGGATGGCAGACCAGGAATTCCATCTAACTCAATTCTAATATTTGAAATAGAGTTATTAGAAATAAGTTAAGAAGTTTTAAATTTTTACTAAAGGATTATAGGTAACCCTATCCGGAATTTCTTCTGCACCAGGCACCCCTCGAGCAATTAAAAACGGTTTTAATTCTTCAATAGCTTTTGGCTCATCATAATGACCAATGTTAGGATGAAGGTGGTGCACAAAATGTAATTGCATCGAGTGATTAAGATATCTTGGCATCCAATGTTGCCAAAATCTTGTATCTTTATATCTTCCAACTTCTGTACCAATATGCGGATAGTATGAAAAAAATATTTGTGTATATACAGTGCCAATTTTTGCAGGTAGCCACCATAAAAACAACGTTTGAAGTGGAAACACGAAAACTAGCAGCATTAATATTGCCCTGTATGCCAATGCAACCTTTGTACCTTTTTCAAAGCCTTTTTGAAAAGCTACGTCATTAGAATATATTTCTTTAGCTTTTTCATATTCTGTTGATGCTCCATTAAGAGATACCAAAATAAGTTCTACAACAGATTTAGCATTTGAAGTTAAAAAATCAGGATCTTTATCATCATGATTTGTATATGCATGATGTTTCATATGAGTAACTCTTAATATTTCATAGGGATAAATTAACGTTATAAGAGTAAAGTTACCAACAAAAGAATCCAACCATCTTTTTTTAGGATTGCCCCTTGAGTAGTTTCCATGTTGTGCTTCATGTGATGGCAAATAGGCCATACACGCACAGGTGCTAGCAATTATAAATCCTATCCATAGGGGAATGATTTCATACATAACCAATGGCCATAAACTTAACCATACACAGGCTTGACCAATGCCAATTAGAATCATTTCCCATTGAAATCTTTGAGCATATTTTTTAGCAATAGCTTTTTCGTTTTCAAATGAAAACTCTTCAGATACCGCATCTCTGATTTCTACACCCATAACCATTTTCCCCTAATGTGCGCTACAAGCCCAATGACTAAACCCAATAGAAAACTTATTGATGAAAGATATGGAACTTCACTTAAGATAAGAAGTTCCTGAGATACTGCATTTAAGATACTTCCAATAAAAATTATACCGAACCATATCTTGTTATAAGCTAGGATATTTTCTAGAAATTTTTCCATAATTTATTTTATCAGAACTGTTCAATAATTTGGTGGGCCTGGGAAGACTCGAACTTCCGACCTCTCGATTATCAGTCGAACGCTCTAACCAAAACTGAGCTACAGGCCCTATAACGAATGTGCATTCTACCTTTGAATTAAGATTTGGACAATTAGTCTAACTAACTTTAATAGATTTATAGAGAGTGAAATATATGTATCCAAGTGGAATCATAAAGATAACCTCACTTATGGATAAAATAAATGATTGAGTTATTCCAGTTGGAATTATGCTTTGTAAAATTAAAGATGATATAAGAATTAAAATAAAAAATACTAAAGTAAACATGAATAGCCTTGATCCAAACTCATCTGTTTTTTCCCATGAAGCACCAATGGACTGAAAAACTTTATTGTCTTCAAACATAATATGAGCTACAAATAATGAAAATCTTGCGGACAAATATATACCTGGAAGAATAAGCATTAAGTATCCTAAAGCTGATGCAATTGTTACAACAATATAAGCTCCAAATAGTGGAAAAAATTTTGATAATCCTGCTTGAAGTGCTTCTATTGGACTTATTGTTTTATTAGTGTCTATCGACATATATCCCATCCAGATCCCACCCAGGAATGATATTTGTACTATAAGACCAATAATTCCAACTAAAGCAATTACTCCTGAGTTTGATTCAAAAAAACCTAGGAAGTCTTCTGGTTGTGTCATCTCTGCAAGTGGCATAATAAGATAACCAGTTAAGGTTTGCACAGTTATAAGTGGCAAGGCTAATATAAGAAAGAATTTCCAATTTGAAAATAGAAATTCCCACGAGTTTTTGAATTGATCCATTGGGTAATTGTAAAGTAATATGTTTTCTATGTATAAAAAATTCCTTGGTTTATTCTCTTTAATAATTCTAATTTCATGTTCTAGCAATGACGATGGAAGTTTTTATCCAGAATCAAAAAAGATAGATTTTGTCGAAAACATTCATGGTTATGAAATTTCAGATTCTTATAGATGGTTAGAAGACTTTACAAGTGATGAGTCTATTAATTGGGTTAAGAGGCAAAATAATTATACAAAGAAGTATATTGGTAAAAATAAATTCAAAAGAGATATAGGAGAATACTTAGAAAAGATTTGGGAAAATGAATCTATATCTACTCCTTATAAAGTCGAAGATAAAACTTTTTATTATTTTAATGACGGTACTTTTCAGCAAAGCAAATTGATGATCAAGGACTGTGATGAATGCGAAGAGCGCATTCTTATAGATCCTAATACATTTTCTGAAGACGGCACAATTTCATTGGGAAGTACTAGTGTTAATAATAATGCTGATCATATTGCTTATTCGATTTCCGACGGAGGTTCTGATTGGCGAATTTGGAAGGTTATGAATATTGAAACTGGTGAGATTCTTTCAGATGAAATCAAATGGGCTAAATTTTCTGGGGCCACATGGGAGAATGATGACTCTGGATTTTTCTATCAAAAATATAACGAGCCAAATCAAGAGCTACTTAAAGATATAAACCAATCTCCTAAACTAATGTTTCATAAGATTGGAACTGATCAATCAGAAGACCAAGTTTTTTATGAAAATCCTGATCAACCAAGATGGGGATGGGGCATTAATGTAGTAGAAGATACAAATATTAAACTTTTATCAATTTCAGAGGGCACTGATGAAAGAAATAGGCTCTATATCCAGTTAAATCCAGGTGAAAAGTTCCTTCCTTTAATAGATGAATTGATAGGAGCTTATAGCTTTATTGACAGTAAAGACAATATTTTGTGGTTTTATACAACTGAAGGGGCCCCAAATGGCAAAATTGTTAATTTAGAGCTTAAAAATGGTTCTTTTGTTTGGAATGATGTTATTGAAGAATCAGAAAATTCCATCCGATCTGTAAACGCTATAAACAATTCATTTGTTGTTAATTATTTAATTGATACTTTTTCTAGTATAAAAATTTTTGATCTATCTGGAAATTTTGTACAAGATCTTGAGTTACCAAAAAATGGAACTATTGGTGGATTTGGTGGAGAGATCGATGACACTAAAACTTATTTTTCAGTTTCAAACTACGTTACCCCAAGAGAGATATATGAAATCAAATTGGATTCATTAGATGTAAAACTTTTTTGGAAAGAAGAAATTGATGGATATGAGTCAGAGGATTATGTCTCAGAATTAAAATTTTATCCTTCAAAAGACGGAACAAAAATTCCTATACATATTAGTTACAAGAAAGGATTAAAAATTAATAAAGATACACCCTTAATGTTATACGGATATGGGGGATTCAATATTTCTCTTTTACCAGGTTTTAGAAAAACTCATGCTGCTTGGAAAAATTTGGGTGGAGTATATGCGGTAGCAAATTTAAGAGGTGGTGGAGAATATGGTAATGAATGGCATGAAGCTGGAATGTTACTAAACAAACAAAATGTTTTTGACGATTTTGCATTTGCTGCAAAATTTTTACATGAGAATAATATTGGCTCTGAAAAAACTACTGCAATTATTGGTGGTTCAAATGGAGGACTTCTAGTTGCAGCTACCATGTTACAAAATCCAGATTTGTTCAAAGTTGCTATTCCACAAGTTGGAGTTTTGGATATGTTGAGGTTTAGTAAATTTACAATTGGTTGGGCATGGGAAAGTGATTATGGATCTGTAGATAAAAAAGATGAATTCGAAAATCTTTTAGCTTATAGTCCACTGCATAACATCGAGAAAGATAACTGTTATCCAACTACATTGGTTACAACAGCGAGTCGTGATGACCGAGTTGTTCCTTCTCATTCATACAAATTTGCAGCTAAACTTCAAGAATATCAGGGCTGCGAAAATCCAATATTAATTCGGATTGAAGATAGAGCAGGACATGGTGCAGGAACTCCAAAGGATAAAATAATAAATCAGATTTCAGAGATTTATGGTTATGCTTTATATTCAATAAATAATTGATATGCGGTAATAATTTTATACTAAAAACCATAGATTTTTTATAACTAAAGTATAAATCTGCACCAGCTAAATATATTAAGCTTACTTGCGATAACTTGAAAAATTTATCAGAAAAGTCAAAAGAATAAGTGACCTTTTAATTTTTATTCATTAACATATAAGCATGCAAAGGGGTGGCTAATTTAGCCTGAGATCTTATGAAACTCTTTGAACCTGATCAACACAATAGTTGCGGAGGAATTGCATATGTATGTCAGTAACAAAATCTTATCTTTATCAACATTAGTATTTTCACTTTCAATTTTCTCACAGGGCATTGAAGAAATAATTGTTAAAGGTGAATATCGAGAAAAATCTATCATTGAAGAAGATTCAAGTATCTTAATTATTCAGTCAGAGAAAATTAGGTCACAAGCTATAAAACATTTTCAGCAACTTTCATATCTTGTACCAAATTTAAATTATGCAGCTTCAGATTCAAGAGCAAGATATTTTCAGATAAGAGGTGTAGGAGAAAGATCTGGTTATCAGGGAACACCAAATTCCTCTGTTGGTTTTCTTATCGATGACATCGACTATTCTGGACAGGGAGGCATTGCAACTTTATTTGATGTTGATCAAGTTGAAGTATTTCGTGGACCTCAAGGATCGAGAACAGGTGCTAATGCTTTAGCAGGATTAATTTATATAAAAACCAAAGATCCAACAGATAAATTTGAAGGAACTTCTGAGCTAACTTTAGGAGATTATGGAACCCAAAATATTGGAATCGCATTTGGAGGACCATTAAAGAATGAAAAAATGAAATATCGTTTGGTAATGAGAACTGACTATGCCGACGGATTTAGAAAAAATACTTACTTAAATAAATCAGATACCTCAAAAAAAGATGAGCTAACTTTGCGTTACAAACTTGATTGGGAAATTAATGAAACTACAAATATTAATTTTCTTGTTTCAAAAATTGATATGGATGACCCAGCTGATATTTGGACAATTGATGGAAGTTTAGATACTTTATCAGATCGTCCAGGAATGGATTCACAAATAACAGACTCAATTGGAATAAAAATAACTAAGGATTTAAATAATTTTGATCTCCAAAGTTTAACAAGCTCAACAAAAACTGATGTTGTTTTCAGTTATGATGCAGATTGGGGTAACCCTGACTCACATTTTCCATATACCTATGATTATTTTTCTGAAACATTAAGAAAAAGAGACACTTTTAGTCAAGAAATACGTTTTTTGTCAAAAAATAAGGATTTTTCTCAAAAAAATCCATTTGAATGGGTCTTTGGTTTACATTTTAGTGAATTAGATGAATCAAATATAACTAAAGATGATGGAATTTATGGAGATCCGTCAGATCCCTTTGGACCATATGCTAGTGAATCTTCAATTTCAAGAAATTATGAATCTGAAAATTTATCAGTGTTTGGAAATATTGATTATTTTTTAACAGATAAAACTAAACTTGCTTTCGGCTTGAGATTGGAAAATTGGGATTCAAAATATAAAGATTCAAATAATGAATCTTTTAGTCCTTCAGATAATATGAGTGGTGGAAAAATTTCGATAGTCAAAAAAACCAATAATGATTCAAATATTTATTTTTCAATAGCAAGAGGATATAAACAAGGTGGATTTAATCTTGGTCTTGATGCTACAGATAATTTAGTAAAACAATCTCTTATTTATGATCCTGAATATCTAACTAATTATGAATTTGGTGTAAGCTCAAACCTAAAGGATAGAGATCTGAATTATTCACTTGTAATATTTTTCTCTGAAAGAAAAGATCAACAAGTTTTGATTTCTAGACAAGTTGATCCAAGTGACCCTAATACTTTTTCATACTTAACTCAAAATGCTGCAGACGGAGAAAACTACGGAATTGAAATTACTTCAAATTATTTGGTAACAGATAATTTATATATATATGCTAATTTAGGATTCCTTAAAACAAAGATTAAAAATTGGGAATCAAGAATTGATCTAGAAGATAGATCACAAGCTCACGCACCAGAGCATTCATATTCTATTGGTGGAAATTTAAATCTTAAAAATAACTTCTATTTAAAATTAGATATTAACGGAAAAAGTAGTTTTTATTATTCAGATTCACACGACAATCAGTCTAAAAGCTATCAATTAACTAACTTAACTTTCGGATACTCAAATACTAATTTTACTGTTGATCTGTGGATAAGAAATTTGTTTAATAAATATTATTCAACTAGAGGATTTTTCTTTGGCAACGAAGCGCCTAACTTTATTGATACTCTATATAGAAGACAAGGAGACCCTAAGCATATTGGCATTTCACTTAAATATAATTTTTAGATTCAATGTTAAATTTAATTCCAGAAATTATTGCTGTTATCACAGCAATACTCTATTTAGTCTTAGCTGCTAAAGAAGACATAAAGTGCTGGTATGCGGCGTTAATTAGTTCATCCCTATACTTCTTTATAATGCTTGATGCTGGTCTATTAATGGAGGCAATTTTACAAATTTTTTATATTACCATGGCCATTTATGGTTGGAATCAATGGAATAAAGTATCAAATGAAGAATGTGTTATAAGGATTAAGAAATGGAAAAAAATAAAGCATGTATACGCAATAAGTTTAATAGTGATACTTGCAATAATTTCAGGAGAAATTCTTGAAAAATATACAAATGCTGTATTTCCTTTTTTAGATGCATTTACAACTTTTGGAGCTATTATTACCACATACATGGTAGCAAAAAAGATTATTGAAAATTGGATCTACTGGTTTGTGATTGATTCAATATCTATATACCTATTTTTTTCAAGGGAGTTATATCTAACCTCTCTATTATTTTTCATATATCTAATAATTATTATTTTTGGATATAAATCTTGGAATAAAAAATTAGAAGAATATCCATGAAAAAATTAGAAACAATACTAAAAAAAGAAAATTATAATTTCAAAGTCATAGAACAGATTGGTGATGGAGAGACTTCACAAATATTTTTAGGAGAATTTAATAATACAAAATCAATTTTTAAGTTATCAAAAAAAAATAAATTTAAATTAATTATTAATGAATATTTAAAAAATGGAATAATCCAAAAAATTAATACAAAAAACATTTCTCCAAAAATTTTATTTCACGACTTACATTCAGAACTAATTATCTACGAATATTTTGAAAGGGATTCATTAGACAAAAAATTTAATAATTTTTATCAACTTGGAAAAAAATTAAAAGTGTTACATGAAATTACATCAAGTAAAAAAACAAAAACTTTTCAAGATCAATTCAATGTATATCTAAATGTATCTTCATCGGAATTGGATAATAAATATTTTAAAGATGCTGTTGAGCTATTTAATGAATTAAATGTAGGCAAAGAAAAATATGTTCTTAGCCATAACGATTTAAATTTTTCAAATGTGATGTTCAAAAATAATAAAATTGTTTTTATTGATTTTGAATATTTAAGTTTAAACAGCAAGTATTCAGACTTATCTAAATTAATTGAATCATTGAATCTAAAAACATCAGAAAAAGATAAATTGCTTAAAGGTTATGGAATAGATGAAATTAGTGAAAGCATTAATACAAAGATTAAAAAGTGGAGTTTAATGAATGTCTATACTGAATTAATTTGGGCTAATTACATAAATCAACTCAATAAAAACCATTTTGATAAAGATTATTTAAATTTATTAAAGAAGAAGATTAAGCAACAAAAGCAATAAATAAAGTTAATATAACAATACCTATTGGTATAAATTTATCAATATTTTCTATTAAATCTTCTTTATTTGGAATTTTTAATGAAAAAATTGCAAATTTATTATTTTTTGTTTTTGAATTATTCACTAAAATGTCATTCTCAAGTTTATTTATTGACTCTTTTTCAATGGGTACATTGTAAATTCCGCTAGAATAATGCATATTTTCTTTATTTAGTGAAGAATTTACGGCTATTTGTTCAAGTTCTTCAATAATTTTATCTCTTTTTTGCCTTGCAATATGGATATCTGTTGTTTCAAGGGATTTTTTTATAAATTCTTTACCCATAATCTTTGAAACTTCCTTAGATAAGCGCTTTTGTATAAAGTATATATCTTTATTTTTTCCTCTTAAAACAAGGTATTTATCTTCATTTGTACTCATAATGTACCCATATTCTCGCATTATTTTAAATTTTTATCAATATTTTTTTATAAATGTACTCATATTTTATCATTGTACCCATGATTTTTATCAATTATTTGTAATTTTACTTAATTATTGTCACATCTATCTTAAAAATAGGTGGATGATTTTATTTAAATTAATTGTTGTGTTTAATTTATTTTGTTTTAACATTAGCGTTGTTAATTATATTTGGGGAACAAAAATGAAAATATTATGTGTGCTTTATGATGATCCTAAAAATGGAATGCCTGATAAATATGCAAGGGATGACCTCCCAAAACTAGATAAATATCCAGATGGAATGTCTCTTCCAACACCAAGTTCTGTTGATTTCACACCTGGTGAGCTATTGGGATGTGTGTCTGGTGAATTAGGATTAAGAAAATTCTTAGAAGATGCTGGACATACATTAGTAGTTACTTCAGATAAAGATGGTGAGGGATGTCAGGCTGATAAGGAATTAGTTGATGCAGATATTGTAATATCTCAACCTTTCTTTCCTTATTATCTTACAAGAGACAAAATGGAATCTGCACCAAATTTAAAAATGGCAATTACTGCTGGTATTGGTTCTGATCACGTAGATTTACAAGCAGCTATGGACAATAACGTCGATGTTGTTGAGGTAACATACTGTAATTCAAGGTCTGTAGCAGAACATATAGTTATGATGATTCTTTCAATGGTAAGGGATTACCATAACCAACATAGAATAGTTAAAGAAGGTGGTTGGAATATAGCTGATGCTGTTCAAAGATCTTATGATGTTGAAGGTATGCATGTTGGGACTGTTGCAGCAGGCAGGATTGGTATCGATATGCTCAGAAAAATGAAACCTTTCGACGTTCATTTACATTATTTTGATATTCATAGACTTTCTGAAGAAGTCGAAGCTGAATTAAACCTCACCTATCATGAATCTGTTGAATCTTTAGTTGCTGTATGCGATGTAGTAAATATAAGCTGTCCACTTCATCCAAAAACTGAGCATTTATTTAATGATGAAATGATTGGAAAAATGAAACGAGGTGCTTATATCGTTAACACTGCAAGAGGGAAAATCTGTGATAAAGATGCAATAGCAAGAGCCCTCGAGTCTGGTCAATTGAGTGGGTATGCTGGAGACGTTTGGTTTCCGCAACCAGCTCCCAATGACCACGTATGGAGAACAATGCCTAATCATGGAATGACTCCTCATACTTCTGGTACATCACTATCTGCGCAGGCAAGATATGCTGCTGGCGTAAGAGAAATTCTTGAGTGTTTCTTTGAAGATAAACCTATTAGAGAACCATATTTAATTGTTCAAAATGGTGATCTTGCTGGTATGGGCGCACACTCATATACAAAAGGCACCGCAACTGATGGTTCTGAAGAAGCAGCTAAGTATCAGAAATAAATATTTTGTTTTGAAGAAGAGATAGGGCATAACCCTATCTCTCTCTTCTTTTATTTTTAATTGTCCTTATATAAAGACTATGAAAAAAAATGTAGCAGTAATTGGTTCATCTGGTGCGATAGGCAATGCCGTATCTAAAATCCTTTTAGATGATGAGTCAGTTGACTCTGTATACAATTTTTCTAGATCGATTAGTCCAAATACTTCTGATAAAGAAAACAGAATATATATAGACATCGAAAGTGAAGAATCTATAAAGGATGCAGTTGAAAACATTCCAGAAGATATTAAATTTGATTTAATATTCGTTGCTACTGGGATACTCCATAATGATAATGACGTATATCCTGAAAAAAGCATTCGTGATATTTCTGCTGATAGATTTAAAAAAGTTTTGATGATAAATACGGTTGGACCCGCTCTAATTGGTAAATACTTTATTCCTTTTCTCAATAAACAAAATAAAAATGTTTTTGCTTTTCTAAGTGCTCGAGTTGGGAGCATTTCAGATAATAAACTTGGTGGCTGGTACTCATATCGTGCAAGCAAAACCGCCCTCAATCAAATAGTGAAAAATTTTAGTATAGAAATCAAAAGATCAAACCCAAATTCAGTCTTCATAGGATTGCAACCTGGTACGGTAAAAAGTAACTTAAGTAAGCCCTTTGAGAAGAATGTACAGTCCGAAAATCTGTTTACCCCAGATTATAGTGCTACAAAACTGTTAGAGGTTATTGATACTGTAACTTCTGATGATTCCGGTAAATTGTATGCTTGGAATGGAGAAGAAATTCAGCCATAAAAAAACCCAGCAAAAAGCTGGGTTTTTCTGAATAAAAACTATTATTCTGAGTCGCTAACAGCAGCTACATAAATAGCTAAACCAAATGCGATTTTGTTAATAAAATCAGCATAGTTATAAATTAAGTTAGCGTTAGCCATATCTGCATTAGCTCCGACACCTACCCAATATCCTATTGGATAAATCGCCCAACCAACAGTAACAATTAATCTAATTGTACCGAAAGCACTTTGAGCAGCAGCATTACCACTTGAAGCATTTAGTTTTCCAGCTTCACCAGAAAATACTTCATAGATGATATATAACCAAGCAATTACTCCTACGATACCAGCAGCATTTGCTGGAGCAGCTCCAGTTTCTCCCATGAAACCAGCAACAAGCATAACTAATGATGCTCCTAGTAGTTTCCAGAAAAGGCCAGAACTTACATTAGTGCAGACTTTAAGTATCAAGTAGAACTCAATAATTTGAAGTGGCACTGTAATTAGCCAGTCAATATATCTGTATACAGTTGGAGATGTTCCAGTATCAACCCAAACGCCTCTCATATACATATAATGCCAAAACGCCACACCAGTAACTAAACCAGCTACTGATAATGAAGTTTTCCATTTGCCGTGAACTCTATCTCTTTCAACAAAGAAGAAGACAGTAGCGGCTAGCATAGCAGCTGTTACAATCCAAAATGACATTCCTGTCATATCACCAGTGCTGAGATCTCCAGCAAAAGCAGGAAGCGCAACAACGCCTGCAAGTGTTAATAAAAATTTCATATATAACTCCTTATATAAGTAGTGGAGCAATAATTTACTCCCCCCATTTCATATGAACCATATATCATACAAAAAACTAAAAAATGTATCAAATTTAGACTTTTTTACAAAATTGCTATTTTTATAATAATTTTGATTAAATTGTAATGTTTAGTATTATTTAATGTATATGAAAGTAGCAATCTATCCAGGTTCGTTCGACCCAATAACATATGGCCATATGGATATTATTGATAGGGCAACCAACCTTTTTGATAAAGTTATTATTGCAATTGCAAAAAATGAAGCAAAAAACCATTTATTTACACTTGAAGATAGGATTAAGCTAGCCAAAAATATATATAAAGATAACTCAAATGTTGAAGTTCTTGGCTTTCCGAGGCAACTTACAGTCGATGTAGCAAAGGAAAATAATGCATGTGCAATTATTAGAGGCTTAAGAGCCGTTTCTGATTTTGAGTATGAATTTCAGCTTGCGACTATGAATAGATCTTTGGCGCCTGATGTAGAAAGTATTTTTTTAACTCCAAAAGAAAGTTTAATTTATGTCTCATCAAGCCTTATTAAAGAAATTTGTGATTTAAAAGGGGACGTGTCTAAATTTGTTCATCCATCTGTTGAACAAGCTCTCAAAGCAAAACTAGGCTCTTAATTCTGACAATTCTGACAATAGAAGGTGGACCTTTGACCAATATTTATTTTTTTAACTTTAGTACCACAAATTTTGCAACTTTCTCCTTCACGGCCATAGACACTTAATTCAAGATTAAAATATCCTTCATTGCCATCAGCAGAATAAAAATCTTTTAAAGTTGTGCCACCCATTTTAATTGCGTATCTAAGAACCTTCTTTATTGACTTAACAAGCTCATAACAATCGTCCAAAGAGACTTTACTTGCAGATTTATCAGGTCTTATTTTTGCAAGAAAGAGGCTTTCAGAAGCGTAAATATTACCAACACCAACAATTTTCTTTTGATCCATAATTACTTTTTTAATATTTAAATTGCTTTTACTACAAACATCAAAAAGATAGCTTTTGTTAAATGATTTAGACAAAGGCTCAACACCAAGATTTTTTATAAGTTTGTGATTTTTAAAATTATTTGTTAAATGAATAGATCCAAATCTTCGCGGATCATTAAAAATTATTTTTTCTTTAGAAAAAATTAACTCAGCATGATCGTGCTTCATGAAAAAATTGTTTTTAATTTTTTGGATTCTTAGTTTTCCAGACATGCCCAAATGAATCATTAAAGACGAGTCTTCAAAATGAATCAGTATATACTTTGCTCTTCTTTCTATTTCTTTAATTTTTTTATTTTTATTAGCAAACTCAACCTTATCAGCCACTTTCCAACGAAGATTTTTATTGTGAACAATGATTTCTTTAAGAGTTTTATTTTTAAATTTACTAATTGCTCTTACGGTTGTTTCAACCTCTGGCAATTCAGGCATGATTTAGTTAAGTAAGTTATTTATTTCAACAATATCACTTGGGCTAATTGTTCCAGCCGCCAAAGCTAACCTTAGATTGGCAAGAATATAATCATATTTAGCATTAGCAAGATTTTTTTCAGCACTATAAAGATTTTTCTCTGCTTGAAGCAAATCAACTATATTTCTTGTTCCAACCTTATAACCAACTTGTGTGGCTTCTAAGGCACTAGTTGCAGAGATAACAGCCTGTTCTTGTGCAGTCACATTAGCAACTAACGTTACAACATTTGAAAACTGTGATCTTACTTCTTGGATAATTCTTCTTTCTGTGAACAACGAGTTTTCATCCGCTTCATTGTATTGAGAATATGCTTGTTTTCTTCTAGAACTTACAGCCCCACCTTGGAAAATTGGGATACTCATCTGAATTGCATAGTTTCGTCTTCCCGTAACAGCAGGAACCGGAATTCCTTGACCATTTATCTCAAATCCTTCGTAATTAAATTGGTTTGTTTCTGATTCAGATCCTGAACCTACTATATCTATTTTAGGAAGATGATTTGATGCTGCACTTCTTGCATTGCTTTTAGCTGCATCTTTCCTTAAGTAAGCTGCTTTAAGTTGATAGTTATTCTCTAATGCTGTTTTCACCCAATCTTCTTTTGAATTTGGAAATGGAGAGGAGACACTTAAATTTTCACCCAATTCATCAAGCGAGAAAATTTCCCTGCCAATCAAAGCATTAAGAGCCTCTCTTGCTGAGAAGAGATTACCTTCATTATTTATTCTAGCTGCCTTGCTCAGGTCAAATGCCAGCTGCGCTTCTTGAACACCTGTTATAGCTGATAAACCTACCTCATATCTTTGCTGAGCCTGATCTAATTGTTTTTTAATTGCCTTTTCTTCTGAAATAGATGCGTTAAGGTTATCTATTGCCCTTAGAACTCCAAAATAAAGCTCAGCAGTTCTTAGTAATAAATTTTGTTGCTGATATGCAAAATCTGCTTCAGCAGCATTTGTCAAAGATTTAGATCTTTTAAAATTAAACCAAGTATCTAATCTAAAAAGCGGCTGAGATATTCTTGCTGACTTAGAAAAAGAATTATATTCCTGTTGAAGTATGTCATTTTGATAGTACTCATTCCAATTAGTTGAGCCACTAAGAGTTATGCTTGGAAGAAGAGCAGCTCTTCCTTGAACAACTATTTGCTTATCAGCCAGATACGAGTACTCAGCTGATTTATATGTTGGATCATTTTCAAGAGCTTCGTTATAGATTTCTAAAATATTTTCTGAATACAGCGGTGTGCAACAAAGAGAAACTAACAATAATTTGTTGACTATTTTAATATGCATTTTTCTATTCTAACTCATTTAATGTGTGCAGTGTAAACATTATAAAAATTATTACAATATTGTACTCAAATAAAACGTTTTTTTTATTTGTATGGAGTAGAATATCAAATAAAAAACTTTTATGAAAAAGTATATAAACAAAAGTTTTTACATATCAATTCAAAAGGCAAATTAGATTGGCCAAGAATACATACGACTCAAAAGCAATAGAAGTTCTTTCTGGATTAGATCCTGTTAGAAAAAGGCCAGGCATGTATACAGATACTTCATGTCCAAACCATTTAATTCAAGAAGTTCTAGACAACTCTGTTGATGAAGCTATTGCAGGACATTGCTCAAATATTAAAATAAAAATTCAAAAGGATGGTTTCATAAGCATATCTGATGATGGAAGAGGCATGCCAATAGACGAGCATCCAGAACATAAACTCAGTGGAGTTGAACTAATTTTGTGCAAATTACATGCTGGAGCAAAATTTTCTGGAGAAGAATATAACTTTTCTGGAGGACTTCATGGTGTTGGAGTTTCAGTTGTAAATGCTTTATCAGAAACTTTAGAGGTTTTTGTTAAAAGGGACTCAAAAGAATACTCTATGAAGTTTAAAAATGGAGATAAGAAAACAGATCTTAAACCTATTGGTGATGTTGGATTGAGAAATACTGGAACAACAATTAAATTTAAACCAAACGAAAAATATTTTGAATCAAATGAAATAAGGTTAAAAGAATTAAAACATTTACTTAAAGCTAAAGCAGTTCTATGTCCTGGACTAACAATCGAATTTCAAAATGATAATAAAAAAGATCCAAAAATTAAATGGTTTTTTGAGGATGGACTTAAGAGTTATTTAGAAGAAGAATCGGAAGGTGTTGATTTAATTCTTGAAGAATCAATTGTTTCTTCAAAAGACACTAAAACTCAGGAGGTGGAATTTGTAGTAAATTGGGCTGGAATGCCGCCAAAAAATAAACTTGATGAGACATATGTTAACTTGATTCCAACTGCACAAGGTGGATCACACTTAAATGGTTTTAAAGCAGGTCTTTTAGATGCATTAAAAGAATTCTGTGAATACAGAAGTCTTCTTCCCAAGGGATTAAAATTAAATGCTGATGACGTAATGAATAATGCGATATTTATTGTTTCATCTAAAATGCAAAATCCTCAATTTGCTGGACAAACAAAAGAACGCTTAGATTCAAAAGATCATATGTCATTTGTAAGCAGCTCTACTAAAGATGTTCTTAGCATTTGGTTTAATAAACATACCGAAGAGGGAGAAAGAATTGCAGAGCTTGCAATTATTTCTGCACAAGCTCGAGCAAAAGCATCATCATCTGTTGAAAGAAAGAAGACTTTTAAAGGCCCAGCTCTTCCAGGTAAACTATCCGACTGCAACAGCGAAGATTTAAACAAAACAGAATTATTTTTAGTCGAAGGAGATTCAGCTGGCGGATCTGCAAAACAAGCTAGAGAAAGATCTTTTCAAGCAATTATGCCTCTTAGAGGAAAAATACTTAATACATGGGATTTAGAGAGTGAGGAAATAATAAAATCTCAAGAAATAAAAAATCTTTCAACAGCAATTGGTGTTTTACCTGGTAACGCTGATATTTCCTCTTTAAGATATGGAAAGATATGTATTTTGGCAGACGCAGATTCAGATGGATTACATATAGCAACTTTGTTATGTGCCTTATTTTTAAGGCATTTTAAACCTCTTGTTAATGAAGGAAGAATTTTTATAGCAATGCCTCCTTTGTATAGGATCGATTGTGGTAAAGACGTTTTGTATGCTTTGGACGAAAAGCAAAAAGATAAAGCTGTGAAAGAATTTAAGAGTAAAAAAGGTAAGCCAAAAATAAATATCCAGCGATTCAAAGGACTTGGGGAAATGAATCCATCTCAGCTAAGAGAGACTGTTATGGATCCTGACACAAGGCAACTTGTAAGATTATCGATTTCAGCTACTGATAATGCAAACGCTATGATGGATCTCTTGTTATCAAAAAAGAATGCACCTGCAAGAAAAGAATGGCTTGAAAAGAAAGGCTCATTGGTGAGGATGTAAAAATGGGAAAAGATCAATTTGACTCCATTAGCCTTAAAAAATATGCAGAAGAGTCATATCTTAATTATGCAATGTATGTCATTTTGGATAGGGCTCTTCCAAATGTAGGTGATGGTTTAAAACCTGTTCAAAGAAGGATTCTATACGCAATGTCAGAATTAGGACTAGATGCATCATCCAAATATAAGAAATCTGCTAGAACAGTAGGTGATGTGATTGGTAAATTTCATCCACATGGTGACAGTGCTGCATATGAAGCAATGGTTTTAATGGCACAAAATTTTTCTTTTAAATATCCATTAGTTGATGGTCAAGGGAATTGGGGATCTCAAGATGATCCTAAATCCTTTGCTGCTATGAGATATACAGAGTCCAAGTTAACAAATTTTGCAAATTTATTAATCTCTGAGCTTAAGGCGGGTACAGTTGATTGGCAACCAAATTTTGATGGCTCTTTATTAGAGCCAGTAATTTTTCCATCAAAAATTCCTATAATCCTTTTAAATGGAACTTCTGGAATTGCTGTCGGTATGGCAACAGATATACCATCTCACAACATTAACGAAGTAATTGAGGCAACAATTAGAATTCTTGAAAAACCAAAATCAGATTTAAATGATTTATTAAAGATTATTAAAGGCCCTGATTTTTCTAATGATGCGCCTATAGTTGCTAGCCCAGAAGAGTTACACGAGATGTATTTAACTGGCAGGGGAGGTTTTAAAATCCAATCCCAATGGAAGCAAGAAAAAAATCAAATAATAATTAATGCTTTGCCATATCAAGCCTCTGGCTCAAAAATTCTAGAGCAAATTGCAGAACAAATGCTTAATAAAAAACTTCCCATGGTTATAGATTTATCAGATGAAGGAGATCATATGGAACCTGTAAGGTTAGTGATAACTTTAAAATCAAATCGTGTTAATGCTGAAGACGTTATGAATCATCTCTTTGCATCTACTGACCTTCAAAAAACTTATAGGATGAATATGAATCTGATTTCTTTGAAAGGTGGGCCTAAAGTATTTTCGCTCGTAGATTTGTTAAAAGAATGGTTAACATTCAGAAAAGATACTGTTAAAAGAAAGTTAGAACATCGATTAGATCAAGTTAATGACAGGCTTCATATACTTGAAGGCTTATTAACCATATTTATTGACTTGGATAAAGTAATAAAAATTATTCGCAAATCTGATGAACCTAAAAAAGAACTTATCAAGGTTTTTAAATTATCTGAGATCCAAGCAAATGCCATTTTAGAGATAAAACTTAGACAGCTTGCAAAACTAGAGCAATTAAAATTAGAAAATGAAAGGAACGAATTAGTAAATGAAGAAAATGAAATTGAGAAAATACTAAAATCTAAGTCTAGATTAAAAACACTAATCAAGAATGAATTAAATGAATTAAAAGATTCCTTTGGTGAGGATAGGAAGTCACCAATTATTGATTCTACTGATGCAAAAGTCTTCTCTGAAGAAGAGACTATCGTTACAGAGCCTGTGACGATCGTGTTGTCTAAAGCAGGATGGATTAGAAGTGCAAAAGGTCATGAAATTGATCCACAAACATTGTCCTTCAGGGGGGAAGATTCATTACAAGATTTTGCTAGAGGCAAAAGCAATCAATTAGCAGTCTTCATAGATTCAAATGGAAAAGCTTACTCAATTGCTAGTCATACACTTCCATCAGCAAGAGGAATGGGGGAACCAATTACTGGCAGACTGAATGCGGATTCTGGAGTTCAGTTTATTTCCTCAGTTATTGGCAAGGAAGGAGATAAATTTTTAATAATGAATACTGCAGGATATGGTTATATCTCTGAGTATCAAAATATGATCTCAAATAAGAAAACCGGTAGGGCATTTATGAAATTACCTGATCATGCAAAGATGCTCAAGGCTATTCCAGTCAAAGCAAATCATACTCATATAGCTTCAGTATCTAATATAGGTAAATTGTTAATTTTTAAAATTGATGAGCTTCCAATTTTAGGGAAAGGAAAGGGCAATAAAATAATCAATATACCTAAAGATAGGTTATCTAACGGAGAAGAGTTCATGGCTCATGCACAACTTCTTGCTGATGAAAGCTCTTTAAGAATAGAGGTTGGGAAAAGATCAGTAACCTTAAAACCAAAAGATTGGTCTGAATATATTCTCAGTAGAGCTAAACGAGGAAAGAAAGTCGGTAAGCTAATTAATATTGAAAGATTAATAGAAGAAGCAAAACCCTCAAAAGATAACTCTAAATAAAATAAGTAAGGATTTATATATTGGTTGCAGTTGATAGATTAGACGATTCAAATTATATAATCTCATTGAGTCCTAACAGCTCATTAGTTGGGGTTTATAGAATTATTTTTCTAGCAAGCATCACTTTTGTTTGTGGAGGAATTGCAACAATATTTTATTTCTTTGGAGCAGCATTAATACTTCCATTTGCCGGTATTGAGCTAATGATTTTATTTATTGCATTTTATTTAAGTTTTAGATGGAGTAGTAAAAAAGAAAAGATTTACATTTCTCAAGAGATTGTAAAGATTGAAAAAGGTATTAATAAAGCAGAATATTTATGGGAAGAATTTAGAACTTTTACATCTTTTCAAATAAAAAGGGATAAAGATAAAACTTTGAGGTTGAGTTTTAGATCTAAGGGTAAGGATGTATTTGTTGGGGATTTTCTTAACGAAGATGATAAGATCTTATTAAAAGATTCAGTGACTAAAATTATTGAAGATCTAAATAGAATATAGTTATGCTTTCCAGCTTGGCAATTTCTTTTTTACCTGAATTAACTTAAGTTTTTTAATACTAGGAATTCCATTCTTAAATCTTGGATAAGCTTCGCCCTTTATTAAAGGACTAAGATATTCAATAGCCTTTGAATTTACATCAAAGCCATCTTTAGAAATATATGATTTAGGTAACTTCTTTTCAAGATTAGCAATTTTAGATAAAGGAGCTGGCTTAATTTTCCAGGTATATTTCTTACCTTTACCTCTTACGATGACTGGCATAACACCATTCATACCTTTTATAGCATATCTAACAGCATTAATTCCAACGGCTTCTGCATGAAGTAAATCTGTTTTAGAAGCAATATGTCTAGCACTTCTTTGAAGATAGTCTGAAACAGCCCAGTGATTTTTTAATTTTAATTTTTTAGATATTAAATTTGCAAGGTATGGCGCAACTCCACCAAGCTGAACATGACCAAAAGCATCTTTTGTATTAGATTCAGTCAAAAATTTTCCCTTACTATTTTTAACACCTTCTGAGGTTACAATGACGCAATAGCCTTTTGATTTAACTATATTATTTACTTTTGATAAAAATTTTTTTTCATTAAAAGTTACTTCAGGAAGTAAAATAATGTGAGGGGCATCGTCTTTTGAAACTCTAGCTAGGGCTGAAGATGCCGCCATCCAACCAGCATGCCTACCCATAACTTCCAAAATAAATACTTTTGTAGATGTTTCTGACATAGAAGCAACATCTAAAGAGGCCTCTAAAGTTGAAGTAGCAATATATTTTGCGGCCGATCCAAAGCCAGGACAACAATCTGTTACGACAAGATCATTATCAACAGTCTTTGGAATAGCGATACAGCTTATTGGATAACCAAGATTTTGACTTATTTGTGAAACTTTAAATGCTGTGTCAGCAGAGTCATTACCTCCATTATAAAAGAAGTAACCAATATTATGTGCTTTGAAGACCTCTACTAGTCTTATGTACTCCTTTTTATTTTCTTCAAAACTTTTGAGTTTTATTCTGCATGAACCAAAAGCTCCTCCCGGAGTTGTTTTTAATGATTTAATTGTTGCTAAAGTCTCTTTTGAAGTATCAAATAATTCTTCTTTAAGTGCGCCAAGGATACCATTTTTGCCAGCGTAAACTTTTCCAATCTTTGATTGATACTTTTTTGATTCAAGAATTAACGCAGCAGCGGTTGCATTTATTACTGATGTCACCCCGCCAGATTGGGCATAAAATGCATTTTTTTTCATTATTTCTCCGCTTAAGCTTTGAATAAAATTCTAGTGACGTATTATAACTAATATGAGAATACATATCCTAGGGATTTGCGGAACCTTTATGGCTGGTTTGGCACAAATACTTAAGGAATCAGGCCATCAAGTATCTGGAGCTGACATACAATTCTATCCTCCAATGTCTGAATATATAGATGATATAGGAATTAAAACAATTCAAGGTTACAAAAGAGAAACACTCCCTGATGCTGATCTATATGTTATAGGAAATGCATTATCAAGAGGAAACGAGTGTGTTGAAGAAATTCTTGATAAGAATCTTCCCTTTATTTCTGGACCTGAAATACTAGGAAAAGAATTAAAAGGCAGAAATGTTTTTGCAATATCTGGTACTCACGGAAAAACTACAACTTCGTATATGCTCGCCCATGTATTTTTAGATCAAGGAAAGGATGTAGGATATCTTATTGGAGGTATATCTGAAGGCTTCGAAAACCCTGCAAAGCTTGGAACTGATCCTATATTTGTTATAGAGGCAGATGAATACGACTCTGCATTTTTTGACAAACGATCAAAATTTATTCACTACTCACCATCAAATTTAATAATAAATAACATTGAATTTGATCATGCTGATATTTTTAATGATCTTGAAGACATAAAAAGACAATTCCATCACTTAATTAAGATCATTCCAACATCTGGAAATATCATTTTCTTTAACAATGACGTTAATACTTCAGAAGTTCTTAATAGAGAATCTTGGTGCAAAAAAATAGCAATAGATTCTGGTGATATAAAAATAGATTTTGAATCCAAGAGTCTTAAAATTGATAATGACGAATTTTCTTTAGAGGAACTTCCTCTAATAGGCGAACATAATTTCAGAAATTATGTGTCTGCAATTTTAGCAGCTCAAATTGAAGGCGTTAGTATTAATGCTTCTATAAATTCCTTAAAAAAATTCAAAGGTGTTAAAAGAAGAATGGATTTTATTATCGAGTCATCAAATATTTGCATATATGATGATTTTGCTCATCATCCAACAGCCATTAAGCTTTCTTGCAGGGCTATTAAAAATAAATTTCCAAGTAAAAAAATATTGGGTATTGTAGAGCTTGGATCTAACACAATGTCTTCAGGTTATCATAAAGAAAATTTGGTCAACTCATTTGAATTGCTTGATGAGACCCTACTACTTGATCCTAATAAAAAATATAAATATGGAAATGTTTTTGATTCGGATAAAAGTCTTATTAAACACTTAAAAGAAATTATTTTTGAATATGATATTATTTTGATTATGACTAACAAAGACAGTCAAAAATTTATTAAACCTATAGTGAAGCACCTTGAAAAAAAATAATTTACCAGTTTTCCCACTTGGTTTGGTTGCATTGCCTGGGACAATTCAGCATTTACAAATTTTCGAACCTAGGTATGTAAATATGGTCAAAGAATGCATGGAAAAAGATCAAGGATTTGTAATAGTTTTCCAAAAGCAAGCTCTAAAAAATGATGACTATGAAATATCTAAGAAAGGCTCTTATGTAGAAATAATTGATTTTAATAATCTCCCTAATGGATTGCTTGGCATAACAGTTAAGTCAATAAATAAGGTGTCAATTAAAGATTTAACTCAACTTCAAGACGGTCTTCATATAGCAGAAATAAATCCCTTAGTTGATCCTGAGGTTGATGACCAAGCTTTGTTAGCAGAGTTTCCAGAAATAACTAATATTCTAAATCAGTTAGTAAAGCATCCAAGAATAATTGATATGCCTATTGAAGTTGACTTCAACTCTGCTGATTCGGTCGCATATCATCTTGCAGGATTAATTCCTATTCCATGGTCTCATAAACAAAGCTTGTTGGAGGCATTTGATGCGTCACAAAGATTTACGATTCTCTCAAAATATATTGAAGAAATTTCGTCAAATTGAGACTTAAACCTCTAGCGGAGGCTTATTTGATTTTTTTCTAAGCCAATTTATTGTCTTTAGCACACTTGGTATTGCAATAAATTTTCTTTCAATAAAATATTTTCCAGGATAATTGCTTAACATTAACCCTATGATGATGGTAAATAAGCCTTGACCTGGAAGAACCAGCATTAAAATGCCTCCAATTATAAGAATATAACCAACTATATTTTTGATGATAATGGATATTAACCAAGTTAAAGGATAACTAGATTGATATTTATTTCTTTTATCCTCAATAAAATAATCACTTGGTATGAGCGCAACCAACCATTTAATACTAATCAAACTAAATATGAAGACTAAAAATGATATCGATCCAAGCCAGAGAATAAAATTTTTATAGTTTAAAATTATTCCGCTTATTTGATCGATCAGATTATTTTCCAAAAATTCCTTACCTTTTTTAACTGTTTTCATTTAGTATATCAATTACTAAATTTAAATAAAAAAATACTATTCGATTTAAAACTTTAACTTAATTTTGCCTAAAAAAAGTCTTTCACAAATTTGTAACAAAAGTCTTGCAGACAGTAAGGTAGAAAATTTATTAACTCTAGATGTAAAAAATATTTCTTCTTTTGCAGATGAAATAGTAATAGCTACCGCATCTTCTAATCGTCATGCAACCTCAGTATCAGAAAAGTTAGTAGATTGTCTTAAATCAAATAAATACAATATTTTAGGAGTTGAAGGAGAGATCGAATCTGGATGGATCTTAGTAGATTGTGGTTATGTGATTGTAAATATCATGATACAGGAGCAAAGAGATTTTTATGACCTTGAAGGATTATGGGGAGCAAGGACTCTTCTCAAAGAAAATAATTAATGCTTATTAAGATAATTAGTATTGGTAACAAACTAAATTCCTGGGAATCTGAAAGCATACAACATTACAAGAAACAATTGCCGAAAAATTTTAAAATTGATTTCATTAACTTAAAAAGTCAACAAAACCCTAAATACTCTAAAAAAGAAGTTATCAAAAAAGAGTCAGAGTTATTAATTTCTAAAATCTTAGAAGATGAATTTGTAGTAGCATGTGATTCAATGGGAGAACTAACTGATAGCGGTGAATTTAGTTGTTTATTAAAAAGTTGCCAAGAAATGAATAAGACAATTTCATTTATAATAGGGGGCTCCTTTGGACTATCTCAAGAGATAAAGAGCAAGGCTGATAAAATTTTTTCTGCATCCTTACTAACTTTTCCACATAGATTATTCAGACTGATTTTAGTGGAACAAATTTTCAGAGCTCATACAATAATAAGTAATATGCCTTACCACAAATGATTGATATAAACGAAAGATTCTCAGAAAAGAAAAATTTTTTTAATAGACTAATTTTTGTTTATATTTTCTTTGCATGCCTTTTTTTATATCTCATATATAAAACTTTTTCTTTGCAAGTTTCAAGCTTCACTGATTATGAAATTGCCTCTTTAAAAAACAAGACCAGAGAGGTTTTAATTCAACCAAGAAGAGGAATTATATACGACAGAAATGGTGAAATAATTGTCAATAATGTACCTAGTTATAATCTTATCATTAATCCTTCTGCTATTTATGACCTTAATAGCACTTTATCAGATATAAAGAAAATTATAGATTTATCCGACTTAGAAATTAAGAATGCGCAAGATAATTTTTCATTAAAAAAGAAACTAAACAGAGAATTGATTTTAAAAACAAATCTTACAAATGAAGAAATTGCAAAATTTGAAGTTAGAAAGTATAGGTACCCAAATTTATTTATAGCTGAGAGATATTCTAGAGAAAATATGTATCCATATTTATTTTCTCATTCAGTGGGCTATGTTGGATCTATTAATGAAGAAGGTCTTCAGGATATTTTATCTTCTCAAGATTTAAAACCAAGAGAAACAATATTTAAGTACTCAAATGGATATTTGAAAGGAAAGACAGGCCTCGAGAATATTTATGATAAACAATTGCGAGGTTTCTTTGGCAAAAGAATTTATGAAGTGGATGCAAATGGAAGATTTTTGGAAGAAAAGGAAACCATAGATTCAATTGACGGAAAAGACATATATACATCTCTAGATTTAAAAGCTCAACAAGTAGCATACAATGAGTTGAATAATAGAAGAGGCGCTGTTGTTGCAGTTAATTTAGAGAATGGAGCAATATTAAGTTATGTTAGTTCACCCTCTTTTTCAGTAAACGATATAACCAATGGACTATCGCAAAATGAATTTAACAAATTACTTAATGATAATGACAAACCTTTTTTTGATAGGGCTGGTCAAGGTAGATATTCGCCAGCATCAACTATAAAACCTGCTATAGGGCTCTTTGGCTTGGAGAAAGATCTCATCGATTGGCAATATACAATTGATGATATTGGTTTTTTTGTACTTCCTGAAGATGGAAGAATTTACAGAGGTTGGAGAAAGGATGGTCATGGCATCATAAATCTTCAAGATGCAATTATTGAGAGCTCAAATACATTTTTTTTCTCACTAGCATATCAAACAGAAGTTAGCGAATTGATTGAATATCTATCAAATTTTGGTTTTGGAAAAAATATTTGTCTTGATTGTTTTTATCCTGATAAAGGCCTCTTACCTAGTCCTACTTGGAAAATGAACACACACAATTTTGGATGGTTTAAAGGTGATACTGTTAACTTAGGTGTTGGCCAAGGCTACCTGAGCGCAACTCCACTTCAGTTAGCTTATTACTCTTCATTTCTTGCAAACAAAGGAAGCTTAAATAATTTTTCTTTTGTTCAAAATAATAAAGATGTGATAAGAAATAATTTCATAACTAATAATATTAATGATGTTGATTGGAAAAAAATTCATGAAAGCATGATTGGAGTTATTGAAGATCCTAAAGGCACTGCTGGTAGATTAAAGAACCTAAAAGAGTATATTATTGCTGCTAAGTCCGGCACTGTAGAACTTGTAAGTACAGAAACAAAAGAAGATTATAAAATTATTCGAGAAATTGAGGGCAATAGAGACCATGCAATTATTATTGCTTTTGGGCCAATGCCTAATCCCAAGTATGCTGTTAGTGTTGTAATTGAAAATGGTGAAAGTGGAGGCTCTGTAGCAGGACCAGTAGCAATAGCTGTACTAAATAGTTTGATAAAAGAATGAAAAAGATAATTGACTCTCTTAAATCAGGAATTTATTTTGATCATTATTTATTTATTTCAATAACAATACTTTCTTTAATGGGCCTAGTTTTTTTATACAGCGCATCCGATGGCAATGCAACAACAGTAATAAAACAATCATTCTTCGTAATATTTGGATTAATTTTAATGTTTATAGTCAGTCAACCTGATCCAGATTTTTACAAGAATAATTCGTTGATTTTTTTAATCTTCTCAATTATTTTGATACTTTTGACTCTTTTTGTTGGTAAAGAAGTTAATGGCGCAACAAGATGGCTCGATCTTGGATTCTTTACTTTACAGCCATCTGAAATCATCAAAATTGCTTTACCAGTTTTTTTAGCAGCATATCTATATGATAAGACTCTGCCTATAAGTCTATTAAATACTTTTATAACTTTGGCTCTTATAATTGTAGTAGCAAATTTTGTAAGAATTCAGCCAGATTTAGGTACAAGTTTAGTAATATTAATTGCTGGATTATATGTATTGTTTTTGGCAGGCTTAAGTTGGAGATTTATTGGAGTTTCTTTTGGTATATTTATCTTATCATTACCCTTTATATGGAATAATTTCTTAGAGCCTTTCCAAAGACAAAGAATTTTAACTTTATTAGATCCCACAGCTGATCCATTTGGCTCAGGATGGAATATAACACAGTCTAAGATAGCCATTGGTTCTGGAGGAATACAAGGCAAGGGTTATCAAATGGGATCTCAGGCTCACTTAGACTTTCTTCCAGAAACCGAAACAGATTTTATATTTTCAGTAATTGCTGAAGAGTTTGGGTTTATAGGAGTATGTATCTTGCTATCTATATTTTTTTTTATTTTATTAAGATGTCTATATTTAGCGTTGAATGCAAGAGATAGATTTTGCAGATTAACCGTAGGAGGTTTAAGTTTATTATTCCTTTCTACAATTTTTATAAATCTTGCAATGGTGATTGGTATAATTCCAGTTGTAGGAATGCCATTACCATTTATAAGTAAAGGAGGTTCATCTTTGCTATCATTCTATTTAGCTTTTGGAATTATAATTTCTATGGCAACTCATAAAAAATTAATGCAAAAATGAAACTTATATTTTTTACATATCTTTTATTATCATCAGCGATATATGCAGATTATTTTAATCATCCTGATTCAAAAAAAATCATTGATGAATTAGTTGAAATACATGGATTTAAAAAATCATATGTTGAAGAAGTTTTCAAAAATGCCACTAAACAACAAAAAATAATAGACTCTATTTCCAAACCAGCAGAGTTTACATGGACATGGGAAAGGTATAAAAAGCTATTCATTGAAGACAAAAGAATAAAAAATGGAAAAAAATTTATCAAACAAAATATTGATACTTTAAATAGAGCAGAAAAAGAATTTGGAGTTCCAAAAGAAATAATTGTTTCAATACTTGGGGTTGAGACTAGATACGGAAAAATTATGGGTAGTTATCGAGTGATTGATAGCCTTACAACACTAGGACTTGATTACCCAAGAAGATCAGTATTCTTTAAAGATGAACTAATTAAATTTTTCTTGCTCACAAGAGAAAATAATTTAGACATATACTCAATAAAGGGTTCTTATGCTGGGGCTATGGGTTATGGACAGTTTATTTCTTCAAGTTACAGAGCATATGCTGTTGATTTTGATGGAGATGATGACATTGATCTATTTAATTCAGTTGATGACGCTATTGGCAGTATTGCAAATTATCTCAAAGTACATGGCTGGAAAAAGAATGGAAAAATTGTAACAAAATCCTTCCCAAATAATGTGAGGGAAGTATATAAACCTGATGATTCACTTTCAAAATTTATTCCTTTGAGTTTTAATGAGGGTGGTGAAGAAAATTATTTTATTGGTGATGACAATTTTGTTGCCATTACTAAATATAATAGAAGTCATTTCTATGCAATGGCAATTTATTATTTAGCAGAAGAGTTTAAAAAATGAAAATTATCATATTACTTACATTATTATCATCAAACCTATTACTTAGTCAGAGTTTTGTTCCAAATGCTCCAGAGTTAAACCTTAAGAGCTATATGTTAATAGAACCTAATACCAACACTGTTATTGCAGAATCAAACTCAGATGGACTTGTTGAACCAGCTAGTATGACAAAAGTTATGACAGCATATGTAGTTGCTGATCAGATCAAGAATGATCTAATTAGTATAGATGATAAAGTCTTAATAAGTGAGAAGGCATGGAAAATGGGCGGATCAAAAATGTTCATAGAGGTTGGCAAAAGAGTGAGCATCTTAGATTTATTAAAAGGCATAATCATTCAATCAGGAAATGATGCTGCTGTAGCAATTGCAGAATATATTGGAGGCACAGAGGATGGATTTGTAGATTTAATGAACTCATATGCTGGATCATTAGGTATGAGTAATACTAATTTTACAAATTCAACCGGTTTACCAAGTGATCAACATTTAACATCTGCAAAAGATCTAGCAATTCTTACTAGTAATTTCATTACAAAATTTCCGGATATATATGCTTTATTTAAAGAAAAAGAATTTGAATACGGTGGTATTACAGGGAATAAATACAATAGAAATAAGCTTTTGTGGAGAGATGAGACAGCTGATGGAGTAAAAACAGGACATACATCTTCTGCAGGATATTGTTTAATTGGGTCTGCAAAACGAAGTAATATGCGATTAATAACTGTTGTTGCTGGTAGCGATTCTGCAAACAATAGCTTTTCTGATACACAAAGACTGCTGGAGTATGGGTTTAGATTTTATGCAACTCAAAAATATTTTGACGCAAATAAAGAATATACAACTGTAAAAGTATGGGGCGGTAAAATTGATAATCTAAGTTTAGGTGTGGAAGAAGATATTTCAATTACTCTCCCTAGAACTAACTTTAAAGGAATAAAAGTTAATTATAATGCTAAAAATAATATTCAAGCACCGATCACCAAAGGCCAAAAATTAGGGACACTAGAATTGATAAGCAATGAAGAGATTATCTTGACTGCAGACCTTGTTGCATTAAATGATGTTGATGCAAAAGGTTTCTTTGGAAGACTTTGGTCAAGGCTCGTTCTTTGGATAATGAGCCTATTTGGAATTGCATAGATGGAAAATATTCATGCTGTTTATAATGGCAGATTTGATTCTCTAAATAACATCAAAATTTCCCCCCTAAGCAGGGCATATACATTTTCAGATAGTGTCTATGAAGTAATTCCATTTTGTAATTCAAGTACGATCGCATTTGATAAACATATTTTGCGCTTAGAAAAGAGCTGTAATGCTCTTTCATTTCAAGTAGATATCAAAAGCATAAGTATTGAAATAAATGAGCTTATCAAAAAAAGCAATTTAAAAAATGGATATGTTTATTATCAAATCTCAAGAGGAATAGATAATTTAAGATCACATATGTTTGATCAAGATATTTCAATTGAAACTTTTGGATATGTGGTTTCACATACTTTTAGTTCTCAATCCCTAAGAGTAATGTTATGTGAAGATCTTAGGTGGCAAAGGTGTGATATTAAATCTACATCATTGCTTGGGAATGTCATGAGCATGAATAATGCAAAGAATAAAGGATGCGATGAAGTAATTATGCATAAGAAAAATATTATTACTGAAGGAGGCGCTTCAAATGTATTTTTTGCAAATGATGAATGTGTTTTTACTCCAAGCCTTTCTAATAATATCTTACCCGGAATAACTAGAGACCTTCTTATTGAAAAATTAAAAGAATCAGATATTAGAATTGAAGAAGGAGAATATACTATAGATGATTTAACTGGCGCTAAATCTATATGGCTTACTAGCTCTACTAAAGGGCTGGCTCAAGTGATAGACGTTATTGATAAAAAAACCAACATTCAAGTAGATCATCATTTATTTAAGAAGTGCGAGGAATTATTTGTAAAAAATTTTTTTACGTAGATGTTAAATCAATAATCATATTATCAAGTTCTTGCCAAAATTGATCTTTTGTAATGCCTCCAAGACCTTTTGATGCCATATCAAGCTCATATATCCTTTTTTGAAGAGGAATCATTTTCTTTAAAGGATTACTTTTAATAAAATTTAGATAATGTGGAATTTTATTTCTCCATATTCCAGCTTTTTCTAAACTAATCTTATCTTGATGAGAACCCACAGAGATATTAATGATTTTTCCCATTATCCATACTAACAAAGGCCCATAATGCTCATCATTCTTTTTAATTGATTTTAAAATTCTTAGAGCATAATTCGTATCAAGTTCAATAATTTTATCCTCTAAATCATATGGAAGAAATTCAGCACTATCATGATGTAGTTTTTCCCTATCACTATCCTCAGAATATATTAGTTTTAATATATTGACTTCATTTTGTTGAGCAACTAAATTTCCTGAATATACATCTTTGATTCTATTTGTATATTCTTTAGCATCTTTATCATTCATAAACTTTAATTGATTCTTTATCCAAGATATTTCTTCAAATGATTTAAGCTTATTGCACTGCACCATTAATGCGAGACTATCTACTTTTTTAACCCATTTAGTATTCTTATTGATTTTTTCTATAGCCGACCTAATTATTATTACAATGTTTTTTAATTGATTTATATTTTTTATTTCAAATATGTTTAGGATTTCTTTAGGAATTTTTCCACCATTATGAATTATTTCAATAATTGTTTGAGATCCAAATAATGAACCTCCAGCATTCTCATGAATAATCTTTTCAATGTTACCGAAGTCATTTTCAGTTATTATTTTTTTTTCTGTAAAACCCATATCTTTAAAACATTTATTAATATCATCCACTGAGTTATTTCTTAAAATAACTTCAGATCCAAATACAAAAAAAATATTGGAGGACTTATTGATATATTTAACTAAAGATGTTGCCTCACAAATCAATTAAACTTACCTCTATCATTAATTGATCTATTAGGTCATTTAAGGCTTCATTTTCCATAAATTTCGTCATTTCATTTTCAGCCAGTGGATTCAATTCAATCGCACTAAATCTTTTCATAATGCTTACACTTATTTTATCCATTGAATGATCCATATGCATTGAATGATCCATATTCATTGAATTACCAGACTTTACATTAAAGCTTATAGTTGCTTTTATTTCTTTCTCTAAGGCTCGAAGTGCAGAACCGGAATATATGTCATATGCTCTTAATTCATATTTAATAATATGTATTTCAGACTTTTTACTATTATCACTATAAGAACTTTGACCAATCATAGAGTTAATTTTTTCTTGTAATGAAAAAGGTATATCTTGGTTATATGTGAAGTAATACTTTCCATTATCAATTTTAAGTTGTTTATATTCGTTAATGTTGCATGAAGAAATAACAAAACATACCAATACTAAAAGTAATTCTTTTTTATAAATCATATTTATGGATATATTAAATGTTTAGCGAACAGAAATGTATTTAAATCACAAAATTAATTAATTTATCTTTTACATAAATAACTTTTTTAATTTGATTCTCACCAATGTTGTTACTTACGTTATCTACTTCAAGGGCAATATTTTTAATTTCTTCCTCTTCTAAATTCTTATCTATATTAATTTTGCCTCTCACCTTGCCGTTAACTTGAATTATTAATTCAAATTCTTCAGATTCAATTATATCTTCATCAAATTTTGGCCAAGAAGATTCAATACATGATTCATTTGTTTGAAAATTATTCCAAAGATGTTCACAGATATGAGGCGCTATTGGAGATAGCATTTTTAATGAAAAGACTATTACTTCATTTAAACAAAATTTTTGAGAATCGGTTGCTTTTTCTTCTTTATAGCTTTCAGGAATTGAGTTTAGTAGCTCCATGATTGCAGCGATTGCAGTATTAAAAGAAAATCTAACTTCATAGTCATGTTCAACTTTCTTCAATGTAGAATGAGACTTTCTTCTTAGCTCAAGCTCATCCTTGCTAAAGTCAAATTTATTATTTAGTTCTATATTTTGTCTATCATTTACTAGATTCCAAAGTTTTTTTAGAAATCTTGCAGCACCCTCAACTGAAGATTCACTCCATTCAAGACTTTGTTCTGGGGGAGAAGTAAACATCATGTATAGCCTTACTGTATCGGCTCCATATTTCTCAATGTAAGGTTGTGGGTCAACAGTATTGCCCTTTGATTTAGACATTTTTGCCCCATCTTTTAGAACCATGCCTTGTGTAAGCAATCGCTTAAAAGGCTCATCTCCGTCTAGAAGACCTATATCTCTTAATGCTTTATGAAAGAATCTTGAATAGAGTAAATGAAGGATTGCATGTTCAATACCTCCAATATATAAATCTACAGGTAACCAATAGTTGGTATTTTCATCAAAGATTTCATTATCATTATCTGCTGAAGTAAATCTTGCGTAGTACCACGATGAGTCCATAAAAGTATCAAAAGTATCGCTTTCTCTAAATAGATTATTCCCTATATTTATAAAATCTTCATTTTGATTAAGTGGTGTTGGTAAAGAATTCCTAGTTAATTTTGGAAGTTCAACAGGAATATCTTTATCATTGACCATTTTGGGCAAACTTTCTTCATAAATTACTGGTATAGGGCAACCCCAATATCTCTGTCTGCTTACTCCCCAATCCCGTAATCTGAATTGAATTAACTCTTTCCCCTTATCTAATTCTATTAATTCTTTTATAATTTTTTGTGAAGCTTCTTCAGAAGACATGCCATCAAATTTACCTGAGTTTACTAACACACCTTTGTCAATGATTGGTAATTCAGTTGAATCTGTTTCTATAACCTGATTGATTTCAAGACCATATTTTGAGGCAAATTCATAGTCTCTTGTATCATGCCCAGGAACACCCATAACAACACCAGTTCCATAGTCGAGTAAAACAAAATTTCCAATCCATACAGGAATTTTTTTGTCAGTTAAAGGATGCACAACCTTAATATTTGTATCAATACCAAGTTTTTCAGCTTTTGCAATATCTGCTTCTGCAGCCTTTGCTTCTTTACATTTTTCTAGAAATTCTGAAATATTTTTATCGTTTTCTGATAACTCTATTGACAAAGAATGATTAGGTGAAATTGCTAGAAACGATACCCCAAAAATAGTATCGGGCCTAGTTGAAAATGTTGTTAGGTATTTATCTTGTCCATCTATCTTGTATTTTATTTCAGCGCCATAAGACTTACCAATCCAATTTTTTTGCATTAACTTAACATTTTCTGGCCAGTCTAGATTATCTAGAGAATCAAGAAGCTCTTCAGCATAATCAGTAATTTTTATAAACCATTGATCAATTTCTTTTAATTCAATTTGAGCTCCTGAACGCCAACCCTTTCCATCAATAACTTGTTCATTGGCTAATACTGTTTCATCAACAGGATCCCAATTAACTAAAGATTTTTTTCTATATACCAAACCAGCATCATAAAATTTCTTGAAAATTAATTGCTCCCATTTGTAATAATTTGAGTCACATGTTCTTAACTCTTTAGACCAGTCATAACTGAAACCCAATGACTTAAGTTGAGTTTTCATATTTTCAATATTTTGGCTTGTCCAATCTGAAGGACTTACTTTATTTGCTATAGCTGCATTTTCTGCTGGTAATCCGAATGCATCCCACCCCATTGGTTGAAAAACATTAAAATTTTGCATTCTTTTGTATCTAGAAATTACGTCTCCAATTGTGTAATTTCTAACATGTCCCATATGAAGCTTTCCTGATGGATAGGGAAACATCGACAAGCAATAATATTTTTCTCTATCATCAACTTTTGAGACATATCTCTCTTCTTTATGCCATCTCTTTTGAATGGCTTCTTCAATAGATTTGTGCTTGTAGGCTGAACTCATTATTTAATAATAGAATGTTTTGTTAGAGATCTTTTGTCTCATTTTACTTCATTGACTTTATTATCTGTTACTTGATTATGATTTGTTCTTTCAATATCAACTTTATCATTGCCTTTTGAAATTCTTACTGACTCGTCTCCCTGGCTAACCTCAATTTCATTTAGATTTGAATTCTCAAGCATTTCTATTAGTGTTTTTATTTTTCTAATATCCATATATTTACCTATTAATCTTAAGCGCTTCTTTTAATGCAAGAGTGTAACCTTCAGTACCATGACCACTAAAAACTTTTTTAGCTATGTCGCTAAAAAAAGATTTTTTTCTAAAGTCCTCTCTTGAGTCTATATCTGATATATGAACCTCAAAAAAAGGTATTTGCACAGCTAAAATTGCATCTCTTAAAGCAACGCTAGTATGAGTATATCCAGCAGGATTAAAAATTATTGCATCAGTATTATCTTTGAAAGCTTGATGAATAGAATTGATTAGCTCATGTTCTGCATTGCTTTGATAAAAATTAATTGTACAGTTTGATTCTTTTGCAATTTCAAGAAGTTTAATTTCAATATCCTTTAGAGTTTCAGAGCCATAGATATCCTCTTCACGCACTCCAAGCATATTTAAATTTGGTCCGTTGAGTACTAATATTTTCATTTAACAGATTTTAACAGAATTTATTTCAAGTCTTTACTTTGTATTGGGTAGCAAAATCCTTTATCAGCACAACCTTGATAAAAAACCTTAATCCGCACATCTTTAATTTCATTATTAACAGAAATATTTAATGAATTTCTAATTATTTTTGTTTTCCCAAAGAATTCATCTTCATGGTCAATAATATTTGTTTCAATAATTTTATACTCGAGACTATCCTCACCGCGCTTAATTAGAATCGAATTTAAATATAAGTAATAATTTTCCTTAATTTCCCAATTTAAATGTAATTTAGAATCTTTAGCAAGATATGAAAATATGAAAACTTCTTCAGCTGGCCTAACCTCATTATCTTCCAAAAGATTTAAAAATGAAGATTTATCTTCGGTTGCAAGAACTAAAAATGAAATCATAGAGATGATAAATAATATTTTTTTCATTAATAACTAGGATAAACTTCACAAATTACAAAGTGAAGCTAAAGTTTTCTTTATAATTAGTATTACATGATAAGAAATTTCTTTATAAATTTATTTTTTATAATTCCAGTCTGGATTATTAATATTGTCTATAAATTAAATAAAGACATAAAAAGAGAATATATTTTTGATGCTCAATCAAAATTTCTCTTTGCTTTGATGCCAAAGTTTGATTTGCATTTAATAGAAGATAATGAAATTCCTAAAGTGAGGGATTTAATTAATGAGAGAAGAAAAAATATAAGGATGGCAAGTGCAACCAAAAAGAAAGTAAAAACAATTGATCATTTAATTGATAAAGATAAGAGTCTTTTAATCAGAGAATATATTCCTTATAAAACTGATAATGAGAATGTAATTCTGTACTTCCACGGAGGAGGGTATGTATTAAATTCAGTTGATACTCATGACCCAACAGTTGCGTATTTTTCAGAAAAGCTGAGAACAAAGATATATTCTTTAGAATATAGCTTGTCTCCAGAAAATAAATTTCCAGATGCCTTGAACGAAGCTCTTTATTCAATTGATTGGCTAATTCAAAATGATATTGAGATAAATAATATTAGTTTATGCGGTGATAGTGCAGGAGCCCATCTTGCAGCTTCTGTTACAAATACTCTTGCTAATGAAAATAGAGAAAATGTTCATAGCCAGTTTTTAATATATCCTATGTGTGACCCAAATTGTGATTCAGAATCTACTGAATTATTTAAAGAAGGTTATTTATTAACTAAAAATGCTATGGAATGGTTTTGGGATAAATTTAGAGGCTCGGATAAAGATGACAATTTAAGTACATTCAATCTTATGCTTTTTGATTCAAAGAAAAAACTTCCTAAAACTATTATTATTACTGCTGGATTTGATCCATTGTCTGATGAAGGAGAAAAATATGCCTTTTTACTTCATCAAAATGGCACTTATGTGAAACAATTACATTATCCATCTTTATTTCATGGATTTGCTTCCATGACAAGATTGAAGTCTGCAAAGAAAGCAGTAAATGATTTTTTATCAGCCTATAAAGAAATATTATGAATAACATAGTAGAAGTAAGAAATTTAAGCATTGATTTTAAAATTAGAGATGGTGTATTTCGAGCAGTCGATGATATTAGCTTTGACATAGAACAAAATAAAACTTTAGCCTTAGTTGGTGAGTCGGGTTCAGGAAAATCAGTTACAGCAATGTCAATTATGCAGCTACTTCCATCCCCTCAATCATCATATTCAAGTCAATCATCAATTAAATTTGATTCTAATGAAATTATTAATGCTACAAAAAAAGAATTACTATCATTAAGGGGAAATATTATTTCAATGGTATTTCAAGAGCCGATGACTTCATTAAATCCATATCATAGAGTTGGAGATCAAATAACAGAATCAGTCTTACTTCACTCAGATTTCTCAAAAAAAGAAGCAAAATCTGAAGCAATAGACTTAATGAAACTAGTAGAAATTGATGATGTGGAAAGGAGGTTCAATTCATATCCACATGAGTTATCTGGTGGTCAGCGTCAAAGAATAATGATTGCAATGGCTTTAGTCAATAAACCTAAATTATTAATTGCAGACGAGCCTACAACTGCATTGGATGTAACCATTCAAGCTCAAATTTTAGATTTAATGTCAAAATTAAAAAGGGAGCTCGGAATGTCAATACTTTTTATAACTCATGATCTTGGATTAGTTAAAGAATTCTCTGATCAGGTTTGTGTCATGCAAAATGGAAACATAGTAGAAAGTGGAGACACCTCTAATGTTTTTGAAAATCCTCAACACACCTATACGCAAAAGTTACTCAGCGCTGAGCCTCAACCAAAAACTGATATCAATCAGCAAAAAAATCCTTTAATTGAAATAAAGAGCTTAGATGTTTTTTATGACATGCCAGGTATTAATCCATTTAAGAAGAATAAGTTTCATGCAGTAAAAGATACCTCATTAAACATATATGAAAATACAACAATCGGTTTAGTAGGCGAATCTGGTTCAGGTAAATCAACTTTAGGGAAAGCAATTGCGAATTTAACAAAATATGAAGGCAGTATTTTTTTTAATGGACAAGATATATCAAAGTCCTCAAAGGAATTAAAAAAAGATATTCAGATAGTCTTTCAGGATCCTTATGGATCTCTGTCGCCTAGAATGACAATCGGTGAAATAGTTGGAGAAGGCTTAGAGGTTCATTTCAAACTTTCAAAAGATGAATCCCAATCAAGAATTGATAAGGTATTAAGTGATGTAGGAATAGAGCTTAATGCAAAGAATAAATATCCGCATGAATTTTCAGGAGGACAACGTCAAAGAATAGCTATAGCAAGATCTTTAATTATGAATCCAACTTTTATGATTCTAGATGAACCGACTTCTGCTTTAGATAGGTCAATCCAAATTCAAGTAATTAATTTACTAAAAGATATCCAAGATGAATATAAATTAACATACCTTTTTATAAGCCATGATTTAAAAGTTATTAGGTCTATGTCTGATTATATTTTTGTCATGAAGGATGGAAAAATAGTAGAATCTGGCTTATCAAATGAAGTTTTTGATTATCCAAAAGAAAAATATACTAAAAAATTGCTCTCAGCTGCGTTAAGATACGCATCCGATTGAGAAAATGATAGCAAAATGAGCACAAGAAAATATTCTAAAGAACTAGTCGATGGACCAAATCAGGCTGCATCTCGCTCTATGTTGCGTGGTGCTGGATTCACAACTGAAGATTTTTCAAAACCTTTTGTGGGAATCGCTTCAACAGGTGCGAAAGTGACTCCTTGCAATATGCATATTAATGAACTTTCAGAAGTTGTAGAAGATTCAGTCAATTCTTCTGGAGGTAAAGGCGTCTTATTTAATACTATTACTGTTTCTGATGGTATTTCTATGGGAACTCAAGGAATGAAATATTCTCTTATTTCAAGAGAAGTGATTGCTGACTCTATTGAAACCGTTGTTGGATGTTTGGCATACGATGGATTAATTACTATTGGTGGTTGTGATAAGAATATGCCCGGATGTTTAATAGGTATTGCTAGATTAAATAGACCATCAATTTTTATTTATGGCGGTTCAATAAAACCAAGCAATGAAAATACAGATTACGTGACTGTCTCTGAAAAAGTTGGTGAGTTCTCTAAAGGCTCAATAAATGAGAAGGAATTAATTCATTACGAAAAAATTTCTGTTGAGGGACCTGGATCATGTGGTGGAATGTATACAGCAAACACAATGGCCTCTGCCATTGAGGCTCTTGGAATGAGTTTGCCTGGAAGCAGTAGCCAAGATGCTATTTCAGATTCAAAAAATAATGACTGTATAAATGCTGGGGTTGCAATAATGAATTTATTAGAAAAGGACATTAAGCCCTCAAATATTATGACAAGAGAAGCATTTGAAAATGCTATAACTGTTGTAATTGCTCTTGGAGGATCAACAAATGCAGTTCTTCATTTATTGGCTATGGCTCATTCTATTGGAGTTGATCTATGTTTAGATGATTTTACAAAAATTGGTAAGAAAACACCTGTTTTAGCTGATCTAAAACCATTTGGAAAACACTATATGTCAGAACTAAATGCAAACGGAGGGATTCAACCACTGATGAAGAGTCTACTTGATAAAGGATTACTTCACGGAAAATGCATTACCGTAACCGGAAACACTCTAGAAGAAAACCTTCAAGATATAAAGCCTTATGATAATAACGAAATTATTAAATCATTTAAAGATCCTATTAAAGAAGATAGTCATTTAAGAATACTATATGGAAATCTAGCTAAAGATGGAGCTGTTGCGAAGATAACAGGAAAAGAAGGTACTTCTTTTGAAGGAAAGGCTAAAGTCTTTAATTCTGAAGAAGAAGGAGTTGAGGCTATATTGTCAAATAAGATCATTGAAGGTGATGTTGTTGTTATAAGGTATGAGGGACCAAAAGGTGGCCCAGGTATGCGAGAGATGCTAAAGCCAACTTCTGCAATTATGGGCCTAGGACTAGGAAATAAAATTGCTTTTATAACTGATGGTAGATTTTCAGGAGGAACCCATGGATTTGTTGTTGGTCATGTTTCTCCAGAAGCGGCAGATGGCGGACTTATTGCACTAATAGAAGATGGAGATACTATTTTAATTGATGCTGATAATGATCAATTGATTTTAAAAGTTGATGAAGATGAAATTGTTAAAAGGAAATCTAATTGGAAGAATCCAATAGAAGGCCCAAAAAAAGGTGTTCTTTCTAAATATGCTGAAAGCGTAAAGTCTGCAAGCTTGGGAGCAATAACTGATTAAAATGCCAATTGATAGAAAATATCCTAACACTCGCTTAAGAAGGTTGAGGCAAAATTCAAATATTATTGATCTTGTTTCAGAAACTAAGTTGACTCCTAACGATCTTATTCAGCCTATATTTATAAAAGAAAATTTTGATGGCGAAGAAACGATTGATTCAATGCCAAATATTCTAAGGTTTGGTATTGAGAATGCACTCAAAGAAATAGAAGAAGTTATTAATACAGGCATAAATACTATTGCTGTTTTTCCGGTTATTGAATCATCAAAAAAAGATAGTTTAGGAAGCGAAGCAGTTAATAAAAATAATTTTATATCAAATTCCATTAAGAAAATTAAAGAAGAATTTCCTGAAATTATTCTAATAGCAGATATTGCACTAGATCCATATACAGATCATGGTCATGATGGAATCCTTAATGATGGCGAGGTTCAAAATGATGAAACAATTAAAGTATTAACGGATCAATCATTATTATTAGCTGATGCAGGTGCTGATATACTTGCACCCTCAGACATGATGGATGGAAGAATTGGTCTAATTAGAAATGCACTAGAGGAAGAGAATTTTAAAAATACAATATTACTTTCCTACGCAGCTAAATATAATTCTAAATTTTATGGGCCATTCAGAGATGCTGTTAAATCATCATCTAATTTAGGTAAATCATCAAAGTCATCCTACCAGATGAATATCGGTAATAAAGATGAAGCGCTTCATGAAGTTGCTTTAGATATTTCTGAAGGTGCAGATATTGTTATGGTTAAGCCTGCAATGCCATATTTAGATATAATCCATCTAATTAAAGATAGCTTTAAAGTTCCAACTTTTGCATATCAAGTAAGTGGAGAATTCAGCATGCTAAAACTTGCAATTAAACAAGGATGGCTTGATGAAGGGGTTATGTTAGAATCATTAATTAGTATTAAAAGAGCTGGGGCAGATGCTATTCTTTCTTACGCAGCCAAGGATATATCAAAGGAGATAAATAACTAATGAGTAATGTTCTTGAAGTTCAAAATAAAGAAGATTTTGTTAATAAAGTTTTAAATGCAAATGGTCCGGTATTAGTAGATTTCTGGGCAGAATGGTGTGGTCCATGCAAACAACTTGGCCCTCTTGTTGAAGAGGCATCCGAGGAATTTAAAGACAAAATAACAGTTTGCAAAATAGATGTTGATATGAATAGAGAAACAGCAGCTGAGTATGGCATTAGATCAATTCCTACCTTAATGATTTTTGAAAATGGTGATCTTGTTGGAACTGAAATAGGAGCTTTAACAAAATTACAACTTGATGAATTCATAAGATCAAAAGTTTAATTTTGAATATATAACTTTGCATCTTTGTTAAAAAGAGTTATCATTTTCAAATCCAGAGTTATTAATCCTTCCATTTACAACCTTTTCGAATAAAAAATAGTGGAATAGTTATATGAATCTTAGTGAAGTAAAAGATAAACCTATAAGTGAGTTAGTCGATATAGCAACCGAGCTTGGCTTGGAGGATTTAGGTCGACTTAAAAAACAAGAAATTATTTTTCGTATCTTTAAACATAAAGCCTCTGAAGGAACCGACATATACGGAGGAGGAGTTCTTGAAATTTTAAATGATGGTTTTGGTTTTTTACGATCCCCTCAAGGATCATACTGCGCAGGTGAAGATGATATATATGTTTCACCAAGCCAGATTAGAAAGTTTGGATTAAGAAAAGGAGATTCTGTTGCCGGGAAAATACGAACCCCTAAAGATAAAGAGAGATATTTTGCTTTAATTCAGGTTGATACTATAAATGGTGAGGAACCAGCAAAAACTAAAAATAAAATTCTTTTTGAAAATTTAACTCCTCTTTTCCCAACTGAAAGGTTAATGCTTGAACAAGGAAGTGGTTCAAATGAAGATCTTTCTTCAAGAATTATTGATTTGATTGCTCCAGTTGGAAAAGGTCAGAGAGGATTAATTGTTTCACCACCAAAAGCTGGTAAAACACTTATGCTTCAAAGTATTGCTCACTCAATTAAAAGCAATAATCCTGAAGTTGAATTAATTGTTTTGCTTATAGATGAAAGACCTGAAGAAGTTACTGATATGTCAAGAACTGTTAAGGGAGAAGTAGTTGCAAGCACATTCGATGAACCACCAACAAGACACGTCCAAGTTGCTAATATGGTTATTGAAAAAGCTAAGAGACTAGTCGAACACAAGAAAGATGTTGTTATTCTATTAGATTCTATTACTCGTTTAGGTAGAGCTTACAACTCAGTTCAGCCTGCATCAGGAAAAATATTAAGTGGCGGAGTAGACTCAAATGCGTTAGAAAGACCAAAAAGATTTTTTGGAGCTGCTAGAAATCTTGAAGAAGGCGGTAGTTTGACAATTATTGCAACAGCATTAGTTGAAACCGGTTCAAAAATGGATGAAGTAATTTATGAGGAATTTAAAGGTACAGGAAATATGGAAATCCATCTTGAAAGAAAGATTGCTGAAAAAAGGATATACCCTGCAATAAATATTAGAAGATCTGGAACAAGAAGAGAAGATTTGTTAACAACAGATGATGAATTACAAAGAATGTGGGTTTTAAGAAAAATTCTTGATGAAATGGAGGACGCACAAGCAATTCAATTCCTAATAGACAGAATTAAAACACATAAGACCAATGATGAATTCTTTAACTCAATGAAGAACGGCAACGGAAAGAAATCTAAATAGATTTTTTTATTGATTCTGAAATATCTTCAGAAAAGTAATCTATAAATTTTGCTTCATAACCAAGATCAAATATAAATTTAATTATTCTGTTTGATATACCAAAGAATATTGCATTCATGTCAGGCGAATAGACCTCATGAAAAAATACTTCCACAGCATAGGTGCTTGAGAAAATAATAGCATCAGCTTTACGAAAATCTTTTTTAATATCTTCATAGCTATCTAATTTGAATCTTGTATAGCAAATTAACTCTTGAACATCTTCACCATTTTCTTTTAAATAATTAAATACATCATTTAAACCGTCTTCACCTTTTACAATTAAATATTTTTCATTTTTTTTATTTTTGGCAAGAATTTTAATCAATTCCTTAGAACCCGGCACATCTGGACAAGTGGCAATTATTCCTTTTTGTGATAAATAATTTTGGGTGGAAGTTCCCATTGAATAAACATTTTTATTTTTTAAAAATTCATAATCATTAAAAAATTTAACAGAAGGAATGCTTTGAAAAATAATATTCGTGTAGTTTTTAGTATTAAGTAAATACTCAGCCCCCTTAATTTGAAAAAGTGGAATATTCCTTATAGAACTCTTTTGATCTTTTCTCGGATTAATATTTGATCCTGTATCAATTATGTTCATTTAATAGCATGAGACCATTTTGATTTTTAATATTTTGAATCGCTTCTTTGCTAGAAGACCCAGAAAAGCAAATATATTTATCTTTTCCATATATTTCTCCTGATATTGCTAAATCATTTTTATTACTCTCAATAGAAATTGCAGAATTACAGTTAGCGTTTATTTTATCTAAGACTATTCTTTGTGACTGTATTGAAGCATTAATTTTTTCAGTCAATCCATCAAGATCACTTAAATTAAGATAATTTACATTATTAATAAACTCAAGGGCTAAAGTTCCTTGACCTGAGGCTGTAATCCATTTCATATCTTCGTATTTTAGTTCATCTAGCATATCTAATCTTTCTAATCCTGCTTTGGCTAAAATTATGCAATCATAGTCACCTACATATAGCTTTTCTAGCCTAGTATCAACATTTCCAGATAAATCAAAAATATTTTTAGATCCTAAAAGATGCTTAGCTTGTAGCTTTCTTCTAAGACTACTTGTTCCCAACCTCATCTCTTTATCAAACTTGGTATCCTCTTTAAAAATTAATATATCTTTTGATGTTTTGCTTAATAAGAAAGTTCTATTTATGCCTTTAGTTTCTTTTGCTGGGGTATCCTTTGCTGAATGTACAGCAATATCAGCATCACCATTTAAAAGACATTTTTGAATATCAGATACAAAATGCGCCTTATCAAATAGAGTTTCTCCTCTGGCGCTTTTTTTATCCCCCTCTGTTTTAACCTTAATTATTTCAAAATCAGATATCTGATATTCAGAAACAAATTCTTTAACTTGAGCTAGGGCTAATTTTGAGGATCTAGAGGCTATCTTGATTGTCATTTTCTAAAAGAAGTGCTTTAACATCACCTATAGTTTTTTCCTTACTTATTTTAAATGAATTCGGTATATCTATATTAGTAAATTTACTAAATTCGATATAGATTTTACATGAAGATTTTAAATTTTGATTTTTATTAATGACTTCCAATACTTTTTTTTCATAATTTTGATTGAATGGAGGATCAAGTAATATCAAATCAAATTGTGATAAATCATTTTCTTTTATCCAAGATAAGCCATCTTTAAAAAGTATCATTGAAAAATTTTCTAAGTTTAATTCTGAGATAGATTTTTTAAGCACAACATAGTTTTTCTTATTTGATTCAATAAAAATTGTTTTTTTTGCACCTCTTGACAAAGCTTCAATCCCAAGCGATCCAGTCCCAGCAAATACGTCAAGACATCTAAGATCTTTAATTTCAAACTGTAACCAGTTAAACAAGACTTCTCTTAATTTACTAGAAGTTGGCCTTAGAGAACTTTTGAAATCAAAATGAATTTTTTTTCCTTTAAGACTTCCACCAGTTATTCGAATATTATTTTTCATCTAAAATATTTTTCTTTAAGTATAATTCATAGTATGAGTATTCAAGACAATTTTAGACTGGCTATGCGCAGATATATTTATTCGGTAAGCATAATGTCTAATAAAGACGATGAAGGTGGTTCAAATGCCATTACTGTTTCTTCTGTTACATCTATATCCATGGACCCTCCAAGTTTATTAATTTGTATAAATAAAGCTGCAAGAATTCATGATACTTTAAAAATTGGGTCGAAATTCTGCATTAATTTGTTAAATAAAGATCAGGAAGAGCTTTCAAACATCTGCTCTGATGAAGATAGCTATGAGGAAAGATTTAAAGATGAAAATTGGAATATTGAAGAGATTCCATTTTTAACAAATGCTCAGGCAAATATATTTTGTAAAGTAGACAAACTCACTTCATACCATACTCATACTATAGTGGTAGGGCTTGTTGAGGATGCAAATCATTCTAATGAAATATCTACGTTAACTTACGTTGATGGTAGTTATAAATAAGTTTCTTAGATATTTTTGATAAATCTTTTTAAGTAACCATCTAAGTCTTCATTGATTTTATTTACAGCCATGAAAGGTGTATCTGGCATCTCTACTAATTTTGCAGGAACTACTTCAAGTTTTCTTAAAAGACCAACTAGACCATGAAGATGAGCCCATATGTCTATACATTTTTCTTGAATAAATTTAGAGTCTTTATTCTTTGAGTAAGCCGCAAATAAAGTTGTTATATGACGATATACACTGTTTGCAGATTTAAAAAGAGATGGATATTTAGTAAAATCTGGTACCGCAGTTCCAAACATTAAATCATAAGTATTTGAATTTTTTGTTCCAAATTTGAGATACTCTTTTGAAGCAGATACTAGAACGTCTTGGGTATTTTGAGATTTTGATTTTGAAATAGCTTTATGAAGATTATCAAAACCCTCTCTAGCAATTTCTGCATATAGATCTTCCTTAGTTTTAAAGTGTCTATATGGAGCTGTTTGAGATACATTACTTTCTTTTGCAAGTGATCTTATGCTCAACTTTGTATAACCATCTCTTTCGCAAATCTTGCTGGCACAAGAAATTAACTCTTGTTTTAAATTGCCATGGTGATATGAACTCATAAGCTTAAAATTTTAATGTTGACACTGCTAACATAATACATTAATGTTTACACTGCATACATTAGATTTTTTAATTACAATTGTCAAATATGAAAAGAATTAATAATTTTATTACATTATTTTTATTTGCATCACTGAACCTTGGTGCAATAGAGGTTTTAGAAGTAAAAATACTGAACTCATACTCATTAAGCAAACAATTTCCAGGAAAATTACTCCCAATAGAACAATCAAAATTAGCATTTGAAATTCCTGGAAAAATTAAAATTATTAATGTTGATGTAGGCGATGAAGTTCAAGAAGGTGAAATTCTTGCAAAGCTTGATAATAGAGAGGCACAAGCTAGATTGAATCAAGTTAAGGCAAGTTTTGACTTAGCAACACAAGTTTTTGACAGATTTCAAGATTTAAGAAAACAAGGACACATCTCGATTCAAGAATTAGATAAAGCGCAATCTGATTTAACAATTGCAAAATCAGAGTATGAATTTTTCAAGGTTAAGCTTGAGCAAACTAACCTTATTTCTCCATATTCTGGAATTATACAAAACAGATTTCTAGATAGCGGAAGTGTAATTAATCAAGGAGTTCCTATTCTTGAGATTATTGATTCAAATTATGTTGAAGCGCATATTTCACTCCCTGTTATTTATTTAAAAGATATGAAAATTGGAGATGAATATAATTTTAAAGTTAATGGAAAAGATACTAATGCAATATTTTCTAGATTGGCTCCGATGTCTCCAGGAGGGTCAGATAGCAGACTAGCAATTTTTAAATTTGAAGAATTTATCAGCCCTGGATCTATTGCAAAACTTAATTTAAAGATTAATAAAAAATCAAGAGGTACATGGGTACCGTTAAGGTCTTTATCTCAATCAGATCAAGGATTATGGGCTTTATACACGATAGACGAAAACAATACTGTTGTAAGAGACCTGGTTGAAATTATTTATTTTGAAGATCAGTATGCTTTTGTAAATGGAACTATAAAAGATGGAGATCTTATTGTTCTTGGAGGAGCGGCTAAAATTATCCCTGGTAAAAAAATAAACTAAATAATATGAAGTTTATAAATATTTTCTTAGAAAGACCAAGAATACTATTCCTTACCTTGGCATTTATTCTTTTATCGGGCATTTCATCATTATTTAGTGTCCCAATTCAAGAGAACCCTCAATTGGCTGAGAGATGGGGTAATGTTGGAGTTTTCTATCCCGGTGCTTCACCAGAAAGAATTGAGACTCAAGTAATTAATGATTTAGAAATTAAGTTAAGAGAAATTGTTGAAATTGATGAGCTTGATTCAATTATTTCTCAAGGGTATTCAAAGACTCATATCGAGTTAGAAGAGAGCGTACCTCTGGATAAAATTGAAGAAACCTGGTCAAGGATACAAGGAAAGTTAGATCAAATTATTCCACCTGATGAAGCAACAATAATTCTTAACAGGACAGCAGGCCCACCAATAACTCTTGAATATGTTATTGATTGGAATGGAGATGGAGAACCTCCAATGATCATGATGTCTAGGCTGGCACAACAATTAAAAAGAAAATTAAGTTCTATTGCTCTAACAAAAGAAACAGCAGTTTATGGAGAAACTGATGAAGAAATAGTTGTTGAAATTGATTCGGCAAAAATGTCTTCTTTAAACCTTACATATGGTGATGTAGCCAATTCAATTCGTTCTTTTGATAACAAGAAACCTGTTGGTGTAATTTCAGACAATGATTCAGAGTTTTTAATAAGGTTAAAAGATAATATAAATTCTCCGCAAAAAGTTGGTGAAATTCCTGTAAAGATTATAAATCAGTCTGAAATTATTAGACTACAAGACATTGGTAATATTTCAATTAAACCCATCTCGCCTGTAGAAGATATTTTTTTGTATAACGGTAAACAAGTAATTTCAGTTTCTGCAACTGGAACCATGTCTCAAAGAGTTTATGACTATGTTGATAGAGTAGAGGCGGTTGTTGAACAAATGAGAGAAGTTCTTCCAGAAGAGTTCTCTATTAACAGAATATATGACGAGTCAATTTATGTTTCTTCAAAATTTAGTGAACTAATAAAAAGCTTTTCCATAGCAGCTTTTTTTGTATTAAGTCTAAGTTTCATTTTATTAGGAATACGACCTGGAATAATTGTAACTGCTATTTTGCCATTCTCAGTTTCTTTAGTTTTATTAGGATGCAGACTTATTGGACTCCCCCTACATATGACCTCTATAACAGGAATAATTATAGCCTTAGGTCTATTGATAGATAATGGAATTATAGTTGTTGAGGATTATAAATTTAGAAGATCTCAAGGATTGTCCGTAAAGGAATCTATAAATGAAACTTTAATCCAACTAACAACTCCATTGGCAGCTGCAACTGGTACAACCGTATTCGCTTTTATGCCAATTGTTACCGGTGAAGGGTCAAGTGTTGAGTTTGTTGGGGGTCTTGCAATAACAGTAATTATGTCAATTATTTCATCTCTTTTATTAGCTTTAATAATGGTACCTGTGCTCATGAGTTACATGGAGAAAATACCTTATTTTGCAAATATAAAGGTTCATGAGGAAGGATATAACAATGAAAGACTTTATAATAAATATAAAGAATTTTTAACATGGTCTTTTGAAGTTCCAAGAAGAGCCATCTTAATATCCACCTCTTTACCACTCCTAGGGTTTTTATTATTTAATACAATTGATAAAGATTTTTTTCCATCAAGTGACAGAGATATGTTCAGAGTACATATCGATTTACCTGAAAACTCCTCTTCAATAAAAACAGCAGAAAAAGCTAAAATCATTAGACAACAAATTATAGAAAGTGATTTGATTGAGATAGAGAAAGATTACTGGTTTGTAGGAAGGTGGATGCCGAGAGTATTAATGAATATTGTTGGAGGTATGGAAAAAACTGGATCAAATAATTCAGCTCAAGCAGTTTTTTTTGCAAACGATTATTATGAAATGATTGATAAACTTCCAGATTTATCAAGGCTTATTGTTTCAAAAAATCCTGATACAACGATATACATTGACAGTTTTTATTCTGGGCCTCCATTTTTTTCAGATATTAGGTATGACATTTTTGGTGATGATGAGAATGTTTTATTAGAACTTGGATCTGAATTAGAGTTAATTATTAACAATGCACCAGATATTAGTCATACTAGATCAGAAGCAACAAGTTCAAATACAAATGTTGAGTTTGAATTTGATAGTTCAAACATTTCTTTAGCAGGAAAGAATACTGAGTTAATGGTAAACGAATTGTTTGCAGCAAATAACGGACTAGTTATCAGCTCAATGTTAGACTCAAACATAGAAATTCCTATTAGAGTAAAGGGAATTGTAAATTCTTCAGATATTACAGGTGATAGTAGTTCGATTTCAATATCGAATTCTAACAGCATTGATTTTATAGGAAACTATTCTAAAACCACGTTAAATAAAAGTTCTAGTACTATTACTAGAATTAGTAGTCAAAGAGTTAACATAGTTGAAGGCTGGGTATGGACTGGAACTCTTGCTTCTGAAACGGAGTCTTATATCAAACAAGAAGTTGAAAGATTTGAAAAAAACCTACCGCCTGGATATTCAATAAAACAAAGTGGAGAAGCAGAGGTTAGAGGAGATTCTCAGTCTCAGATATGGTCTTCAGCAATAATTTATATTTTCCTTATTACAATTGGATTAGTTTTTGCTTTAAATTCATTTAGAGAAACAGCCTTAATTTTATCTGTTGCTTTGTTATCAATGGGATTATCATTCATAGGATTAATAGTAGGATTTCAAAATTTTGGTTTCATAGCAACAATTGGAGCTATTGGTCTGATTGGCCTATCAATAAATGATTCGATCATAGTTTTATCTCATATCAAAGAAAGAGCAAGGAAATCATTAATGACTAAAGCTGACCTTATTGAGGTTGTTATAAGATCGACAAGGCATATCATTACCACATCTTTAACAACTCTTGGAGGGTTTCTACCACTAATATTTGCAAGTATTTTCTTTAGACCTCTTGCTTGGGCAATGAGTGTAGGAGTGCTTGGAGCAACATTAACAGCCTTGTTATATATACCAGCAATGTATATATGGATGAAAAAAATTACTGATTAAAGCAATCTTTAGAACAATAAAACTTACCAAATCTTTTTAATACTAAATCTTCATCAACATAGATGCCACATTTATCGCATGCAATCATCTCATTAGATTTACTTTGTTTTCTAGTAAATAAAATTGAGGTTATATAGGACCTTATAAACCTAATGATTATAAAGATTATAAATGGAGCAATTAAAGGTAATAATTTTAATAACACTAGTTTTTATTACATTTCTTCTGGTTTAGACCTTTTTAGGAAATTCCATGACCAGGATTTTTTATCAGAAGTTTGTTTAGATTCTTTATTTGGGTAATTTGAATTTAAGACCTCTCTAACGTCATTAAGTAGATCTGCGTATCCTAGGTTGCTATAGCTATTTTCTAATATTTTTAAAGCTCTATAATTCTCACTGGAATTTGGGATATTCTCAATAACATAATTCGCTCTTCTAATAGCAGCAACATATGCTTCAATCGATATATAATAATCAGCTGCAGCAAGTTCATTTTTTGCAATCATATTCCTTAAATATATATTTCTTTGTTTTGCATATGGGACATATTGGCTATCAGGGAATCTTGTTGTAAATTCAGTTAATTCTGCAAATGATTGCTTTGCTCCAGAAATATCTCTATTAGAAATGTCAGTATTTGTGAATCTTATTAGTAATTCTCTGTCTCTTGTATAACTTGATAAACCTTTCATAAAATATGCATAATCTATATTAGGGTGCCTTGGATGTAATCTTATAAATTTTTCAGCAGCGGAATGCGCAGCTTCAGTTTCAGAGTTCATAAAATGTGCGAATATTAATTCAACCTGCGCTTGCTCTGAATATTTACCAAAAGGATAACTAGTCTCTATTGCTTCCAATGCTTCTATAGCACCAAAATAATTTCCGGAGGCCATTCTTGCTTGAGCTTGGTCATAATATATTTTTTCTGGTTGTTCTATTTCTTCTCCATCAGACTTACAGCCTATGAGTAATGACATAGCAACTATAGTTAATAGGGTAAGCTTGATACTTCTTTTTGAATGTTCCATTGTTAGATTGCTAATTTTACCTGCATAATTACACTTTGGCCTTTAAAAACATGAAATTAGAACAATTTTTTTTAAATAAGTTCATATGGAAATAATAAAAACAGTACCTGAAAATATTTCTAAAATTAGATTAGATAAGGCTTGTTCAAAGATATTTGAAGAATTTTCTAGATCTCAGCTTAAAAAATGGATTCTCGAAGGTAGGATTCTTTTAAATAACGAGATTGCTTCACCAAAAGACATGGTGAATAACAATGATGAAATCACTTTAAATCCTAGTATTGAAAATAAGATTACATGGGAACCTGAAAAAATTGATTTTGAAGTACTATTTGAAAATGAAAATTATTTAATTATTGATAAGCCAATTGATTTAGTTATGCATCCTGGCGCTGGTTGTAATAAAGGAACATTAGCCAATGGGCTGCTATTTAAATATCCTGAGTTAAGGACTATTCCAAGATCAGGAATAGTTCACAGACTTGATAAGGATACTTCTGGTGTTTTATTGGTAGCTAAAACCGAAAGATTTAGAAACTATTTTGTTAAGTTACTTCAAGAAAGAAAAGTAAAGAAATTATATAAAGCTGTTGTTGTTGGAAAGGTTATTGGTAGTTTTGAGATAACAGAATCCATAGGAAGAGATAAAAATAACAGAACTAAGATGTCTGTAAGACCTGATGGTAAAGAAGCAACCACATTCGTAAAACTTCATGAGAGCTTAAAAAATTACTCATTATTGGATGTCACAATTGAATCTGGAAGAACTCACCAGATTAGGGTTCATCTTGGTAGTAAGAAATTTCCAATAATCGGCGATAAAACATATAACCCTTCTAATAATGTTGCTAAAGATACCCCAGGTGAATTAATAGATATTATCAGAGCATTTCCTAGGCAAGCATTACATTCATTTCATTTGTCTTTTAATGATATAGATTCAAATAAGATAATCTCTTATGAGGCTCCTTTGCCTGAAGATATCAAGAACCTTATTAAAACTATTAAAAAACATATTTAAAAATTGCAAAAAAACTTGTTTTTATAAGTATTATTAATGTATAAACCTTTCTCTTAGAGAAAAATTATGAAATTAGCTGGAAATGATATGTTAATTAAATCCCTTGTAGATGAGGGAGTTGAATACCTATTTGGGTACCCCGGAGGAGCTGCGCTTCATATTTATGATGCAATTTTTAATCAAAAAGAACTCCAACATATTCTTGTTAGACATGAACAAGGGGCAACTCATGCTGCTGATGGTTATGCAAGGGCTACGGGTAAACCCGGCGTTGTATTGGTTACATCAGGCCCAGGAGCAACGAATGCAATAACAGGAATAGCTACAGCTTTTATGGATTCAATTCCAATGGTAGTTCTTTCCGGTCAAGTTGCCTCACACCTTATTGGAACAGATGCTTTCCAAGAAACAGATATGATAGGTATATCAAGACCAATAGTTAAACATAGTTTTAGCATTGAAAGTGCAGAAGAAATTCCTAAAGTAATTAAAGAAGCTTTTTATATTGCAACCTCAGGAAGACCAGGTCCAGTTGTAATAGATATCCCTAAAGATACAACAGCCCCAGATAAATTATTTGAGTATAGTCCTCCAGAATTAGTAAAAATTAGATCTTACAATCCTCCAGTTGAACCAGACTCTGAACAAATTGCTAGAGCAGTTTCTGAAATTTTAAAGGCAAAGAAACCAGTTATTTATGCAGGAGGAGGTGCAATAAATAGCAATGCATCTAAAGAACTATTTGAACTAAATGAGCTTCTAAATTTTCCTGTTACAAATACTTTAATGGGATTAGGTGTTTATCCTGCAAAAAATAAAAGATTTATGGGAATGTTAGGAATGCATGGCACATATCAATCAAATATGGCAATGCATAATGCAGATTTGATTATTGCAATCGGAGCTAGGTTTGATGACAGGATAACAAATACTCCAGATCTATTTGCTCCAAATGCAAAGATAATTCATTTCGATGTTGATCAATCTTCTGTTTCAAAAATTATCGAAGCAAATATTGCAGTTTTTGGACAGGTTAAGAATTCTTTAATTGAATTAAATAAACAATTAAAAGATAAAATTGATTCAATTGATAGTACTTTAATTCAGCCCTGGCTTGATCAAATTGATGAATGGACCTCACTTCATGGACTAAATCATGAATTATATAAAGAAAATTCTGATGAAAAAAAGATAATACCTCAATCGGTGGTTCAGCATGTTTATCAAATAACTGACGGTAATGCTTTTGTTACTTCTGATGTAGGACAACATCAAATGTTTGCAGCTCAGTATTATCATTTCAATGAGCCAAGAAAATGGATTAATTCAGGCGGACTTGGAACTATGGGTTTTGGACTTCCAGCAGCAATGGGTGTTAAGTTAGCCTTTCCTAAAGAAGAAGTTGTCTGCATTACAGGAGAAGGAAGTATACAAATGTGTATTCAAGAACTCTCAACTTGTTCTCAATATGACTTACCTATCAAAATAATTAATATAAATAATGAAGCATTAGGAATGGTCAAACAATGGCAAGATATGAGTTACGGAGGAAGACATTCTGAGAGTACATATCAAAGCTCTCTCCCAAACTTTATTGAACTAGTCGAATCGTATGGACATATTGGATTTAAAATTGAAAAAAATTCTGATTTAAGAGGTATCCTAGATGAAGCTTTTTCTATAAAAGATAAATTAGTTTTTGTTGATGTATATGTAGATCCAGATGAACATGTGTATCCAATGTTAGTAGCTCCCAATGGAAGCCTAAAGGATATGTGGATTGATAAAGATAAAAAAGTATGATGCAAAGAAAGTTATTAGTTATTTTAGAAAATAAGCCTGGAGCACTTGCAAGAGTTGTCGGTCTTTTCCATCAGAGAGGATACAACATTGAAAGTCTTCATGTTGATCCTGTCAAAGACGTAGAGAATTATGCAGAAATTGAGAACTCCCTAAATTTAAAATTAAAAGAAAATGAAGTATCAAGGTTATTAATTACAACAACAGTAAGTGATAATCTGTTAAGACAAATACTTAGGCAAATAAATAAATTAATAGATGTCCTAATTGCTAAAGAGGAAATTTAATGAAAATATATTATGACGAAGACGCAAAGATAGAAATTATTAAAGATATGAAAGTTTCTATCATTGGATATGGATCACAAGGACATGCACACGCAAATAATCTGAATGATTCAGGGGTAGATATTACAGTTGGTCTTAGAGAAGGTTCTTCATCATGGAAAAAAGCTGAAGATGCAGGTTTAAAAGTTAAATCTGTTTCTGATTCAGTAACTGATGCAGATATGGTTATGATCTTAGCGCCTGATGAGTTTCAAAAAGGCATTTATGAGAATCAAATTAAACCTAACCTAAAACCAAATGCCATTCTGGGTTTTGCACATGGATTTAACATACACTTTGAAAAAATCATACCTGAAAAAGGAAATAGTGTAATTATGATTGCACCAAAGGGTCCAGGCCATACTGTAAGAAGTACTTATATAAATGGAGGAGGAGTCCCATCACTTATAGCAATTTTTGAAGATGCAACAACTGAAAAATATTCTGCGAAAGAAATTGCTCTATCTTATGCAAAGGCAAATGGTGGAACTAGAGCGGGTGTACTTGAAACAACCTTTAAAGAAGAGACAGAAACTGATTTATTTGGAGAGCAGGCTGTATTATGTGGAGGCATGACTGCTTTAATTAAGGCTGGATACGAGACTCTTGTTGAAGCAGGATATAGTCCAGAGATGGCGTATTTTGAATGCTTACATGAAACAAAATTAATAACAGATTTAATTCAAGAAGGCGGTATTGCAAACATGCATTATTCTATTTCAAATACAGCTGAATATGGCGACTATTTGAGTGGACCTAAGGTTATTACTGAAAAGACTAAAGAAGCAATGAAAGAGATTCTTGATAATATTCAATCTGGAAATTTTGCAGATGAATTTCTTGATGATTGTAGACAAAGCAACGATGGTTCAGGCGGACCATTTATGAAATCTAATAGAAAATTGACCGAAGATCATCCAATTGAAAAAGTTGGTAAAGAGCTAAGATCTAAGATGAAATTTTTGAATTCTGAAAAGCTTGTTGATAAAGAAAAAAATTAGTTAAAAAAAAGGTATCTTCTTATAACTAACTCCGTTAGAATACGTTTCCCGACCATCGAGTCGGTTAGTTCTTTAAAATATTTGGTTACTCGTGTGGGTGTTCAAAATACGAGATAAAATTTAGATTTTTTATTTAAAAATCAACAAACATGATATTAATTGAAGAGTTTGATCATGGCTCAGATTGAACGCTGGCGGTAGGCTTAACACATGCAAGTCGAGCGAGAAAGTATCTTCGGATACGAGTATAGCGGCGGACGGGTGAGTAACGCGTAGGAATCTACCTAGTAGAAGGGGATAGCCCGGGGAAACTCGGATTAATACCGTATACCTCCTTTGGGAGAAAGAGGGCCTCTCTTGATGCTCTCGCTATTAGATGAGCCTGCGTAAGATTAGCTTGTTGGTAAGGTAATGGCTTACCAAGGCTACGATCTTTAGCTGGTCTGAGAGGACGATCAGCCACATTGGGACTGAGACACGGCCCAGACTCCTACGGGAGGCAGCAGTGGGGAATATTGGACAATGGGCGCAAGCCTGATCCAGCCATACCGCGTGTGTGAAGAAGGCCTTCGGGTTGTAAAGCACTTTAAGCAGGGAGAAAAAGTTATAAGTTAATACCTTATAGCCGTGATGTTACCTGCAGAATAAGCACCGGCTAATTCCGTGCCAGCAGCCGCGGTAATACGGAAGGTGCAAGCGTTAATCGGAATTACTGGGCGTAAAGCGCGCGTAGGTGGTTTGTTAAGTTGGATGTGAAAGCCCTGGGCTCAACCTAGGAACTGCATCCAAAACTAATTCACTAGAGTACGATAGAGGGAGGTAGAATTCATAGTGTAGCGGTGGAATGCGTAGATATTATGAAGAATACCAGTGGCGAAGGCGGCCTCCTGGATCTGTACTGACACTAAGGTGCGAAAGCGTGGGTAGCGAACAGGATTAGATACCCTGGTAGTCCACGCCGTAAACGATGACAACTAGCTGTTGGGAGACAATGTCTTTCAGTGGCGCAGCTAACGTTTTAAGTTGTCCGCCTGGGGAGTACGGCCGCAAGGCTAAAACTCAAATGAATTGACGGGGACCCGCACAAGCGGTGGAGCATGTGGTTTAATTCGATGCAACGCGAAAAACCTTACCTACTCTTGACATACTTGGAAGCTCTTGTAATGAGAGTGTGCCTTTTGGAGCCAAGATACAGGTGCTGCATGGCTGTCGTCAGCTCGTGTCGTGAGATGTTCCGTTAAGTCGGATAACGAGCGCAACCCTTACCCTTATTTGCCAGCGATTCGGTCGGGAACTATAAGGGGACTGCCGGTGATAAACCGGAGGAAGGTGAGGACGACGTCAAGTCATCATGGCCCTTACGAGTAGGGCTACACACGTGCTACAATGGGGAATACAGACGGACGCTAAGCCGCGAGGTGGTGCTAATCCTAGAAAGTTTCTCGTAGTCCGGATTGGAGTCTGCAACTCGACTCCATGAAGTCGGAATCGCTAGTAATCGCGAATCAGCATGTCGCGGTGAATACGTTCTCGGGTCTTGTACACACCGCCCGTCACACCATGGAAGTGGATTGCACCAGAAGTAGATAGTCTAACCTTCGGGAGGGCGTTTACCACGGTGTGCTTCATGACTGGGGTGAAGTCGTAACAAGGTAGCCGTAGGGGAACCTGTGGCTGGATCACCTCCTTAACGAAAAATGTGTTTTCAACGCCCACACGAGTAATCAAATATTAAAGTTTTAAAGTTCTGTAAAATAAATGGTATGTAATTTTCTAGTGTATACATTTTGTATACATGAGATCACTGCAAATTAAAAAGTAGTTAATATATTTTATTAAGTACTCTCAAAATGAAAAATAACCTTTTTAAGGTTATATGATCAAGTAAAGGAAGAGCACAAGGCGGATGCCTTGGCAGCATAAGGCGATGAAGGACGTGGTAACCTGCGATAAGCCTCGGGAAGTTGGTAAACAAGTTTTGATCCGAGGATTTCCGAATGGGAAAACCCAATATACATAAGTATATTATCTTATACTGAATACATAGGTATAAGAAGCAAACCTAGGGAACTGAAACATCTAAGTACCTAGAGGAAAAGAAATCAATTGAGATTCCGGTAGTAGCGGCGAGCGAAACCGGAACAGCCCTTAAGCTTATTTTAGTCCAGCAAAATATTCTGGAAAGTTTAGCCATAGTAGGTGATAGCCCTGTATGTGAAAGACTAATATAAGTGAAATCGAGTAGGTCGGGACACGTGAAATCTTGACTGAACATGGGGGGACCATCCTCCAAGGCTAAATACTCTATGCTGACCGATAGTGAACCAGTACCGTGAGGGAAAGGCGAAAAGAACCCCGGCGAGGGGAGTGAAATAGAACCTGAAATCTTGTGCTTACAAGCAGTCGGAGCAGACTTGTTCTGTGACGGCGTACCTTTTGTATAATGGGTCAACGACTTAATTTCAGTAGCAAGCTTAACCATTTAGGGGAGGCGTAGGGAAACCGAGTCTTAATAGGGCGCTTAGTTGCTGGAATTAGACCCGAAACCGGGTGATCTATCCATGGCCAGTGTGAAGGTCGAGTAACATCGACTGGAGGCGCGAACCCACTTATGTTGAAAAATGAGGGGATGAGCTGTGGATAGGAGTGAAAGGCTAATCAAACCCGGAGATAGCTGGTTCTCTTCGAAAACTATTTAGGTAGTGCCTCGTGTATTACCATAGGGGGTAGAGCACTGTTTCGGCTAGGGGGTCATCCCGACTTACCAAACCGATGCAAACTCCGAATACCTATGAGTATGAGCACGGGAGACAGACTGCGGGTGCTAACGTCCGTAGTCGAGAGGGAAACAACCCAGACTGTCAGCTAAGGTCCCTAATTATGATTAAGTGGGAAACAATGTGGGAAGGCACAAACAGCTAGGAGGTTGGCTTAGAAGCAGCCACCCTTTAAAGAAAGCGTAATAGCTCACTAGTCGAGTCGGCCTGCGTGGAAGATATAACGGGGCTAAATCATAAACCGAAGCTACAGATCTTGTTTCAAGATGGTAGAAGAGCGTTCTGTAAGCCGCTGAAGGTAAGCTGTGAGGCGAGCTGGAGGTATCAGAAGTGCGAATGTTGACATGAGTAACGATCAAAGAGGTGAAAAACCTCTTCGCCGAAAAACCAAGGGTTCCTGTCCAACGCTAATCGAGGCAGGGTGAGTCGGCCCCTAAGGCGAGGGCGAAAGCCGTAGTCGATGGGAAACAGGTTAATATTCCTGTACTTTTTACAATTGCGATGGGGTGACGGAGAAGGTTAAGTCAGCACGGCGACGGTTGTCCGTGTTTAAGATTGTAGGCTGATGTTTTAGGTAAATCCGGAACATTAAAGCTGAGAATTTACGACGACCACTTATTAAGTGGGAAGTGGCTGATACCATGCTTCCAGGAAAAACCTCTAAGCTTCAAATTGTAAGAAACCGTACCCTAAACCGACACAGGTGGTTAGGTCGAGTAGACCAAGGTGTTTGAGAGAACTATGGTGAAGGAACTAGGCAAAATAGCACCGTAACTTCGGGAGAAGGTGCGCCGCGTTTGGTGACAAGACTTGCTCTTAGAGCTGAACGTGGTCGAAGATACCAGGTGGCTGCGACTGTTTATTAAAAACATAGCACTCTGCAAACTCGTAAGAGGACGTATAGGGTGTGACGCCTGCCCGGTGCCGGAAGGTTAATTGATGGGGTTAGCTTAGGCGAAGCTCTTGATCGAAGCCCCGGTAAACGGCGGCCGTAACTATAACGGTCCTAAGGTAGCGAAATTCCTTGTCGGGTAAGTTCCGACCTGCACGAATGGCGTAACGATGGCCACACTGTCTCCACCATAGACTCAGTGAAATTGAAATCGCTGTTAAGATGCAGTGTACCCGCAGCTAGACGGAAAGACCCCGTGCACCTTTACTACAGGTTCACACTGGACTTTGACTTTATTTGTGTAGGATAGGTGGGAGACTTTGAAGCTGAGACGCTAGTCTTAGTGGAGTCGTCCTTGAAATACCACCCTTGTAAAATTGAAGTTCTAACCTAGGTCCATTATCTGGATCAGGGACAGTGTGTGCTGGGTAGTTTGACTGGGGCGGTCTCCTCCCAAAGAGTAACGGAGGAGTACGAAGGTATCCTCAGCACGGTCGGACATCGTGCAAAGAGTATAAAGGCAGAAGGATGCTTGACTGCGAGATCGACGGATCGAGCAGGTAGGAAACTAGGTCTTAGTGATCCGGTGGTTCTGAATGGAAGGGCCATCGCTCAACGGATAAAAGGTACGCCGGGGATAACAGGCTGATACCGCCCAAGAGTTCATATCGACGGCGGTGTTTGGCACCTCGATGTCGGCTCATCACATCCTGGGGCTGGAGCAGGTCCCAAGGGTATGGCTGTTCGCCATTTAAAGTGGTACGCGAGCTGGGTTTAGAACGTCGTGAGACAGTTCGGTCCCTATCTGCTGTGGGCGTTTGGAGATTTGAGGGAAGCTGATCCTAGTACGAGAGGACCGGATTGGACGAACCTCTGGTGTTCCGGTTGTCACGCCAGTGGCATTGCCGGGTAGCTATGTTCGGAAAGGATAACCGCTGAAAGCATATAAGCGGGAAGCCTCTCCCAAGATTATATCTCCCAGAGACTTTATGTCTCCTAAAGAGTCGTCATAGACTATGACGTTGATAGGCAAGATGTGTAAGCGTTGTGAGGCGTTGAGCTAACTTGTACTAATAACTCGTGAGGCTTGATCATGTAACCTTAAGAAGGATTATATGAAATTCATAAATTTACAGTGATTGTAAAAATTACATACCAGTTTGCCTGATGACAATAGCAACTTGGTACCACCTGATCCCATTTCGAACTCAGAAGTGAAACGAGTTAACGCCAATGGTAGTGCAGGGTCTCCCTGTGTGAGAGTAGGAAATCGTCAGGCTTTTTATTTTAGGCTCTTAGTAAATACTGAGAGCCTTTTTTTATGTCTGTGTTTATAATTAAATCATGATTATTGGTCTTACAGGTGGAATTGGTTCAGGGAAATCTGCAGCTGGTAAATATTTTGTTGAATTAGGAATAGATGTCATTGATGCTGATGATATTTCAAAAAATATTCTAGATGAAAATATAAAAGCAAAAGAACTTTTTATTAAAAATTTTGGCGATAAATTCTTGGATAAAAATAATAATATTGATAGAGACCTATTAAGATCAGAAATTTTTATCAATGAGGAGAAAAAAAATATACTTGAATCTATTATTCATCCTATTGTAAGAGAAGAAATAGCTAAATTTATAAATCAGTCTGACAGTATTTATAAATTAATAATGGTTCCTTTAATATATGAAACAAATTCACAAGACTTTTATGACAAAATAATAGTTGTTGATTGTGATGAGGAAAATCAAATTCTTAGAGCAAGCGAAAGAGACAATAAGTCAAAAGAAAATATTATAAATATCATCAACAACCAGGCATCAAGGGAAAATAGAAATTCAATAGCAGATGAAATTATTTTGAATGATTCCACTTTAGACAATTTAAGAGATCAGGTTATAAGAGTTCATCAAAAATTACTTGGAATAAATATTGATGAATAAATGTCCTCGATGTAATAAACCTTGTTCTACCAAGCAAGAAAATCAACATAGACCATTCTGTTCTGAAAAATGTAAATTGATTGATTTTGGATCATGGGCTAATGAAGAAAACATAATATCTCGTCCTGTAAAGTCTGAAGATTTCTATGAAGATTAAGCATTTACTATAGTAAATACTTAAATTATTCTCCATTCGCCAGAATCTATTAAGGGCTTTGCTTTTTTATATTTCATCTCTTTTGTTTCATCACCATTAGTTATTTTTATTACTTCATTTCTTCCAATTTTAAGCTCTTCCCTGACAAGAGGCCCTGAGCTCTGATTAACATTTTTTGTAGCAACTTCAGCTTCTTCATTATTTATTGGTGCTTCAGCTTTCTCTAAAACCATCTCCCTTTCACTATTTTCTTTCTGTTTTAAAGTTTCTAATTGATCTTTTGAAACAAGCTCTATTGAAAATAAAGCCCTTATAGTTTCTGCATCAATAGCGTCTAACATTGACTCAAACATAGAATAAGCTTCTTGCTTAAATTCATTTTTAGGGTTTTTTTGAGCATATGCTCTTAAACCAATACTTCCTCTGAGGTGATCAATTTCTGATAGATGTTCTTTCCAATGCACATCTAAGACCTGCAACATGACTTGTTTTTCAAGCAGTAGTCTTGTTTCACCAAATGATTCATATTTAGATTTATAAACTTCGATTGACTGATTGATAATAAGATCCGCAATACTTTCAGGTACTAACTTTTTATCTTTTTGAACTCTTTCATGAATATCATTACCGATACCATAATTAATTAATAAAAATTCTTGGAGTTCCTCTGTCTTCCATTGAGATTCGATTGATTCCTCTGGAATATATAAATTTGAAATTCTTTTAAATTCAGATCTTATTAACTCGTTAATCGTTTCACTAATATCTTTTTCTTCTAAAAGCTGATTTCTTAATGAATATATAGCCTGTCTTTGATCATTGGAAACATCATCATATTCAAGAAGATTTTTTCTAGCATCAAAGTTTCTATTCTCAATTCTTTTTTGAGCATTCTCAATTCCTCTAGAAAGCATTTTATGTTCTATATGATCATCACCCATACCAATTTTTTCAAAAAGCGATCTTCTATTGTCTGATATAAATAATCTCAAAAGATCATCTTCCAAAGATAAGAAGAATCTTGAATAACCTGGATCGCCTTGTCTGCCTGATCTTCCTCTTAGTTGGTTATCTATTCTCCTTGATTCATGTCTTTCTGTTCCTAATATATGCAAACCACCAGATCCTAAAACTAACTTATTATTTTTACTCCAATCTTCTTCAGTTTGATCATCTTTTCTACCACCTAAAACAATATCAGTTCCTCTTCCCGCCATATTTGTAGCTATTGTCACCATTCCAGGCTTGCCAGCATTAGCAATTACATCTGCTTCTTTTTCGTGATGCTTAGCATTTAATATTTGGTGAGGTATATTTTTTTCTTTTAAAAGTTCAGACACCTGTTCAGATGAATCCACTGATACAGTTCCGACAAGAATTGGAGCTGATTTTTTTCTTAAAGATTCTATTTCTTCTATTAAGGCCATATATTTTGCTTTTTTTGTAAGAAATACTAAATCATTGTGATCATCTCTTATCATAGGAACATTTGTTGGGATTATCACGACATCAAGACCATAAATTTCTCTAAATTCAACAGCTTCAGTATCAGCTGTTCCAGTCATACCTGATAAATTAGAAAAAAGTCTAAAGAAATTTTGAAAAGTTGTTGAGGCTAGTGTTTGTGATTCTCTTTGAATTGGAACATTTTCTTTACATTCTAGCGCCTGATGGACTCCTTCACTCATTCTTCTACCTGACATAGTTCTTCCGGTATGCTCATCGATCAGAAGAACATCATTATTTCTAACAAGATAATGCACATTCTTTTGAAATAAAAAATGAGCTCTTAAAGTTGCTTGAACAAACTTCATAATTTTTAAATTAGATACCGAGTAAAGACCGTCTGAATCTCCAAGCATATTCGCTTCGTCTAGAAGATCTTCAACTAAAACATAACCATCGTCAGTAAGTTCTATACTTCTATTTTTTTCATCAATTAAATAGTGACCTCTCTCTTCATCAAGCAAAGGCTCTTCTTCTGTTCCTTCTCTATCTTGTTTTTTTAAATGAGGTATAAATTTCTTTATCTGCTTATAGAAATCTGATGTCTCTGATGTTGGCCCAGAAATAATTAAAGGCGTTCTAGCTTCATCAATTAATATTGAATCAACCTCATCAACAATTGCAAAATCAAGAGAGCACTGAACTCTTTCTTCGACTGAAAGAGCCATATTATCCCTAAGGTAATCAAATCCTAATTCATTATTAGTTGCATAAATAACATCAGATTTATATGCATAGATTTTTTCTTTTGTCTGTTGATTTGAGTTTACTATTCCAACTTTCAGTCCAAGAAATTCATAAATTGGCCTCATCCATTCCGCATCTCTTCTAGCAAGGTAATCATTTACAGTAACAATCACTGCTTTATTACCCATTACATAGTTTAGATACACAGGTAATGTTGCTACAAGTGTTTTTCCTTCACCAGTTTTCATTTCAGCTATGTTACCTTCAGCTAATGAAATACCCCCAAGCAACTGAGAATCAAAATGTCTTAAACCCAAAGTTCTTTTACTTGCTTCTCTAACCGCAGCAAAAGCGTAAGGAAGAATTGAATACATATCATTTTTATTTTCATTGTATTTTTGGAAAAGCTCTTCTTTAAGTTCTTTAAAATACGAATCTGGTTTATCTGATAACTCTTCCTCTAATTTATTTGCATCATTTACAAAGGATTTCATTCTTCGAAGAATCCTATCGTTTTTAGATCCGAATATATTAGAAAACAAATTTAACATTTTAAAATTTTGAGGCATAACCCTAAATTACGCCTATTCAATATCCCCAAATGGAGGCCTTACATAAGAAATTGGGGCATTTTCTGAATTTTCAAATTCTACAGTCTCATACGCATCATCATCTTCAATAATTTTTCTAAGAAGTTTATTATTTAGCTCATGTCCAGATTTATATCCTGAAAACTCACCAATCAAATTCCCACCCAAAAGATATAAATCACCAATAGCATCAAGTGTTTTATGTTTAACAATTTCATCATTAAATCTTAAACCCTCATCGTTAAGGATTTCTTCTTCTCCAAAAACAATTGCATTTGAAACACTAGCACCTAATGCAAGATTTCTAGACTTAAGCTCTTCCGCCTCGCTCATTGAGCCAAATGTTCTTGCTCTGCACACTTCTTTTACAAATGAAGTTGTTGAGAAATCTATAATTGATTCAGTTGGTAAAGTTTTATGAATAGGGTGGTCAAAACTAACTTTAAATGAGACTTTAAATCCATCAAAGGGTTTGATAGTTGCGTAAGCATCATCTCTCGTTACGGTTACCTCCTTTTTAACTTTGATAAACTTTTTAAGCGCTTCTTGCTCTTCTAAACCTGCTGATTGAATAAGAAACACAAAAGGGCTGGAGCTTCCATCCATAATAGGAACCTCTGGCCCATCTACTTTAACCAAACAATTATCGACACCAAGACCGGCTATAGCCGACAACAAATGTTCAATTGTTGAAATTTTTACGCCATCTTTTACCAATGCAGTTGATAAACTTGTATCACCCACATTCTCAGCTATGGCTGGTATAACAAGATTTTCATCTACATCAGTTCGAATAAAATTAATACCAGTATTAGCTTCAGTTGGTATTAGCTCCATATTGATATTCTTACCAGTATGAAGACCAATTCCTACAGCTTTAATAGAATTTCTTAATGTCCTTTGTTTTAACATGCGCGCTGCCTTGATACTTCAGATAGTATTATCCCAGTTGCAACAGAAACATTAAAGCTTTTAAAATTTTTATTATTATTAAGTTTAATTAAATAATCACAATTCTCTTGCGTTTTTTTTCTTATTCCTTGTTCTTCAGAACCCATAATAATTGCAGAGCTATCTATAAAATCATTATCCGTATATTGATTTTTCGCATGCTCACTTAAACCATAGATATTTATATTTGATTCTTTTAAGTACTTAATACAATTAATTAAATTCGATACATAAAAAGTTTGAACATATTCAGCTCCTCCTGCTGATACAGAATGTGCAATATCATTCAAAGGTGCACAATGATGTTTATTTATTATTAATGCATCCACACCAGTAACTGCCGCCGATCTTATACAAGCTCCTAAATTTCTTGGATCGATAATATTATCTAAAATTAAAATTATTAATTGCTTATTTCTTTGATTATTAAGAAATTCTTTTAGATCTTTAAAATTCAGATTTTTTTCGTTTGTAATTATTGCCTCAGGTTCTTGCTTAAGTTTTTTAGACATTTCATACTTAATACCATTTTTATCGGCCATTTTTATTAAATTTATAATTCTAGAATCTTCTCTTGAGTATGGTAGAAATAATTTTTTAATTTTATGAGGATTGTTTTCAATTATGCTTTCAACACTATGAAAGCCAATTCTTTTTTGATCACCACCTTTATTCATAATTACTTGGGTATTAAAATTATTTTTCTTTCTTCAGGAATTACATTAGCCAATTGAACTTTAATTTTCTGTCCTATTCTAAAGGTTTTCCCCGTTCTTTTACCCTTCAGTATATTTGCTTCTTTATCAAAAATATATCTATCACGTCTTAGATCTGATACATGAACCAATCCAGATATAAAGTGCTTTTCAATTTCACAAAATAATCCAAACTCAGTTATACCAACTACCAATGATGAGAAATCATCTCCAATAAATTTTGTTAGATGATGGCATATAAGCTGTTGAGTTACTTGCCTAGATGAATTTTCTGCTCTTTTTTCTAGGGATGATAGTTCACCAAGTATCTCTTCAAGGTTTTCTTTAGATTGAGTTGTAATTTTCTTGTTTAAAATGTTTTTTATTAGTCTATGAGATATTAGGTCCGGATATCGTCTTATTGGAGAAGTAAAATGAGAATACTCTTTTAGTTGAAGACCAAAATGACCAATTTCATTTGTAGAATATTGTGCTCTTTTTAGTGATTGCAGTATCAGTACATTAAGCATTTTATTTTCTTCATGTTTATTAACGTGTCCAATAAAACCATTTATTAATTCCAAAGAGTCTGAAAATGATTTTGAAGAGAGCCCCTTTAGTGAAAAAAACTTTTTTAAATTCTCTATTTTTAAATTTTCTGGCTCTTCATGAACTCTATAAACACCAAATCCAAGATGTTTTTTTATAAATTTAGCAGCGCAGATATTTGCTGAAATCATTGCCTCCTCTATCATCTGATGTGCAAATAGTCTTTTAGGAATTGATATTTCTTTTATTACATCTTTATTATCAAACTTAAGAACCGGTTCAGCAGAATCTATTTCAAGCGCTTGTCTTTTGAGTCTCTCTTTAAGCAGTTTCTTTGTTAGCTTTTTTAGTGCAATTATCGAATCTAAAATATTTGAACTAATATCTGTATGCTTTTCTTTTGTAAGAAACTCAACCTCATTATATGTAAATCTTTTATGAGAATTGATTACTGCTTCATTAAATTCATATGAGCTAATATTGCCTTCTATATTAAAAATAATTTCACATACCAAAACATTCCTATCTTCTTTAGGTACAAGAGAACATAGATTATTTGAAATTTCTTCTGGCAACATCGGTATGACTCTTTTTGGGAAGTAAATAGATGTACCTCTTTTTAATGCCTCAAGGTCTATCTCTGTCTCTTGTTTAACAATATCAGCAACATCCGCAATTGCTACTTGAAGCATGAAGCCATTAGATTCTTCTCTACAAAAAATTGCATCGTCAAAATCTTTTGCATCTTTTCCATCTATTGTTATAAAAGGTTGAGATCTTAAATCTATTCTGTTTTTGGATTCTTTTTTATGCTTAAGCTCTTTGACTTCGGCAGTTATACCTTTTGACCATTCATGAGGCAAATCATTTTCTTCAATTACCTGTTCGATAGCATTTATTAGGTCATTCATTTTTAAAATATCTGCCAAGTATTAGAAATTATATTCAATATTTAATCCTAAAATCCTTCCTCTAGGATCATGTAATCTTGTATCAAAACTAAAATCAGGAGCATCATAAAGCCTTGGAGCAGATTTATTGAACATATTAGACATATAAAGATTAAGATCTAAATTTCCTCTTGTTGTATCAATATTTTTTCCAAATGATATGTCATGAACAAAGAAAGATTTGACTTGGTTCTCATATCCATAGGTCAAACCTAATCCAGTTATTCTTCGCTCATTAAAATAGCCATCCAAATATCTCGAATTAAGGCGCAAACTATAATTATTAAAGTTCCAACTTATAAAAGAATTTAATCTTTTCTTAGGTAAAGAAAAAATATGACTATCAAAATTAAATTTTCCAACCCGATTAATCATTAAATTTGGATCTGTAAGACTTGGGGTTTTGAAGTCTGATAAATTTGTGCCCATTATATTAATTGAGATTTCTCCTCTAATGAGCTGAATAAGATATTGCATTTGGATATCCATACCTTTTACTAAAGTATTGTCTTCATTGAAGTATGTTGTTGTAACACCAATTAAATCACCGAATTCATTTCTTGTAATACTAGATCCATTTGGATTAGAAGATAAGATTGCTTGAGCACTTTCAACCTCAATTCTATCTTCATAATCTATTTCCCAGATATCAAGACTCAATCTAAGGTTATTTTTTTGAAATATTAATCCAAGATTTGAGTTATTAGAGGTAGCTGGCTTTAAATTTGGATTACCTATTGAAGCCTGCCTTACAAAAACTGAACTACTAATGTCTCTTACGCTTCCTAGATTAATCTCACTTGAAAACATTTGAGCCATGGAGGGTGAAGAAAATGCGGTTCCTTTTGAAAATCTTATGATAAATGAGTCAGAGACCATATATTTAAAAGAAATTTTTGGATCAAATGAGGATTCATTTTTCATAGACTCATATCTTGCAGCAAGTCTTATATCTAAATTTTCAAAAGCATTTTTTTCTAATTCAAAGAAAATTGCATTGCTATTTCTTGATTTTGATAAATTAATACCTCCACCAAGAAAGAAAAGATCCGCTGTCTTTAATAACTTTCCATTTTTATCAAATTCAGCTCTGCTAATTTCATCATAATTTATATTAAGGCTTTCTCTATTAAGTTGAAATCCATAAGCCAAGCCTAAACCTCTTATTTCTGTATTAAATATTCCATTTAAGGAGGTGAGGTCAGCTATTTTTGAGGAAACTTCCGCACCTCTAACAAAATCAATAAGCGATTGTGAGTTTTGATTTGAATCAAAGATATTCCATGTTTGATTACCACTAGGTCCGCCATTTCCTTTTATGGCTGCAAGAAATCTTGAATCAATTATGTCTGGTCTAAAATGATTATTTGAGTGCTCACTTTTAGTAATCGAAATTTCTGCATCTGTTTTTTGATTAATTAAAAAAGATAAGCTGTAATTAAAATTAAATTGCTCAATATCTTTTGGTGAGTGTGGCGATTTAAACTCTGAACCAAGAGGTCTTCCATACCATACAACCGGAACATTAAACGGGCTACCACCTTCTCCTGGCTCTATGTTTCTTGATAGAAATGGAAGGGCAGGGTAAGAAGGAGACTGAGGATTATCATTTACCTCAACTTTAGAGGATATGAAATGAAAATTATGTCTTAAAGAATTAGTTTCTTTTGAAAAATTTATATAAGTTTTTCTATGACTCTCATCATTAACAATATTAAATCTTTCCCCATATAGAAATCTACAAAAATTTCCATCAAGAATGCCTCCATTATCTTCACAATTTGGGTCAGGGACAAATTGACTTTCTTTTGGATAAACTCCAGCATAAAGTCCAGAAGAGACTGTATCTGGTCCAAGAACTTTAAAGGTTTTTCCGAGACCACTTAAACCAAGTTCAGCAATTCCGTCTATTTCATTAGCTGAGAGAGGAGATCGCTCAAGTGCATTAAAGCCAATCACAAGATTTCCATTTAGGATTTTCATCCCATAGAGAATTCCAACACTATCATCATCTTGGTTATAGTCTGTTGTTGTTTGTTTTCCGACTTTTATCCTCAGCCCGTCAAATTCTTTAAATGTTAAAAAATTAATTACTCCTGCAATAGCATCTGAGCCATATATTGATGTAGCACCTTCTTTAAGAATTTCTATTCTTTCAATAGCAATTTCTGGAACAATATTTGCATCAATATAACCATTACCATTATTAGAAGGCGTTCCAGAGAAGGTATGCCTTTTTGAATTTAATAATAATAGAGTAGCTGAACTATCCAAACCTCTTAAAGTAATAGATGACATCCCTTGATCAATTCCCTCAAGAGCATTAGATTGAAACCTTGATCCAGAGCTCACATTTAGATATTTGCTAATTTCACCAATATTTGTGACGTTAAGATTTTTAAAACTATTTTCATTGATTACTTGAACTGGTGATAGATCATTCTCTGCATTTTTTACTATCGAGCCAGTAACAATTATTTCTTCAACATCATTTGAATATACAAAAAATGTTGCAAAAATTAGGACAAGGAGTTTTTTGTTGAAGAACATAAACATGATTATAGATTCTTATTTATGTAGATAACATAAAAATTAGAATATATAGAAAAAACATTGGCCCTAAAAGGGCCAATGTTGTTTGAGTTGTAGAAAGTTTAGAAAGTTAAATTAAATTTTAGTCCAACATTCTTACCAGGAAGTGGAACCTGATCTTTCACAAATGATGCATGATTTCTAGCTTTCTCATCAAGCAAATTTCTTCCATATAATGAAACTTTTAATTTGCTTTTTCCATCTAAATCAAATGTTTTAGTAAGTCTTGCATCAAGCATGCTATATCCGTCAGTTGCAGTCTCACCCTCACCAAAGTCATTTTGTTCATCAACATCTTTAAGATTAAGTTTGAAAAGAACATCGCCTTTATCGTAGATAAGCGAATAAACGTTTCTTGCTGGATTGATTCTTGGGACATTGTGACCATCAGTAAATTCAGCATTTACAACATCTCTACCAAATGAAAGAGTAAGATCACCATTTGCCATTTTAATAGTTCTTCCAAGCTCAATTTCATAACCATCAAACTCTGCATCTTCTTGAACATAATTTGCATGGATTAAGTTGCCATGACCATGATCATCATGACCATCTTCATGCTCATCTTCATCATGATGCTCATCTTCATCGTCATGATGCTCATCTTCATGCTCATCATGATCTTCGTCCTCATCCATCAATGTAATATAGTTATCAACATCTGTTACATAAAAGCTTGCATAGCCATAATAATCACCATTATCAAAACTAAAGGTGATATCAAAGTTATTAGAAGTTTCTGCGCTTAGTGTTGGATCGCCAACCTCAAATCTTCCTGTAGCCATATGCGGCCCATTCATAAAGAGTTCAATAACTGATGGAAGCCTTTCAACACTTGCAAAACCTAGATTTATATCAAGAGTGTCACTTAGATCTCTGCCTAAACTAAACGCAAAACTATTGGTAGTATCATCTATTGAATAATCATCAACATCTCCATGATCTTCGTCAGTAACACTTCCAGATCTATCTATTTGATCAATTCTCATTCCTAAGTCAACATTAAATAAATCAAAGTCCTTACTTAAATAGTAACCCATAGTAAATTCTTCGTTATTTGCTGGATTCATGAATGCCTCTTCTCCAACAATTGAATTATCTTCATCAACAAAGTTTAAAACAATTTTTTGAGTTGCATAATCGTTAGAAATGTCAAAGATTGCTCCGTATTCTGTAGCTTGATTTGCAAAGACAGTTGGAGCATGTTCCTCATGTCCTTCTTCATCTTCATCATGGTGCTCATCTTCATCATGATGCTCATCTTCATCATGGTGCTCCTCTTCATCATGATGCTCTTCTTCGTGGGCTTCAGTTAAAGTGTAATCAGAATCACGATAAGAGAAGTCGATTTTATTTATTAGGCTACCATTAAGATTGTAAGAACCTTTAATAGTGAAAGTTTCTGAGTCAGTAGTTGAGAAAATTCTTTCTTCTCCATGTTCATCATGTCCTTCTTCATCTTCATCACCATGCTCGTCTCCATGGTCGTCTCCATGGTCGTCTCCATGCTCATCACCATGCTCGTCACCATGCTCATCTCCATGAAAAGGAATACCGTAAACACTTTCAAGGTTGTCTATTCCAAAACCTATATAACCCCAATCTCCTGTTTTTGAAATACCAAACTTAGTTGCTTCAACTGCAAAATCTGAGTTATTTACATACCCTAAATCCTCTTCATGATGTTCATCTTCATGCTCGTCTTCATCATGCTCGTCTTCATCATGATGCTCTTCCTCTTCATGCATTACAGCTCCATCAGGAATATCATAGTTTCCAAAATCTACATCTTTAAAACCTAGGCTAAAATTAAATCCACCTATATTTTCTTTGTAACTAAAAGATTGGGCTTCACCATCATTTACTGATTGAGTTTCCAGGCTGAAGTTTGCTTCAGGAGCCTCAAAATTGTCTGTTGATATAGTGTTGTCAACTACATTAATAATTCCACCGATTGTTCCATTTGCATAAAGCAAAGAAGATGGACCTTTAACAATTTCAATTTGAGATATATCATTTAGATCAACATCATTTAAGTGATCAACTCCAAGTCCGGAAACGTCACGATTGACCATTCCATTTTTAAGAATTTTAACTCTAGGGCCTGACATGCCTCTAATGATTGGTTGTCCTACAGCAGCGCCATAGTCAGCTATAGATACACCCAAATAAGTATCGATTGCATCCCCCAAACTAGTTGTAGCATCATCTAAAATATCATCACCATCAATTACATATAGTGGATTTGTAATTTCAGTTGTATCAACCAGTGCAGAAGTAACAACAATCTCTTCAACATCTTGTGAAATTATAGTATTCGAATGAAAAGCGATTAAAACTATTATCGCGTTAAAAAATTTTTTCATATTTCCTCCTTGAGTATGAAAATTAGTTAAAAAAATAAAAATTAACTAATTTGAAGGAGGGGCTCTAGATAGGTTTGATTTTTGTTTTTGATTTACAAATCTATTCGTTAGATTTGTTTCAGGGGATACTTTTAAAAAATTGCCTTTGTTTTTTGTTGAAGCAATTTGGATTTCAACATTTTCTTCACATGCTTGGCATTCAGAAATATGCTCTTCTTCAAAGCTGAAATGGTCATGATGATCAGCAAAGCTATGCAAAGATAGACTAGCTATAAAAATAAAGGAATATATTAAATATTTTTTATTAGTGATCATGAGTGAGACATACTAGACCATTAATTTTTCCATTTTTCAAGTCATTTAAAGTTTCATTTGCAGTTGAAGCAGGTCTTTTTTCTACATCAACATGCTCGATTTTACCATCTTTTACAAGTTGCATTAGTTCACCCATCTCTTTAAGACTTCCAACATATACCCCTCTAATTGTTCTTGCGGTTAAGGTTGTCATTGGAAGTTGAAGATTAGTTTGACCTCCAATAAGTCCAACGATCACATATGTCCCACCTCTTTTCATTCCGAACATACCTGATGCTAGATCAAAAGTAGCAGATGCTCCAACAAAATCAATAACGCTTGTAGCTCCACCATCAGTCAACTGATTTATCTTTTCTATAATATTTTCATCATTTGAATTAATCACTTCAGCTGCACCAGCGTCTTTTGCAAGTTTGAGTTTTTCGTCATCGATATCAATAACAATTGGATTTATTTCATAGGCGGCTTGAATAATTTTTAAAGCTAGCAAACCCAAGCCACCTGCACTTATGATGACCACAGATTTTTGACCCTTTTTAAGATTTGCTTTTTTTAGAGCACTGTAAGCAGTTAAACCTCTGCATGCATAGCTACCTGCAACTTCATCTGGAGCATCACCAGCATCAAACAAATATTTGGTATCAGGAACTAGAACATATTCAGCATAACCTCCATCGACATTTATGCCTATATTCTTTGTTGATAGAGGAGAGCAGTAATGTTCTTTATCGTCTTTACAGACCGGACATTCCCCACATCCTATCCACGGATAAGCAACGTATTTTTTACCTATGTTAATGTCTTTAACACTTTCACCTACCTCAACCACTTCGCCATAGACTTCATGGCCCATAGCTAAAGCATCAGTCATCAATGGGACTGGTAACTTTGCTTCTTCTCCAAGACTAAAATAACCTTCATGAATATGAACATCTGAATGACAAACTCCACACGCGATTGTTTTAAGTAATACTTGATTACCTTTTGGAACAGGTTTCTCTATCTCTCTTTCTTTGAGGGGTTTTCCGTTTTCAACTACTTGATAGGCTTTCATATATTCTTTTGTTTTTTAATTATTATAGATTATATTATTCATTGTATGACCAAGCTAATAAAATATTACTTTTTAATCTTTGCATGTTTTATCCAAGCTGAACCATTTCAATCAACATATGAGCCTTTACCTGCTGAAAATATTCTAATTAGAAATGCAAATATTTATGATGGTGAAGGCAATGAATTTATAGAAACTGATCTTTTAATTCAAAATAGAAAAATTGTAGCTATTGGAAAAGATTTACCTAGCACTAATGATTTTAAAGTTATTGATGCTTCAGACAAATGGGTTACTCCTGGAATTATAGATATTCATTCCCATATGGGCGTTTATCCTGCTCCTGGAGTAAGTACAAGTTCTGATGGAAATGAAGCTACAAGTCCAGTTACTGCTGATGTTTGGGCTGAACATTCTATTTGGGTTCAAGACCCTCAATATGCTTTAGCTTTGAAAGGTGGTGTAACTGCTTTTCATATTTTGCCAGGATCAGCTAATTTAATTGGAGGAAGGGGCGTTACTGTTAAGAATTTACAAAGAAATACTATTAATTCTATGAAATTTCCCGATGCTCCTCATTCATTAAAAATGGCATGTGGAGAAAACCCTAAAAGGGTTTATGGTAATCGACAACAAGCGCCATCGACTAGGATGGGAAATGCAGCTGGTTACAGAAAATCATGGATTCAAGCAGAAGCTTATTTAAACCGACTAAATGAATATGAATCTAAGTCAGATGATGCAAAAGAAATGGGATATGCACCACAAAGAGATCTTGAAATGGAGACTCTTGCAGGAGTTCTTAAGGGAGAAATATTAGTTCACAATCATTGTTATAGAGCAGAAGAAATGGCAACAATGATAAATATTGCAAATGAATTTAATTACAAGATTACTGCTTTTCATCATGGCGTGGAAGCATATAAAATTGCAGATTTGTTAGCAGAAAATAATATATGTGGGGCTTTATGGGCTGACTGGTGGGGATTTAAACATGAAGCATATGATATGGTTCAGGCCAATATAGCTATTGTTGATCAGGCTCTTGGCGGGAAAGGATGTGCGATTGTTCATTCAGACGATGCAATTGGGATTCAGCATTTAAATCAAGAAGCATCAAAAGCCTTATCAGCTGGATTAAGAGCTGGTTTTGATATCACTAAGGCTAGAGCTATGAATTGGATTACTTCTAATCCTGCAAAAGCAGCAGGAATATATGATCAAACTGGTTCCTTAAAAGTTGGGAAAAATGCTGATGTTGTCATATGGTCAAAAAATCCTTTTAGTGTTTATGCTCTTGTTGAAAAAGTATTCATTGATGGCGCCACTGCATATGACAAAGAAAGTGATTTTCAGCCTGCGAGCGATTTTGATGTAGGAATAATTAGCCCAAATAAAAATAGGATAGAGGAATGATGAATTCTTCAAAAAAAGTCATTTTCATTTTTCTAATATTTTTTAATGGAGTTATCAATTCTGAGAGTACTCTTATTCAAAATGTAACCATATATGACGGAAAAAATAACGATGCTTTTATTGGGAATGTTTTAATTGAAGATAATAAAATCTCTAGAGTCTCAACCTCAAATCTTCGTGGTGATCTTGTTATAGATGCTACTGGTAAAATATTAACCCCAGGCATTATACCTACAGACACTGATATAGGAATTGTTGAAATTGGCGCATTAAGTGTAACCAGAGATGACTCGTCTGATTTATATCAAATCGGTTTTAGTATTTATGACGCATTTAATCCAAATTCAGTTTTAATTCCATGGAATAGATCCAATGGAATAACATCAACTCTCACCCTTCCTCAAAACACAGATAGCCCTATAGGCGGGCTTGGATCTTTTTTCGTGCTTGATAGCAATATCGAAATATCAGGCTCCAAAGATATTGTAATGATTGGGAGAGTAGGGGGCTCAGGCGGTAAATCAAGAGCAGAGACATTCTCAATTATCGAAGACTTACTTGAACTTGCGTCCTCTCTAGATTCAAGAGACATGGAAACATATAAAGAAATTGCTGAACTCATTGATGATTCTCCAATTGCAGAAACTATGGAGCTTCACCCAAGAGACCTTCAAGCATTATATAAATTAGTTAACGACGATCTTCCATTAATAATTGATGCTAATAGAGCTTCAGATTTATTAAAGTTAATTGAGATAAAAAGAAAATATGATTTAAACCTAATAATTATGGGAGCTCAAGAAGCTGGGTTGGTTGCTAATCAAATAGCAGAAAATGATATTCCTTTGATAATAAATCCTATCAATAATATCCCTGAGTCATTTGATGAGCTAGCAGCAAATATTGAGCTAGCTGCAAAGCTAGAGAAGCTAGGTATTACTATTATGTTTAATGCTCCAAGGAGTCATAATTTTCATCTTGTAAGGCAAGGGGCTGGCGTAGCTGTAGCTAATGGAATGTCTTATGCTGGCGCAATCAAAGCATTAACTCTATCACCAGTAGAAGTTTTTAATCTAGGGGACAGAGGACAAATTGCTCAAGGTAAAATTGCTGACCTTATTATATGGGATGCCGATCCATTAGAGCCATCTTCAATGCCTGAAAAGGTCTTCATAAATGGAAAAGATGTCGATTTAACCTCTAGGATGACAAGGTTAACTGATAGATATACTAAAAATAAAGAAAAGCCTAACGGATATAGAAATTAATTATCTTTATTTTTTACAACCCAATATAAGAGACCAATTAAAACTAAATTGCCAATAATATATGTTGTAAGGTCCATTTGTTAAGTTGCTAAAACAATAAGACAAATTACCAAGAAAACATAAATTGCAATATATACATATTGTCCAATTTTAAAATCTTTCTTTAAATTCTCGTCTTTATTACTTTTAGATTCGTTTTCTGAATTCATATCTCATACTATAAAATAAATTAAATTTTGACAAATAATGGAGCCACCTGTCAGATTCGAACTGACGACCTGATGATTACAAATCAACTGCTCTAGCCAACTGAGCTAAGGTGGCGAAGCGCAAATTTTACATCATTAGTTATTAACTTGAAAGATACATAATGTTTACATTTATTATGTTGCATAAATAAACGTATTAATATAATTTAATTATTCAATTTTTTATTTATGGAGAGAAAATGAAAAAAATTATATTAAGTATAGCTATGATAGCCTCGCTTGGATTAATTGCTGATGATCACTTGCCAGAAAACTTTTCTAAGTATCAATCCAACTTTCTTTTTAGCTGCCCTATGCCTAACGCATGTCTTGCAGCATTTGATGAATATATGAATTCACCAGAAGTAAAAAGTCAGAATTATGAAGTAGATGTTTATGCTGTTCTTCATAATGGATGGGATGACGCAACTCATGGAGTTAGTTGGTATTATAAAAATGCTGATGAATATGCTAAATCTAATCTTATATTTGCAACTTCGGATGCAGGTAAAAAGTTTAGAGCAAAACTAAATGAAATTGGTGTTGAGCAAGTTCAAGAAAATTTAAGCGTTCATACTATTGGTGTTTCAAGTGGTGGACCAACTACTGATAATGCAGTTAGTCTAAGGTGGAGCATGAATGTTACCAATCCTTCTGAATTTCTTCCTTTATGGACAAGTTTTTCAAAAAGTTTAGAAAAGTATGATTGGTCTGCAAATGCTTATGGTTTACAGTCACATTATCTTGGAAATAATGGCACAGGCATAACTCATGAAATATGGGCAGCTTTTTCATCACCTCAGGCAGCCTTGGCATTTTTGGATGGAATGTTAGGATCTAAAGAATTTGCTGAATATTCACCAAAACAAGCTGAATATAGCCAATTTATAAGATCATACATGGAAGTTAGTTTAAACATGTACAATCCAGACTAATTTAATATTTATTATTAAATTTATTATTAAAAGGGGGTCTAATGACCCCTTTTTTATTCAAATTTACAGCCTGTTCCGCCTATACCACAGTAACCATTTGGATTTTTAGCAAGATATTGTTGATGGTATTCCTCAGCATCAAAGTAGTTTTTGACTAAACTTATTTCTGTTGTTATTTGATTAAAATTATTTTCATTAAGAATTTTTTGAAATCTATCTTTACTTTTTGTTGCAATTTCAATATCAGACTCATTATTGCAAAAAATTACAGATCTATATTGTGTTCCAATATCATTTCCTTGTCTCATGCCTTGAGTTGGATCGTGGCATTCCCAGAAAATTTTTAATATTTCTTCCAGCTTCAATATTTCATGGTCAAAATTTATCTTAACAACTTCTACATGGTTGGTATTGTTATAACAAACATCCTCATATGAAGGATTTTCAGTATCACCTCCGGAATATCCTACAGAGGTAAGATATACCCCAGGTATATCCCAAAATTTCTTTTCAACTCCCCAAAAACATCCTGCACCTAGAACAATCTCATTTATGTTGTTTGGTATTTCTGAATCTAAAGGAATTCCTTTTAAATAATGAATCATGCTAATAGATACCCTTAATACTTATTTGACCACTTCTAATCTTTTTAATGCCATTCTTACTCTCTAATATAGCATTTCCTTTTGAATCAATATCTTTAAAAATAGTTTTTTCTATGAATTCCTTGCCTTCATAAATTTCTACTTCTTTATTCATATGAGCACAGCTAGCTTTCCATTTATTAATCCAGTCTTCATTGTAATTGTCATTAAATTTTAACAACTTAGAGATAATAATATTTATAAGAGCACTTCTTTTGCTTTCAAGCTTATATTCTGACAAATCACCCCACCATGATTCCTCTTTTTTTATATTAAGATTTATACCAATTCCAATAATCGATCTCACTTCATCATCATTATGAATCTCTTTTTCTACTAAAATTCCGCCAATTTTTTTATTTTTATGAAGAATATCATTAGGCCATTTAAGCTTGATTTCAGATTTTTTAGATATTTCTTCGATCGCTTCTTTGCAAATTAATCCAATTATTAAGCTCAAAGGTGCAAAAGATAGGTCTTTTTCAGTACAAATTGTCATGTAAATATTATTAGATTGAGGACTGGACCATTTTTTACCTAGCCTTCCTCTGCCTGCATTTTGTTTTTCAGCAATGATAATATGAAAGTCTTTAAACAGATTTATTCTTTTAGCTTCCTCATTTGTAGAGTCTATTTCAGTAAAAATATCTAAATTTAGCCTATTAATAGGTAAATTCTCTAAAATTTTATCTTTATTAAGCTCTTTCAATATAAGAAATTAGTTGACTTAAAGTCATTCTAGAACAAAAATAGCTACCTTTAAATGGAGAGGTGGGTGAGTGGTTAATACCAGCAGACTGTAAATCTGCCGCTTCGGCTACGTAGGTTCGAATCCTACCCTCTCCACCACGATTTTTTTTGATATTTTAGATCTATAAAATATCTTATAAAAAAGGTTGAGTTTGTAGCTTTTTAAGGGGATAATACGGCACCAAAAATGGGATGCTTGTTAACGGGCTCATATAGCTCAGCGGTAGAGCACTTGCTTGGTAAGTAAGAGGTCACCGGTTCAAGTCCGGTTATGAGCTCCATTTATAACAATTTTAGAGAGGCATAAAAAATGGCTAGAGAAAAATTCGAGAGAACCTTACCCCACGTTAATGTGGGTACTGTTGGTCACGTTGACCATGGTAAAACTACACTTACAGCTGCTTTAACAAAGGTTGCTGCTGAGGTTTTTGGTGGAGATGCAGTTGATTTTGCAAATATTGATAATGCACCTGAAGAGAGAGAAAGAGGTATAACTATCGCTACTTCTCATGTTGAGTATGTATCTACAGCAAGACACTATGCTCACGTTGACTGCCCAGGCCACGCTGATTATGTTAAAAACATGATTACTGGTGCTGCACAGATGGACGGCGCAATTCTTGTTGTTAGTGCTGCAGATGGCCCAATGCCTCAAACCAGAGAGCATATTCTACTTGCTAGACAGGTAGGTGTTCCATATATCGTTGTATATATGAATAAGGCTGATCAAAATGATGATCCAGAAATGCTTGAATTAGTAGAAATGGAAATTAGAGAGCTACTTAACGAATATGATTTCCCGGGAGATGACACACCTATTATTGTTGGAAGTGCTTTGAAAGCACTTGAAGGCGACACTTCTGATATAGGTGTTCCTTCTGTACAAAAGCTTATTGAAACTCTTGATACATATGTACCTGAGCCAGAAAGACCTGTAGATGGTAACTTCCTAATGCCTATTGAGGATGTATTTACTATTTCTGGAAGAGGTACTGTTGTGACAGGAAGAATTGAAACTGGAATTGTTAATACTGGCGATGCTTTAGAAATTGTTGGCATTAAAGAAACATCTGAAACAACTTGTACTGGTGTTGAAATGTTTAGAAAGTCACTAGATGAAGGTCGAGCAGGAGAGAACTGCGGCGTCCTTTTAAGAGGTGTTGAGAGAGATGCTGTTGAAAGAGGCCAAGTTTTAGCTAAACCTAAATCGATCTCACCACATACTAAATTTGAAGCTGAGATATATGTTTTAAGTAAAGATGAAGGCGGAAGACACACTCCTTTTATGAATAATTACAGACCTCAGTTTTATTTCAGAACAACTGATGTAACTGGTGCTTGCGAATTACCAGAAGGTACTGAAATGGTAATGCCAGGTGATAATATTAAGATGGTTGTTTCACTAATTGCTCCGATCGCTATGGATGAAGGACTTAAGTTTGCAATTAGAGAAGGCGGAAGAACAGTTGGTGCTGGCGTAGTATCAAAAATAGTAGAGTAATATAAGACTTTTTGGCCGAGGCTATATGCCTCGGCTTATTTGTCTTTGTAAGATATGAAAATAAAGTTTAGGCCAGTGGCTCAATTGGTAGAGCATCGGTCTCCAAAACCGGGGGTTGGGGGTTCGAGTCCCTCCTGGCCTGCCAAGAGGAACTAACTGGTAGAGAGAGTTGAAATATGAATAAAGGATCTACTTCAAAAGCTCTTGATAACCTTAAATGGTTATTGGCTATGACAGTTTTTGGTATAGCTGTAGTTGGCAATAGTTATTTTGTTGAAGTTGCTTTTTTATATAGGGTGCTTGGTGTTTTATTTTTATTTTTGGTTGGACTTGCTTTAATTGCTATTACAAATTTTGGTTCTAATGCAATCAAATTGATGAGAGAGTCTAGAACAGAAATACGAAAAGTAGTCTGGCCAACAAGGATGGAAACAACTCAAACTTTTATGATTGTTTTTGGAGCAATTATAGTTTTGTGCTTGTTTTTTTGGGGCCTTGAATCATTATTAAGCTTTTTAACTGGATTAGTATTAGGATAATTTATGGATTGGTATGTAATACAAGCTTATTCAGGATATGAGCAAAAAGTTAAAGCAGCTCTCCAAGAAAGAATTACATTGAATAATCTTTCTGAAAAATTTGGTGAGATATTAATACCTACTGAGCAAATAGTAGAGTTAAAAGGTGGCGCAAAGAAAACTACAGAAAGAAAGTTTTTTCCAGGATATATCTTAGTTCAGATGAATCTAGAGGATGACTCATGGCAATTAGTTCAATCAACACCAAGAGTTTCAGGTTTTGTAGGTGGGACAAGAGATAAACCATTACCTATTTCAGAAGAAGATGTAAATAACATCATAAATAGAATTGAGGTTGGTGAAGACGCTCCTGCACCAAAAATTATATATGAGCCGGGTGAGGTCATAAGAGTTTGCGACGGACCATTTAATGATTTCAATGGCGTAGTAGAAAATGTAGATTACGAAAGAAACATGGTTAAAGTTTCAGTTCAAATACTTGGAAGGGCAACACCAGTCGAATTAGACTTTATGCAAATTGAGAAAACATAATGGCAAAAAAAGTAGTTAACATATTGAAGTTACAGATACCTGCCGGTGGAGCAAACCCTAGCCCACCTGTTGGACCTGCATTAGGTCAGGTTGGATTAAATATAATGGATTTTTGTAATGCTTTTAATTCAGCGACTCAAGAATCTGAAAAAGGCATGCCATTGCCCGTAATTATAAATGTTTATGAAGATAAGTCTTTTGATTTTGTTGTTAAAACACCACCTGCTGCAGTCTTGATTAGAAAAGCATTAAATATACCAAAAGGAAGCGGTGAGCCGAATAGAGAAAAAGTTGGAAAATTATCCAGAGCTCAACTAGAAGATATTGCTAAAACAAAAGAACCAGATTTGAGTTCAAATGATATGGATGCTGCTGTAAAAATAATTGCTGGAACTGCAAGAAGTATGGGGGTTGAAACCGACCTATGAATAATTTAACAAAGAAACAAAAAATTATTCAGGAAAAACATGATCCTGAAAAAACATACTCTTTAGAAGAAGCTATGGACATTATTCAATCAGTTAAATCTGAAAAATTTGATGAATCAATAGATATCTCTGTAAAGCTTGGCGTTGATCCTGATAAATCAGATCAAAATGTAAGAGGAGCAGTTACCTTACCTAATAGTCTTGGTAAAGAAGTTAAAGTAGCAGTTTTTGCTGACGGTGATCATGCAAGCGATGCTGAAGCTGCTGGGGCAGAATATGTCGGAATGGATGATTTAGCTGAGAAGTTCCAAAAAGATGAAGTTAATGTTGATGTTGTTATTTCAACCAATTCTGCAATGAAAGTTGTTGGAAAATTAGGTCAAGTTCTTGGTCCAAAAGGACTTATGCCAAATCCTAAAACAGGAACAGTATCAGACGATGTAGCAACTGCCATTAAAAATGTTAAGGCAGGTCAAGTAAGATTCAGAACTGATAAAAATGGAATTATTCATGGAAGTATTGGAAAAGTTTCTTTTGAAGGAAATAAAATAAAAGCAAACGCTTCCGCTTTATTGGAAGAGTTAAGAAAATTAAAACCAGCATCTGCAAAAGGTGTATACATAGGGAATATTGCTTTAAGTAGCACAATGGGACCAGGAGTAAAGATAAATCCTGGTGAGCTGGTATAAGTTTTAGTTTTGTAGAAATGCAAAACTAGATAGTTGCGTTTACGCAGCCGTCGAAGACCGTAGGTGTCGAGAGACTTAATTTCCTACGTAGGTGGTGTTCAAATTGTAATTTTTGCAATTTGTCGCCAAATAGCCGAAAGGCTTTAATTGGAGAATTGCTGTGGCATTATCTAAAAATGAAAAAGAAAATATAGTTCGAGAAGTTAAAGAAGTTGCATCCAATGCTTCTTCATTAGTTATTTCTGACGCAAGGGGTTTGAAGGTTGCTGAGCTTTCTGAGATCAGAACTAAAGCAAACCAATCTGGAATTCATATCCAAGTTATTAAGAATTCATTAGCTAAACTAGCTTTCGAGGGAACAGATTTTGGGTGTTCAGATGAGGTTCTATTTGGACCTTCTTTATTTGCTTTTTCTTTTGAAGAGCCAGGTGCAGCAGCTAAATTGCTTAAAACCTATGCTAAGAATTTTGATGAACTTGAAATCAAGGCATTGGTTGTTGAAGGGCAGTTATTAGATGGAAGTCAAATTGATATTTTGGCAACTCTTCCATCTAAAGAGGAAGCATATGGTCTTATAGCCAATGTTTTACAGGCTCCTGTAGGTAAATTTGCAACTTTATTAAATGAAGTTCCAAGTAAACTTGCGAGAGTTTTATCAGCAGTTCGAGACAACAAAGAGGCGACAGCCTAAATTATAAGGAGAAAAAAATGGCAACTAGTAAAGATGATATCTTAAAAGCAATAGAAGAAATGTCAGTGATGGATCTTGTGGATCTTATTTCAGCTATTGAAGAAAAATTTGGTGTTACAGCCGCAGCGGCAGTTGCAGCAGCGCCAGCAGCAGCTGGTGGGGATGGAGATGCACCAGCAGCTGAAGAGAAAGATGCATTTGATGTTGTATTAGCAGCAGCAGGTGATCAAAAAGTTCAAGTTATTAAAGCTGTAAGAGCAATAACTGGATTGGGATTAAAAGAAGCAAAAGATATGGTTGATGGAGCTCCAAGCACTCTTAAAGAGGGTGTTAAGAAAGAGGAAGCAGAAGAGATGCTAGCCAAGCTTACTGAAGCTGGAGCTACAGGCGAACTCAAGTAACAACTATATTTAATTAATAAGGACGCATTTATGTCATATAGCTACACAGAAAAGAAAAGAATAAGAAAGAACTTTGGTACTTTTGCAAAAGTAATGGATTTACCAAATTTAATAGAGACCCAAACTAAATCTTATGCTGAATTTCTGCAAGCAGATGTGGCACCTGAAGCGAGGAAAAAACAAGGACTTGAAGAAGTTTTTCAATCATTATTTCCTATTAAAAGTGTTTCAGGAAATGCTGCCTTGGAATATGTTTCCTATGAGCTTGGAAAAAATACATATGATGTTCAAGAATGTCTGATCCAAGGTTTGTCATATTCGGCACCGCTAAGAATAAAAGTTAAATTAGTTTTATTTGACAGAGATTCTAACTTTAAAGACATCAAGGACATTAAAGAGGGTGAAGTGTTTATGGGAGAAGTTCCATTAATGACCGATGATGCCTCCTTTATTATCAATGGAACTGAAAGAGTTGTTGTATCCCAACTTCATAGATCACCTGGTGTATTTTATGATCATGATAAAGGCAAAACTCATTCTTCAGGAAAAGTGCTTTATTCAGCAAGAATTATTCCTTACAGAGGTTCTTGGCTAGATTTTGAATTTGATCCTAAAGATATTCTTTTCAGTAGAATTGATAGAAGAAGAAAGATACCTGCTACGATAATGCTAAGAGCCTTAGATATGGGCACTGAAGAAATATTGTCTGAATTTTATGATGAAGATATTTTTACCCTAGAAAAAGACAATATTAAGGCCGCCTTAATGCCTGAGAGACTAAGAGGTGAAACCTTGCCTGTTGATATAAAAGTTAAAACTAAGGTATACGTTGAGGCAGGCAAAAGAATAACTGCAAGACATATAAAAGAACTCACAACCTCTAAGGCCACTCAAATTACTTTGTCGGAAGAATTCCTTTTTGGAAAGGTTTTATCAAAAGATATTTTTAATAAAGAAACTGGCGAAGTTTTATTTGCTGCTAACACTGAAATAGATGAAATAGTTTTAGCTGAATTAAAAGAAAACGATATAAAAGAAATAAAATGCCTCTATATTAATGAATTAGATAAAGGACCTTACATCTCCAATACCTTAAGAAATGATCCTACTTCAAACAAACTAGAAGCATTGGTTGAGATTTATAGAATGATGAGACCGGGGGAACCTCCAACGAAGGATTCAGCCGATACTCTTTTCAATAATTTATTTTTTAACAATGAAAGATATGACTTATCTGAAGTTGGCAGAATGAAATTTGACAGAAGGTTAAAATTAGACCAAAAGAAAGAAAATCCAAATATTTTAGATAAACAAGACATCATCGAAGTTATGAAAGGCATTGTTAATATTCGTGATGGCCACGACATTGTTGATGATATTGATCATCTAGGAAACAGGAGAGTTAGATCTGTTGGAGAAATGACTGCAAATCAATTCAGAGTTGGTCTCATAAGAGTTGAAAGAGCTGTAAGAGAAAGATTGAGCATGGCTGAAGCTGATGAGCTTGGACCACAAGATTTAATTAATGCAAAACCTGTAACAGCTGCCATTAAAGAATTTTTTGGTTCAAGTCAATTATCACAGTTTATGGATCAAAATAATCCGTTATCAGAAATAACTCATAAAAGAAGAGTTTCTGCTTTGGGACCTGGAGGGTTAACGAGAGAAAGAGCTGGCTTTGAGGTTAGAGATGTTCATCCCACCCATTACGGGAGAGTTTGCCCTATTGAGACCCCAGAAGGACCAAATATCGGATTAATTAATTCTTTTGCATCATATTCAAGAACAAATCAATATGGATTTATTGAAACTCCATATAGAAAAGTTACTAATGGAAAGGTTACGAATGAAATTATTTATTTATCAGCTATAGATGAAGCAGAGCACGTCATTGCTCAAGCAAACGTTATTTTAGATAAAAATAATAAGTTTGTAGATGATTTGGTTGCAGTCAGACATGCAAATGAATTTGAGTTAATGTCACCAGACAGAATTGATCTAATGGATGTATCTCCTCAGCAGGTTGTGTCAATTGCAGCTTCATTAATACCTTTTCTGGAACATGATGATGCTAATAGAGCCTTGATGGGCTCAAATATGCAACGTCAAGCTGTTCCAGTTTTAAGGGCTGAAAAACCTCTTGTCGGGACTGGGCTAGAAACAGTCGTTGCTAGGGATTCTGGAGTATGTATTGTTGCTAAAAATTCAGGCGTAGTAGAAAGTGTTGATGCATCAAGAATTGTTGTAAGAGTAACTGATAAGAAATCAAAAACAGCATCTGATGTATATAATTTAATTAAATATACAAGATCTAATCAAAATACATGTATAAATCAGCGTCCAATCGTAAGAGATGGTGATGTTGTTAAAGCCGGAGATATATTAGCGGATGGTCCTTCTGTTGATAATGGCGAATTAGCTCTTGGTCAAAATATTAGAATAGCTTTTATGCCATGGAATGGTTATAACTTTGAAGACTCAATATTAATATCAGAAAAAGTTGCGAGAGAAGATAGATTTACTTCAATTCATATACAAGAAATTGTTTGCATAGCTAGAGATACAAAACTTGGCTCAGAAGATATCACAGCTGATATCCCAAATGTCGGAGAAGGAGCATTAAATAAACTTGATGATTGTGGGATTGTTTATGTTGGTGCCGAGGTCGAACCTGGTGATATTTTGGTTGGAAAAATTACACCCAAGGGTGAAACACAATTATCACCTGAAGAAAAACTCTTAAGAGCAATATTTGGTGAAAAAGCTTCAGATGTTAAAGATACATCTCAGAGATCAAGTTCAAAAGGAACAGTAATCGGGGTTGAAGTTTTCACAAGAGATGGAGTTGAAAAAGATGAAAGGACTCAAGCTATTGAGCAAGACCATTTAGATCAATCTAAAAAGGATGCTGATGACGAAGCCGCGGTTGTGGAACAAGCTACAAAAACTAGATTATGTGAATTACTTAAGTCTAAAAAGGCAGTGAAAGGTAATGGTGTTAAGAAAGGAGAAGCTCTTACAGCTGAAAAGTTAGAGTCATTTAAATTAAATGATATTTTTTCATTAAGAACTGATACTGAAACAATCAATAAAGTTATTGAAGAAACAGAAATTTCTTACAAACAATTTATAAAGGACATAAAATCTAGGTTTGAAGAAAAAAAAGCTAAGATTATAAGAGGTCATGATTTAGCTCCTGGAGTAATTAAAATTGTTAAGGTCTATTTAGCTATTAAAAGAAGAATACAGCCAGGTGATAAAATGGCAGGTAGGCATGGAAACAAAGGAGTTATTTCAGAAATAATGCCAGTTGAAGATATGCCTTATGATGAAGATGGTAATCCAATTGATATCGTATTAAACCCACTAGGTGTTCCATCAAGGATGAACGTTGGTCAAGTTCTCGAGACACATATGGGTTCTGCAGCCAAAGGTATAGGTAGAAAAATTGATCTAATGATCAAAGAAAATGCTAAACCAACCGAACTTAAAAAGTATTTAGATGATTTATACAATAAAAATGCACCAAATAAAGAAGATATAAATTCATTTAATAATTCAGAAATTATTGAACTAGCTGAAAATCTTAGAAATGGATTGCCAATTGCAACCCCTGTTTTTGATGGAGCAAAAGAAAGTGAGGTAAAAGACTTATTAAGGTTAGCTGATTTACCTGAGTCAGGTCAGATAACTCTTTATGATGGAAGAACTGGTTCTAAATTTGACAGGCCAGTGACTGTTGGTTATATGTATATGATTAAACTGAATCATCTTGTTGATGACAAAATGCATGCCAGATCAACTGGCTCATATAGTCTTGTCACACAACAACCTTTAGGCGGAAAAGCTCAGTTCGGAGGTCAAAGATTTGGTGAGATGGAAGTATGGGCATTAGAAGCTTATGGAGCATCATACACATTACAAGAAATGCTTACAGTTAAATCAGATGATGTTTCTGGAAGAACAAAAATGTATAAAAATATTGTTGATGGTAGTTTTGAGATGGACGCAAACGTGCCTGAATCATTTAATGTTCTCAGTAAAGAGATTAAATCATTGGGCATTAACATTGAATTAGATTTAGAAAATTAGGAGATAAAATTGAGAGACTTATTAAATTCTTTAAAGACTGGTCAAGAGGACTTTACTACAATATCTGCAGGTCTTGCCTCTCCTCAAGTAATCAAATCATGGTCATTTGGTGAAGTAAAAAAACCAGAGACAATTAATTATAGAACTTTTAAACCTGAAAGAGATGGTTTGTTTTGTGCAAAAATATTTGGGCCTGTTAAGGACTATGAGTGCATTTGTGGTAAATATAAAAGAATGAAACACAGAGGCGTTGTTTGCGAAAAATGTGGCGTTGAAGTTACTTTAGCGAAAGTGAGAAGAGAAAGAATGGGACATATAGAATTAGCTGCTCCTGTTGCACATATTTGGTTCTTAAAATCTTTACCATCCAGAATAGGACTTTTATTAAATGTAACTCTAAGAGAAATAGAGAGAGTATTATATTTTGAAAGTTACATTGTTACCGATCCAGGTTTAACTGAATTAGAAAAAGGACAAATTCTTACTGAAGAAGAATGGGTTGAAAAATATGAAGAATTTGGTGATGAATTTTCAGCAGGAATGGGTGCTGAAGCAGTTCAAATATTACTTGAAGAACTTGATATAGAAGATGAAATTAGAATTATAAGAGAAGAAATTCCTCAAACTAATTCAGAAACAAAGCTTAAGAAATTATCTAAAAGATTAAAATTATTAGAAGCATTTAAAGATTCAGGCAACAAGCCTGAATGGATGGTGATGAATGTTCTGCCTGTTTTACCTCCAGATCTTAGACCATTGGTTCCTCTCGAAGGAGGAAGGTTTGCAACATCTGATTTAAATGATTTATACAGAAGAGTAATAAATAGAAATAATAGATTAAAAAGATTACTTGAACTCAATGCACCAGAAATTATTGTTAGAAATGAAAAAAGAATGCTTCAAGAATCTGTTGATGCGCTTCTTGATAACGGCAGAAGAGGAAGAGTTATCACTGGTACAAACAAAAGACCACTTAAGTCATTAGCCGACATGATAAAAGGAAAAGGTGGAAGATTCAGACAGAACCTTCTTGGAAAGAGGGTTGATTATTCTGGAAGATCTGTAATTGTTGCTGGCCCTAATTTGAAGCTTCATCAATGTGGGTTACCTAAAAAGATGGCATTAGAATTATTTAAACCATTTGTTTATGGAAAACTTGAAAATAGAGAGCTTGCTACAACCATAAAGGCTGCAAAGAAATTAGTTGAAAGAGAAACACCAGAAGTTTGGGAAGTATTAGAAGAGGTAATTAGAGAACATCCTGTTTTACTTAATAGAGCACCTACACTTCATAGATTGGGTTTACAAGCTTTTGAGCCTAAATTAATTGAGGGTAAGGCTATACAACTTCATCCTCTAGTATGTGTTGCATTTAATGCAGATTTTGATGGAGACCAAATGGCAGTTCATGTTCCATTAACGCTCGAGGCACAATTAGAGGCAAGAGCATTAATGATGTCAACTAATAATATTCTATCTCCAGCTGACGGATCTCCAATTATTAATCCTACTCAAGATGTTGTCCTCGGTCTTTATTACATGACGCGGGACAATGCTAATGCAACTGGCGTAGGAAGAACCTTTAGTAATCCTGATGAAGTCTTAAGAGCTTATGAAACAGAGAATTTAGAGATTCATTCTCCAATAAAAGTTAGAGTTACTCACGAAAATGGAGAAACTTCTATTGAAGATACAACTGTTGGAAGAACATTAATCTGGAGAATAACTCCTGCTGAAGTTGGATTCGAAAAGATTAATAATGTCTTAAATAAAAAATCAGTTTCAAAATTAGTAGATACTTCATATAGAAAAGCTGGTCTAAAGAAAACTGTGATTTTCGCAGACCAATTAATGTATTTAGGTTTTGATTTCTCTACAAGATCAGGATCATCGATTGGAGTTAATGATTTTGTTATCCCCGAAGAAAAAGCAAAAATTATTGATTCATCTGAAAAAGAAGTAAAAGCAATAGAAAAGCAATTTGATTCTGGTTTAGTAACTAGAGGAGAAAGATATAACAAGGTTATTGATATTTGGTCCAGAGCAAATGAACAGGTTGCAAAGGCTATGATGGAAAAAATTAGTACTGAGACTGCAAAAACACCTGATGGAGAAGATATTGACCAATCATCTTTTAACTCGGTTTATATATATGCAGACTCTGGTGCAAGGGGATCGCCTGCCCAAATAAGACAGCTATCAGGAATGAGAGGATTGATGTCAAAACCAGATGGGTCCATCATTGAAACACCTATTACAGCTAACTTCAGAGAAGGTTTATCTGTACTTCAATATTTCATATCTACACATGGTGCCAGAAAAGGTCTTGCAGATACTGCTCTAAAGACAGCGAACTCCGGATATTTAACAAGGAGACTATGCGATGTATCAATGGACTCAGTTATTAATATTGAAGATTGTGGTACGTCAGAGTCTATAACGGTCACTTCAATAATTGATGGTGGTGAGATAATCCAACCTTTAACTGATAGAATTTTAGGAAGAGTTATTGCAGAACCAATTTTTAATTCTGACGGAAAAGAATTATTTCCTGTAAACACGATGCTGGATGAAGACGCTCTAGATATCATTGATGAATTAAATCTACCAAGTCTTAAAATTAGATCTCCAATGACTTGCGATGCTCCAATTGGAGTTTGTGCTAAATGTTACGGAAGAGATCTTGCAAGAGGCCATCTTGTTCATAGAGGTGAAGCTGTTGGGGTTGTAGCTGCGCAATCAATAGGTGAGCCCGGGACCCAATTAACAATGAGAACATTCCACATCGGTGGTGCAGCATCAAGTGCATCCGAAGATAATGCTATTTTTAATAAAAATGCTGGTATTGTTTCATTTTCGGATGATATTAAAACAGTCACAAATAAAGATAAACTTGAAGTAGTTGTTTCAAGAAATGCAATGTGTTCTATTTCTGACACAAATGGAAAAATTATTGAACAATATAAAGTTCCTTATGGAGCTGTTCTAGAAGTATCAGATTCTAATGATCTTGAAGATGGTGTGAAAATTGCCTCATGGGATCCATATACAAGACCAATAGTTTCTGAGACATCAGGAAAGGTTAAATTCTCTGATATTCAAGATGGAATCACAGTTAGAGAACAACTTGATGAGCTTACTGGACTTTCAAGTGTTGAAATTATTGAAGTAGCTGACAGAACATCTGCAGGTAGAGATATGATTCCAACAATAGAAATTGTTGATTCAAAAGGAAAACCTGTCCTGATAGGCGAATTTAAACAACCTGCTGTATATCCACTTCCTGCTGGTGGGTTAGTAAATTTAGTAAATGGACAAAAAATTACAGCTGGTGAAGTTATTGCAAGGATGCCTTTAGTTGCATCAAAAACTAAAGATATTACTGGTGGTTTACCAAGAGTAGCTGATCTATTTGAAGCAAGAAAACCAAAAGATGCAGCTGTACTTGCTGAAGAAACAGGTGTCGTATCATTTGGCAAAGAGACTAAAGGTAAAGTAAGACTTGTTATCACCCCAGAAGGATCTACTAAGAAAAGTCAAAATACTGAGATGCTTATACCAAAACATAGAACACTTAACGTATTTGAAGGTGAAAGGGTTAACAAAGGAGATGTAATATCTGAGGGACCATATAGTCCTCATGATATTCTAAGACTTAAAGGCATTCCTGACCTAACAAACTTTATTGTGAATGAGATTCAAGATGTTTATAGACTTCAAGGGGTTTCGATTAATGACAAGCATATTGAAACTATATTAAGACAAATGCTGAGAAAGGCATTAATAATTGATGGCGGTGATACAAAGTTTATCCAAGGCGATCAAGTTAGTTATGCTGAGTTAAAAGAAGAAAATGCTAAGGCAAAAGCTGATGGTAAAAATCTAGCAGAATTTGAAAGAGTATTGCTTGGTATAACTAAAGCCTCTTTGGCAACGGATTCATTTATTTCTGCAGCATCTTTCCAAGAAACAACAAGAGTTTTGACTGAAGCTGCAGTAACTGGAAAGAAGGATCATCTAAGAGGATTAAAAGAGAATGTTGTTGTTGGTAGACTCATACCTGCAGGAACTGGTATGGAATTCCATGACAAATTAAAAGATAAGAAACTTGGTGACTATGATGATAGCGTCCTATCAGATGATGATATTGAAGCAGCATTGAGACAAGAGCTTCAAGAAAATGATGAAGAATAGTGTTGACCATTCACGACATGCTCTATAAAATCGCCGGCTATAAAGGAAATTAATATGGCAACAGTTAATCAGTTAATAAAAAAATCTAGAAAACCAAAGGTAAAAAAAACTGATGTGCCCGCATTAAATTCATGCCCTCAAAGACGTGGCGTTTGCACAAGGGTTTATACTACAACTCCAAAAAAACCAAACTCTGCGTTAAGAAAAGTATGCAGAGTCCGTTTAACCAGTGGATATGAGGTTACATCTTATATTGGCGGAGAAGGCCACAATCTTCAGGAGCACTCACTAGTACTCATTAGAGGCGGCAGAGTTAAAGACTTACCCGGTGTTAGGTACCATACAATAAGAGGAACATTGGATACCTCGGGTGTTGCTAGCAGAAAACAACGTCGTTCTAAATATGGAGCTAAAAAAGGTAAATAATTATGCCAAGAAGACGAAGTCCTGAGAAACGAAAAGTTTTACCTGATCCAAAATATAAAGACGTAGTTCTTGCAAAATTTATGAATAATTTAATGAAGGATGGAAAAAAATCTGTTGCTGAAAAAATTGTTTATGGTGCTTTTGATCAAATAACAAAAAATTCTAAAGATGATCCATTAGAAGTCTTTATGAAAGCGTTAGAAGAGGTAAGTCCTGTTGTTGAGGTTAAATCTAGAAGAGTCGGAGGAGCAAATTACCAAGTACCTGTAGAAATTCGTCCTTCTAGAAGACAAGCTTTAGCAATGCGATGGATCGTTGATGCGGCAAGAAGAAGAAGTGAAAAGTCTATGGATTTGAGACTTGCTGGTGAACTACAAGATGCTTCACAAAAGAAAGGTTCAGCCTATAGAAAAAGAGAAGATGTTCACAAAATGGCTGAAGCAAATAAAGCGTTTTCTCATTTCAGATTTTAATTTTTAATTAAGAATAACTATGGCAAGAGATACTGTTTTAAATAAATATAGAAATGTTGGTATTTGTGCTCACGTTGATGCAGGAAAAACCACTACTACAGAAAGAGTATTATTTTATACAGGTTTATCCCATAAAATTGGGGAAGTACATGATGGCGCAGCTGTTATGGACTGGATGGAACAAGAACAGGAAAGGGGAATAACAATAACATCTGCTGCAACAACATGTTTTTGGAGTGGCATGGAGCAACAATTTCCTCAACACCGAATTAATATAATTGATACTCCTGGTCACGTTGATTTTACAATCGAAGTTGAAAGATCATTGAGGGTTCTAGATGGAGCTGTTGTTGTATTTTGTGGAACATCGGGCGTCGAACCTCAATCTGAGACTGTCTGGAGACAAGCTAATAGATACGAAGTCCCTAGAATCGTTTTTGTAAATAAAATGGATAGAGCGGGCGCTAACTTTGAAAAAGTTGTAGATCAAATTAAAGATAGGCTTCAAGCAAATGTTGTTCCAATCCAATATAACATTGGTACAGAAGAAGATTTCAAGGGAGTGGTTGATCTTATAAATATGAGGGCTATTTATTGGAACGAAGAAGATCAAGGTTTAACCTTTGACTCAAAAGACATCCCAGAAGATTTAATTGATAAATGTACAAAACTTAGAGAAGAGATGCTAGAGGCAGCAGCTGAAGCAAACGAAGAATTAATGGAAGCATATTTAGAATCTGGTGAATTAACACCAGAACAAATTAAAGAAGGTCTAAGAATTAGATCTCTTGCAAATGAGGTAATCCTAGCATTATGCGGCTCTGCTTTTAAAAATAAAGGTGTTCAAGCCGTCCTTGATGCAGTAATTGATTTTCTTCCTGCGCCTGATGAAGTTAAAGCAATTGAGGGAGTTATACCAAACAATTCTGATGATGTAGAGGAAGAGGCGGATACTAGAACATCTTCTGATGAAGAACCATTTTCTGCATTAGCCTTTAAGATTGCCACTGACCCTTTTGTTGGAACCCTTACATTTATTAGGGTTTATTCAGGAGTACTTAGTGTTGGTGATGGCGTAATGAATACTACTAAATCTAAAAAAGAAAGAGTAGGAAGAATGGTCCAAATGCATTCAAACAATAGAGAAGAAATTAAAGAAGTTAGAGCTGGAGATATTGCGGCTTGTATTGGATTAAAAGACATTACAACAGGAGATACTCTATCAGATGCAAACAAGCCTATTGTACTGGAAAGAATGGACTTCCCTGAACCAGTTATATCAGTTGCAGTTGAGCCTAAATCTAAACAAGATCAAGAAAAGATGTCATTGGCTTTAGGAAAGCTTGCTCAAGAAGATCCATCATTTAGAGTTGCTAGTGATGAAGAATCTGGACAAACAATAATTTCTGGGATGGGTGAACTTCATTTAGATGTTCTTGTGGATAGAATGAAAAGAGAGTTTTCAGTTGAAGCTAATATTGGCAAACCTCAGGTTGCCTATAGAGAAACTATAAAAGAAACAGTGGAAATAGAGGGTAAATTTGTAAGACAAAGTGGCGGTAAAGGACAATATGGCCATGTTTGGCTAAAATTAGAGCCATTAGGCCTTGATGATGAATACGAATTTGTAGATAAAATAGTTGGTGGCGTTATTCCAAAAGAATATATACCTGCTGTTAATAAGGGTATTCAAGAACAAATGCAAAATGGTGTGATTGCTGGGTACCCCTTACTTGCATTAAGAGCAACATTATATGACGGCTCATTTCATGATGTAGACTCCAATGAAATGGCATTTAAAATTGCAGGCTCAATGGCTCTTAAAGAAGGAGCAAATAAAGCTAAACCAGCCTTACTTGAGCCAATAATGAAGGTTGTTGTGGTAACACCTGAAGACCATATGGGTGATGTTGTAGGTGATTTAAATAGAAGAAGAGGGATAATATTAGGGATGGAAGACATTACTTCTGGTAAAGAAGTTTCTTCTGAGGTGCCTCTTGCTGAAATGTTTGGGTATGCTACTGATTTAAGATCTCAAACTCAGGGAAGAGCTACCTTTACAATGGAATTCACTAAATATGGCGAGGTTCCAAATAATATAGCTGAACAGCTAAAAACCTCTTAATATCATAATAAAATAAAACTGCTCAATAAAGTTGACAGTACTGCTCTTAGGGGCTTAGAATACGCCACATTTCGCAATTTGCGGAATGTAAAAATTTTTTTAAATAGGATAAAAATAGGATAAAAATAGGGTAAATGGACAATCAATCAATAAGAATAAGGTTAAAAGCTTTTGATTACAGATTAATTGATGCTTCCGCAAAACTAATTGTTGAGACTGTTAAAAAAACTGGAGCAGTAATAAATGGACCCATACCATTACCTGTTAAAAAAGAAAGAACAACGGTTTTGATCTCACCGCATAAAGATAAAGATGCTAGAGATCAATACGAGATTGTTACTTATAAAAGATTGATGGATATTGTCAAACCAACTGATAAGACAGTTGATGCTTTAATGAAATTAGATCTATCCTCAGGGGTAGATGTTCAAATAAGCTTAGGACAATAAATTTTAACGCGAATGCGGCCATAGAGGGTTTATAGCCCCGTAAAAGGAGATAAAATTGAGCATAGGCTTAATAGGAAAAAAATCTGGTATGTCACGTCTCTTTCTTGAAGACGGTGAGTCAGTTCCTGTTACTGCAGTATCTGTTTGTGGTAATTTTGTTGCTGGTATAAAGACAGAAGAAAAGAATGGATATAACGCACTCTTAGTTTCTAAGACTAAAAAATCTAATAATTTGAATAAATCTAAATCTGAATTTTTTAAGAAAATTAATTTAAATCCTGGCTTATTAGCAGAGTTTAAATCAGATAACCTAGAAAGCTATGAAGTTGGCACACAACTAACTGCTGAATTGTTTGAGGTTGGTCAGTATGTAGATGTTACTGGCACATCAAAAGGAAAGGGATATGCAGGCGTAATAAAAAGGCATAATTTCGCCATGCAAGACGCAACACATGGTAACTCTCTTGCGCATAGAGCGCATGGATCAATTGGTCAGTGTCAAACTCCTGGAAGAGTTTGGAAAGGTAAAAAAATGTCTGGTCACATGGGTAATGTTCAAAAGACAGTTCAAAGTCTAAAAATTGTTGATATGGATGTAGAAAATAATGTTATTTATATCAAGGGTGCTGTACCTGGTTTTAATGGGTCAGAAGTAAAAATCAAACCATCTATTAAAAAATCATGAAAATAGAGCTTTTATCTAATACCAAAAACAAAGATATCTCAATATCTAATGAGGTATTTAGTAAAGAATTTAATGAATCTTTAATTCATCAGGCTGTAGTAAGTTTCTTATCATCTTCAAGACAGGGCAGTGCAAAACAAAAAAATAGATCAGAAGTTAGGGGCGGTGGTAAAAAGCCTTACAGACAAAAAGGTACTGGAAGAGCAAGAGCAGGAACAATAAGAAGTCCACTATGGAGAGGAGGTGGAGTTACATTTGCATCGAGACCTAGAGATTTCAGTAAGAAAATTAATAAAAAAATGTATCGAGCTGCAATTAAATCAATTTTTTCTGAATTAGTAAGACAAAACAGACTTGTAGCAATTGAAAAACCAGTATTGAAAAAACCAAAAACTAAAGAAATAGCCAACTTCTTAAATGAATTCTCACTAAGCAAAGTGCTTATAATTACCGATGAACTGGATATGAATTTATATCTTTCAGCAAGAAATATACCCAATGTAGATGTTATTTCTGTAAGAGAAATTAATCCTATTAATCTTTTAAAGCCTCAAAAAGTAGCTGTTACAAGTGAAGCCTTAAAACAGATAGAGGAGTGGATAAATGCATAAAGAACAATTGTACACTCTTATAAAATCTCCAATTATTACTGAGCAAACTGCTCAATTAGGAGAAAAATTAAAACAAGTAGTTTTTAAAGTAGATCTTTCTGCTAATAAGAGAGATATTAAGAAAGCAGTAGAAGAATTATTTAAAGTTAAAGTTATCAATGTAACTACATCTGTTGTAAAAGGTAAAACAAAGAGAAATAGATTTGGTATATACAAGAAATCAAATTATAAAAAAGCTTTTGTATCTTTAAGTGAAGATTCTGATATTCAATTTGAGGGCATAAACTAATGGCAATAGTTAAATCAAAACCCACTAGTCCAGGAAGAAGAGGCCTTATATCTGTTAAATCAGATTTGCATAAAGGCAAACCTCATAAATCTCTTATACAGTCGAAGTCTAAAAATGGTGGCAGAAATAACAATGGGAGAATTACAGTAAGACATCAAGGTGGCGGACACAAACAACATTACAGAGTAATTGATTTTAAAAGAAATAAATTTGAAATACCTGCTGTTGTAGAAAGAATAGAATATGATCCAAACAGATCAGCTCACATAGCGTTATTAAAATATCTTGATGGTGAAAGAAGATATATCATTGCACCTCAAAAGTTAAAAATTGGAGATGAAATTATTTCTTCAGACAACTGCGAAATTAAGGTTGGTAACTCAATGAAGCTTAAAGATATACCTTTAGGCACTAATGTACATTGTGTTGAATTAAAACCAATGAAAGGTGCTCAATTAGCAAGAAGCGCAGGAACATCTGCTAGATTAGTTGCAAAAGAAGGCATATATGCAACATTAAGACTCCAATCTGGAGAAACTAGAAAGGTTTTGTGGGAGTGTAGAGCTACTTTAGGATCAGTATCTAATAAAGAAAATAATCTTAAATCTTTGGGCAAAGCAGGTGCTAAAAGGTGGAGAGGTGTTAGACCAACTGTAAGAGGAGTAGCTATGAATCCAGTTGACCACCCTCATGGAGGAGGAGAAGGAAGAACATCTGGAGGAAGACATCCATCTACACCATGGGGTGTTCCAACTAAAGGTTATAAAACAAGAAAAAATCAGAGAACAGATAATTTAATTATTAGAAGAAGAGGTAAGAAGTAATATGCCACGATCATTAAAAAAAGGTCCTTTTGTTGATTTATCTCTCTCTAAGAAAGTTGATGAAGCTAATGCTAATAATGATAAGAAGCCTATAAAAACATGGTCAAGAAGATCTATGATTATTCCTTCAATGGTTGGATTGACTATATCAGTTCACAACGGAAGACAGCATGTCCCAGTATTTATTAATGAAGATATGGTGGGTCATAAATTAGGCGAATTCGCAATTACAAGAACATTTAAAATGCATTCTGGAGATAGGAAGGCTTAATTATGGAAACAAGGGCATACTTAAAAGGAACAAGGTTATCACCTCAAAAAGCTGCCTTGGTTGCAGATCAAATAAGAGGTAAAAAGGTAGATGAGGCCATGGATTTTCTTGTTTTTAATAAACAAAAAGGATCAGCTGTAATTAAAAAGTTACTAGAATCAGCCATTGCAAATGCTGAAAACAATAATAATTCAGATATTGATAAATTATCTGTGAAGTCAATAATTGTTAATCAGGGCATGAGATTAAAAAGGATGAAGCCAAGAGCAAGAGGTAGAGCTGACAGAATAATAAAACCAACATGCCATATTGAAATAATATTGGTAGAGGGAGATAAATAATGGGACAGAAAGTTAACCCAAATGGTTTTAGATTAGGAGTTTCAAAAAAACAAAATGCTAATTGGTACGCCAAAGGTAAGGATTTTTCAAATAATTTAATACAAGATCTTAAAGTTAGAGATCATTTAAATTCTAAACTTAAAAATTCTTCTGTAAGTAAGATAGAACTTGAAAGAACGGCCGATACTTTTATTGTAAATATTCATACTGCAAGACCAGGTATTATCATAGGTAAACGTGGTGAGGAAATTGAAAATCTAAAAAAAACAGTAGAAAAAATAGTCAAAGGCCCCTCTCAAATCAATATTAAAGAAGTAAAAAAACCAGATCTAGATGCAAAAATTTTAGCTGAAGGTGTTGCCCAGCAATTAGAAAAAAGAGTTATGTTTAGAAGAGCAATGAAGAGAACTGTTCAAAGTGCTTTAAGACAAAGTGCTAAGGGTGTTCGTATAGAAGTTTCTGGAAGGCTTAATGGTGCCGAGATTGCTAGAACAGAATGGTACAGAGAGGGAAGAGTTCCACTGCATACCTTAAGGGCTGATATAGATTATGGCACAGCAGAAGCTTTAACGACGTATGGGATTATTGGTGTAAAAGTATGGGTTTATAGAGGCGAGATTTTAGAAGATCCATATAAACAAGACCAAGGAGCTAACTAAAAAATATGTTACAACCTAAACAAACAAAATTTAGAAAGATGCATAAAGGCAGAAATCGTGGTCTTGCTCAGAATGGTAATACTATTGCATTTGGAAGATTTGGACTTGTTGCATCCGATAGAGGAAGAATTACTGCAAGACAAATTGAAGCTGCTAGACGTGCTATGACTAGATATATTAAAAGAGGCGGGAATATTTGGATTAGAATTTTTCCAGACAAACCTATCACAAAGAAGCCGCTAGAAGTAAGAATGGGTAAAGGAAAAGGTAATGTTGAGTATTGGGTAGCTCTTGTTCAACCAGGAAAAGTTATGTTTGAGATGGCTGGTGTTGAAGAAGAGCTTGCTAGAGAAGCATTTAGGCTTGCCTCAGCAAAGCTACCAATAAAAACACACTTTATAAAAAAGGATCTATAAATGAATAAAGAGTTAGCAGATCTAAGAAAGAAAAACCTTGAACAGCTAAATGCTGAACTTATTTCTGCAAGAGAATCTCAATTTGGATTAAGAATAAAACATAAAACAGGACAACTTAATGAAACTAGCGAACTTGTTAAAGCTAAAAAAAAGATTGCACTAATTAAAACAGTAATGAATGAAGTTAAATCAAAGGATGAAGTCTAATGGAATCAACTAACCCAAGAATTTTGACCGGAGTGGTTACTAGCAATAAAGCTGATAAAACTATTACTGTAAAAATTGAAAGAAAAGTAAAACATCCTTTGTATGGAAAAGTTATAAAGAGAGCTACAAAAGTGCATGCACATGATGAAAATAATATTGCAACTATTGGAGATATAGTTTCTGTAAAAGAATGTAGACCATTCTCAAAGACTAAGACTTGGGTTTTAGTTTCTGATGAAGTTCCATCTGTTAGGGAGGATTCATAATGATACAAATGCAATCACTACTTAATATAGCAGATAATAGCGGCGCTAGAAGTGTTATGTGTATAAAGGTACTAGGTGGCTCAAAGAGAAGATATGCAAATATTGGCGACATTATTAAAGTTGCAGTGCGTGAGGCAATTCCAACTGGAAAAGTAAAAAAGGGCCAAGTTGTCGATGCATTAATAGTTCGATCAAGAAAAGGTGTAAGACGAAGAGATGGTTCCCTTATAAAATTTGATGAAAATGCAGCGGTGCTTATCAATGCACAGAAGGCGCCTATTGGAACCAGGGTTTTTGGTCCTGTAACAAGAGAATTAAGAGACGGTAAGCACATGAAAATTTTATCACTTGCACCAGAGGTTTTATAAAATGAAAAATTACCCAACACCTACAAAATTTAGATCCGGAGATGAAGTGATTGTAATTGCTGGTAAGGATATTGGTAAAAAAGGAACACTTAGGGAAATAGTAAGAAATAAAAATAAAGCTATAGTGACTGGAATAAACATCGTTAAAAAACATACAAAACCTAATCCTGAAATGGGAGTTACTGGTGGTGTTGTTGAGCAAGAAGCTGCAATATCTTTATCTAATTTAGCGATATGGAATCCAAAGACAAAAGCAAAAGATAAGATCGCATACTCTGTTGATAAAGAGGGAAAAAAACTAAGGCTTTTTAAATCAGATGGGGTCGAAATTAAATAATGGCAAATTTAAAAGAAAAATATAATAAAGAACTTAGACCTGTTCTCATGGAGGAGTTAGGTATTAAAAATATTATGGCAGTCCCAAAATTAACAAAAGTTGTTATAAATATGGGTGTTGGTGAGGCAGCTAATGATAAGAAGCATCTTGAATCTGCATTAGATAACCTTACAGTTATAGCAGGACAGAAACCAATTGTTACAAAAGCAAGACAGTCTGTTGCTAGTTTTAAAATTAGAGAGGGATGGCCCCTAGGATGCAAGGTAACTTTAAGAGGAAATAAAATGTATGATTTTATTGAAAGGCTTATTAATATAGCAATTCCAAGAGAAAGAGATTTTAGAGGTCTTAATCCAAAATCATTTGATCAGCAGGGTAATTATAGTTTTGGCATTAAAGAACAGATCATTTTTCCTGAAATCAATTATGACAACATTGACAATATTAGAGGCATGGACGTTTGTATTAATACTTCAGCTAATTCTCAAGAACATGCCAAAGCACTTTTAACAGTCTTAGACTTTCCATTTAAAAAATAGGTATAGATATGGCAAAAAAATCAATGATAGCTAGAGAAGTAAAAAGGATCAAAACAGTTGAAAAGTTTTCTGAAAAGAGAGCTGCTTTAAAGAAAGCAATGAGTGATCAAACCCTATCAAGTGAAGAAAGATATGATGCTCGTATTAAATTTCAGAAACTTCCAAGGAATGCGAGTCCATCAAGGGTGGTTAGAAGATGTCAGGTAACAGGAAGACCTCACGCAGTATACAGAAAATTTGGTTTAAGCCGAATAAAACTAAGAGAAGCTGCTATGAGAGGAGACATACCTGGTTTAGTTAAATCAAGTTGGTAATATTATGAGTTTTCAAGATCCTATAGCAGATTGTTTAACAAGAATTAGAAACGGGCTAATGCGTGGAAAAGATTCCGTTTTTATTCCCTATTCCAAATTAAAGCATGACCTTGTTAATGTTTTGGTTGCAGAGGGTTATCTTAAAGCATCTAACAAAACTGATGATTCTAAGCCCATGATCAAAGTTGAACTAAAGTATCACAACGAACTCCCTGTTATAAAAGAACTAAAAAGAATAAGTAAACCAAGTCTAAGAAAATACTCAGGTGCATCAGATATCGATAGTGTTAAAGGAGGATTAGGATCATTTATTATTTCTACTAACCAAGGTCTGATGACTGATAAAGAAGCCAAAGCAAAGAATGTTGGTGGAGAAATTTTGTGTGAGGTTTTTTAATGTCTAGAGTAGCTAAAAATCCAATTAATGTCCCTGATAATGTTGAATTAAATATTGTTGATAATATTGTTAAAGTTAAAGGTAGCAAGGGCGAATTAGAATTTAATCTCCCATCTTCTGTATCTATTGAGAATAAAGAAAACTTACTTACAGTTAAATATAATGAAGATGACCAGCAATCAGTTGCGCTTGCCGGAACAACAAGATCAATTGTAAATAATATGATTATTGGAGTTTCTGAAGGTTTTGAAAAGAAACTTGAGCTTATAGGCGTTGGTTATAGAGCTAAAGCATCTGGTAAGTTATTAGAATTAACATTAGGATTCTCTCATCCAATTAAATACCAACTTCCTGACGAGGTCGATGTTGAAACTCCTTCGCAAACAGAAGTAGTTTTGAAAAGTCATAATAAACAGATTTTAGGTCAAGCTGCATCAGAAATTAGAGCTTTCAGACCTCCTGAGCCTTATAAAGGAAAAGGGGTAAGGTATGCTGATGAACAAGTTAAAAGAAAAGAAGCTAAAAAAGCTGCAGCAGGAGCGGCATAATGAGTATTAAAAATATTTCTAGACTAAGAAGAGCAAAAAAAACTAGAACAAAAATAAAAGTACAAGACTCTCCAAGATTAACTGTGTTTAGATCTTCAAAACACTTTTATGCACAAGTATTTGAAAGCAATGGATCTAAAGTTCTTGTCTCAGCATCAACAAATGAAAAAGATTTAGATATTAAGGCTAATAATGTTGAAGGTGCTTCAGCAGTAGGTAAGAAAGTTGCGGAAAGAGCTATAGAAAATGGAATTAAAAAAGTTGTTTTTGACAGATCTGGTTACAAATACCACGGTCGTATTAAAGCTTTGGCAGACTCTGCTAGAGATGCAGGATTGGAGTTTTAAGAAATGAAAGATGATAACGTAATGAATACTCAACAAGTGGATGCGCTTGAAGAAAAATTAGTTCAAGTTAATAGGGTTGCAAAAGTTGTTAAAGGCGGAAGAATATTTGGTTTTACTGCATTAACTGTTGTTGGTGATGGTAATGGTAGAGTTGGTTTTGGCAGAGGAAAAGCTAAAGAAGTGCCAATTGCCATACAAAAAGCAATGGAAAATGCAAGAAGAAGCATGGTAGAGGTTGAGTTAAATAATACAACGTTATGGTATCCAATTAAAGCAAGGCACGGCTCTGCTAATGTATATATGCAACCTGCATCAGAAGGTACTGGGATTATTGCTGGTGGTGCAATGAGAGCAGTTCTAGAGTTGGCAGGAGTTCAGAATGTGCTCGCTAAGTGTTATGGATCTACAAATCCTGTGAATGTTGTTAGGGCAACCATTAATGCATTAAGTGCAATGGAGTCACCTGAAACAGTTGCCTCAAGAAGAGGTAAAAAGGTTGAAGAAATATCATGAATGAAGCACGAAAAATAACAATTAAATTAATAAAGAGTGGTATTGGAAGAATGAAGAACCACAAACTTTGCATTAAAGGACTTGGGTTTAAAAAGTTAAATCAAACTATATGCGTAGAAGATACTCCAAGCAATAGAGGAATGATTAACAAAATCTCAGATATGTTGGAGATAACGGACAATTAAAATGAGTAAAGAAAATAAAAATCCTATGACACTTAACTCAATTTCTAACGAGGGAACAGTTCAGAATAGAAAAAGAGTTGGTAGAGGTATTGGTTCAGGCACCGGCAAAACTGCCGGTAGGGGACACAAAGGTCAAAAATCAAGGTCAGGAGGAAATATCAGAATGGGATTTGAAGGTGGACAAATGCCGCTCCAAATGAGGGTGCCTAAATTTGGTTTTTCATCAAGAGTAAACAATAACTTTAAGGAAGTTAATATCAAAAATATTAATGGCATGGACATAGTTAGTTTAGAAACACTTAAAGAAAATAAATTAATTAGTAAATCTATAAAAAAAGTAAAAATTTTTGGAAATACCCCAGTTGATACAAAAATAACTATTGAAGGAATTAATGTGACAAAGGGCGCAAGAGATTCTATTGAGAATGCTGGAGGTAAAATTTTTGATATTAAATCAGAAGATAAAGTTAAACCAAATAAATCTAAAGAAAAGGATGAACAAGAATAATGGCTGATCAAGGTAACATGAGCGATCTTTGGAAACGGTTAAGGTTCGTTCTCTTTGCGATACTTGTTTATAGAATAGGTACACATATTCCAATTCCAGGAATTGATCCTGATAGGCTTGCTGCATTATTTCAACAAAACCAAGGAACAATAATAGAAATGTTTAATTTGTTTTCAGGCGGCGCTCTTGAAAGAATGAGTATTTTTGCTTTAAACGTTGTACCTTACATTTCATCTGCAATTATTATGCAACTTTTCTCAAATTCAATTCCATATCTTCAAGAACTTAAAAAAGATGGCCAAGCCGGAAGAAATACAATTACTCAATACACAAGATACGGAACAGCAGTATTGGCTTTTGTTCAAGCTTCTGCACTTGCAGCTACTTTGTCAGCAAGCGGTCTTGCATACGCCCCCGGTCCTTCATTTTTCGTTTCAGCAGTGTTTTCAGTTGTAGCAGGAACTATGTTTTTAATGTGGTTAGGAGAGCAGATTTCTGAAAGAGGAATAGGTAACGGTATTTCTATTATTATTGCTACAAGTATTCTTACTGGAATCCCGGGCGCAATTGGACAGGCTCTTGAGCAATCAAGACAAGGAGACTTAAGCATACTTCTTCTAATTGGAATAGGCCTTTTATCAATGGCTGTTATTGCTGTAGTTGTGTTTATAGAGAGAGGTCAAAGAAGGATTACTGTTAATTATGCTCAAAGACAGCAAGGCAGAAGGTTAATGCAAGCTCAAGCAAGTCATCTTCCTTTTAAAGTAAACATGGCAGGAGTAATACCTGCAATTTTTGCAAGTACGTTTTTATTATTCCCAGCTTCATTATCAACATGGTTCGGTGAATACGAATCTCTAAGTTTCTTACAAAGTTTTTCATTAGCACTTAATCCAGGACAACCTTTATATATTTTAGTATTTGCAGGTTTAATAATTAGTTTTTGTTTTATATGGCTCGCTCTTACTTTCAATACTAAAGATGTATCAGATAACCTTAAAAGGTCTGGAGCTTATATTGCAGGAATAAGACCAGGAGAACAAACAGCAAATTATATTGATTCGGTTTTAGCAAGATTGACAGTTTTTGGAGCGATTTATTTAACTTTGATATGTTTGCTTCCGTTGGCGCTAATTAATTTTGCCGGTATTTCACCCACTATTTCAATCGGTGGAACATCAGTGTTAATTATTGTTGTTGTTCTAATGGATTTTATGTCTCAAGTTCAATCACACATGATGTCTTCTCAGTATGCATCTTTAATGAAAAAAGCTAATTTAAAAAATTATAGAAGGTAATATGAAAGTTAAAGCATCAGTAAAAAAGATTTGTAGGAATTGCAAAATAGTTAGGAGAAATGGCGTTCTATATGTTATTTGCAAAACAGATCCAAAACATAAGCAGAGGCAAGGTTAATTATGGCTAGAATAGCAGGCGTAAATATTCCAGAAAACAAACATGTTGAAATTTCTTTGACACATATTTTTGGTATCGGTAGAAAAACAGCTCAAAATATTTGTATTGATCTGAAAATTGATTACACAAAAAAAATATCAGATCTTTCAGAAGAAGAGATTGAAAATATAAGAAATACTATTTCTTCATATGTTGTTGAAGGTGATTTAAGAAGAAATATCAGTACAAATATTAAAAGGTTACAAGACTTAGCAAGTTATCGCGGCATAAGACACAGAAGAAAGTTACCAACGAGAGGACAGAATACAAAGAATAATGCTAGAACAAGAAAAGGCCCTAAAAAGCCAATGAGAGGATAAATATGGCAGCTAAAGGAAAAAAGAATAAAAAAGTAGTTACTGATGGAGTGGCACACATTCACTCTTCATTTAATAACACTATCGTCACTATAACAGACAAGCAAGGTAATACCATATGTTGGGCAACGTCTGGTGGTTCAGGCTTTAAAGGTTCAAGAAAAAGTACGCCTTTTGCGGCACAAATTGCTGCAGATAAAGCTGGTAATGCAGCAAAAGAATTTGGAATGATCAACTTAGATGTAAAAGTTAAAGGACCGGGGGGTGGAAGAGAGTCTGCGATTAGATCTTTAAACGCATGTGGATTAAAGATTAAAAGTATTACAGATGTCACACCACTTCCACATAATGGTTGTAGACCATCTAAAAAGAGAAGAGTTTAAAGGAGAATTAAATGGCTAGATATAGAGGACCATCTTTAAGACTTTCTAGAAGAGAAGGTACAGATTTATTACTTAAAAGTGGAGTACGAGCAATTGAATCAAAATGTAACATGGATACTCTTCCCGGCGTTCATGGAGCTAGAAGAGGAAGACTATCTGATTATGGACTTCAATTAAGAGAAAAACAAAAAGTTAGAAGAATGTATGGTGTCTTGGAAAAACAATTTAGAAATTATTATAAAAAAGCAGCTTCATCCAAAGGAAATACAGGTGAAAATCTTTTATCCCTTTTAGAAAAAAGACTAGATAATGTTGTATATAGAATGGGATTTGGCTCTACAAGGGCTGAAGCACGTCAAATGGTTTCTCATAAAGCATTCATGGTAAATGGAAGTTTAGTAAATATTCCTTCATATCAAGTTCAAGCTGGAGATGAGATTGAGGTCAGGGAGTCAAAAAGAGGTCAATTAAGAATAGCTGCATCATTAAAGATTGCTGCCTCAAGAGAAGAATGTGATTGGATAGAGGTTGATGAAAAAAACTTTAAAGGGGTATTTAAATCAGTACCAGATAGAGCTGATTTAAGTACAGAAATTAACGAAAATCTTATTGTTGAGCTTTACTCAAAATAAAAGTATAAAGACGGAGAAAATTATGCAAACATCAGTAATAGATCTATTAGTACCAACCGAAATTCAGGTTGATGACGTGTCACCTACTTTGTCAAAGGTAACACTTGAGCCTCTAGAGAGAGGTTTTGGTCATACTTTAGGAAATGCTCTAAGAAGGATTTTACTTTCATCAATGCCAGGAGCGGCAGTGACTGACGTAGCCATCGAAGGTATCTCACATGAATACAGCACTATCGAAGGCATCAGAGAGGATGTGATAGATATTCTTTTAAATATTAAGGAAATGCCAATAAGTCTCATTGAAGGTGATTCAGCAGAAATCACACTAGATATAAAAGGACCATGCGATGTCTTAGCTTCTTCTTTTGAAGCGCCTGGAAATGTTGAGCTTGTTAATCAAGATTTTCATGTAGCTACAATCGTAGATAAAGTAAGTCTAAAAATGACTTTGACAGTTAAGACCGGAAGAGGGTATGAGCCTGCTGATCTAAGAGAAGATGAGGATAGAGTTGTTGGTGCCTTAAAAGTTGATGCTTCATATAGTCCTGTAAGAAGAGTTTCTTATACAGTTGATAATGCAAGATCAGGTAAAAGAACTGACTTAGATAAATTGGTAATTGAGTTAGAAACCGATGGAACTCTTGATCCAAAGATGGCAATTGAACATTCAGCTACTATCTTTCAACAACAATTAAGTGCATTTGTTGACCTAGATGCTATAGCAGAACAAGAGGCCAAAAAAGATCAAAATGACTTTGATCCAATTTTACTAAGATCAATTGAAGAGCTTGAACTTACAGTAAGATCAACAAATTGTTTAAAAGCTGAAAGTATTTTTCTTATAGGCGACTTAATTCATAGATCTGAATTTGATTTATTAAAAACACCAAATTTAGGAAAAAAATCTTTAAATGAAATCAAAGACGTCTTAGCCTCTAAGGAATTGTCATTAGGAATGAATGTAGAAAACTGGCCACCACTAGGATAAAAAATGAGACATAGAAAATCTGGCAGGAAACTTAATAGAAATTCAGCCCATAGGAAAGCACTTTTTAAAAATCTTGCCATTGCTTTAATTGAACAAGATATTATTAAAACCACGCTTCCTAAGGCAAAAGAATTAAGAAGTTTTATTGAGCCTCTCATTACTATCAGTAAGGAGGATACTGTTGCAAATAGAAGACATGTATTTAGCAAATTACGCTCCGAAGAAGCTGTAGCAAAACTATTTACCGAAATTTCTGTTAATGCAAAAGAAAGAAAAGGCGGATACACAAGAATCATTAAAGCTGGTTTCAGAGCAGGTGATAAAGCAGATATGGCTTTTATAGAGCTAGTTGATAGGAAGCTAGATGAAGATATAACAGCTGAGCCAGAATTAAAAGAAGAAGAATCAGTTACTTAATTAAGAATTTCTTTCAAGAATTGACCTGTATAGGAGCTCTTTATTTTTGAAACCTCTTCAGGTGTTCCTTCAGCAACAATTTGGCCTCCATCCGATCCACCTTCTGGACCAAGATCAACTATCCAATCTGCAGTTTTAATCACATCTAGGTTATGTTCGATTACAACAACAGTATTACCTTGATCTTTTAATCTATTTAAAACCCCTAATAAGAGTTCTATATCAGCAAAATGTAATCCTGTTGTGGGCTCGTCTAAAATAAATAATGTTTTTCCAGTACTTCTTTTTGATAACTCTTTAGCTAGTTTTATTCTTTGTGCCTCTCCTCCAGATAACGTCAAAGCGGATTGACCAAGAGTAATATAACCAAGACCAACATCATTAAGCGTTAACAACTTCTTTTTTATTGTTGGATGCGCATCAAAGAAATCTAAAGCTTCATCAACCGTCATATCTAAAATATCACTTATATTTTTATCTTTATATTTTATTTCTAAAGTTTGTTCGTTATATCTTTTTCCATCACAAACATCGCATTTCACATAAACATCAGCTAAGAAGTGCATTTCAACTTTAATCATTCCATCACCTTGACATGCCTCACATCTGCCGCCTTTTACATTAAAACTGAATCGTCCAGGTTTATAGCCTCTTGATCGAGCTTCAACTGTTTGTGATAAAAGATCTCTTATGTGAGAAAAGAGTCCTGTATAAGTTGCAGGGTTTGATCTTGGAGTTCTTCCAATTGGTGATTGGTCTATATTAATTACCTTATCTAGATAATCTAAACCTTCAATCTTTTTGCATTTTATTTCCTTTGATAGTTTTGATTTATTTAATAAAAATGAACTAATTGGCATTAAAGTTTGATTAATTAAAGAGGATTTTCCTGATCCTGAAACTCCAGTTATGCATGTAAATAGCCCAACTGGAATATCAACAGATATCTCCTTTAGATTATTTTCAGAAGCATCAATTATCTTAATTTGTTCTTTGTTTGCTTTTGTTCTTTTTTTAGGTATTTTTATTTTTCTTTTTCCTGACAAAAACTGTGCAGTAATAGAGTTTTTATTTTTTAAAATTGCATCCAAGTTTCCTTGAGCACATATTTGACCACCGTGCCTGCCGGCACCTGGCCCGATATCAATAATATGATCTGCAGATCTTATTGCCTCTTCGTCATGCTCAACAACAATTACAGTATTGCCTAGACTTTTTAAGTGATTGAGTGTTTTTATTAATTTGGTATTGTCTCTTTGGTGAAGACCAATCGATGGTTCGTCTAGAACATATGTTACTCCAACTAGACCAGATCCTATTTGACTTGCCAATCTAATTCTCTGAGCTTCCCCTCCAGATAGGGTTTCAGCACTCCTATCCAATGTAAGATAACTTAGGCCAACATCTTCAAGAAAAGTTAATCTATCTTTAATTTCTTTAAGAATTTTCTCAGCTATTTTTTCTTTTGCTCCGTCTAGCTTCATATTTTTGATGAAGCTCAGTGAATCGCTAATTTTCATTGACGTAATTTGATGAATTTGAGTATCATTAATAAAAACGTTCCTTGCATAAACATTTAGTCTTGATCCATCGCATTCATCACATGTGCTTTCAGACATAAGCTTAGCAAGTTCATTTCGAATATATTCAGAGTCGGTTTCTTTAAATCTTCTTTCGGTAGATGGTATAACACCTTCAAAGCGGTGCTTTCTTATTATCCGACTCCCACTTCTAAATCTATGAGAAAAATCAATTTTCTCTTTTGTGCCCCATAAAATTATGTCTTTTATTTTTTGTGGATAATCTTTCCATTTAGTTGTTAAAGTAAAATCAAAATGATTACTTAAACATCTTAATTGGTAATAATAAAATCTGTTTCTTCTTGTCCATCCCTTTATAGCGCCATTAGCAATAGAAACGTCATCGTCTTGTATTAATCTTTTTTCGTTAAAGAACTGTATAACTCCAAGACCATCACATTTTGGACATGCTCCATGTGGATTATTAAAAGAAAATATTCTTGGTTCTAATTCAGGTATGGAGTATCCACATTGAGAACAAGAATAGTTTGATGAAAATATACTAACTGAATTTGAATCAATCTCTTCAATTTCAACTAATCCATCTGATAAGAGCAATGACGTTTCAATTGATTCAGATAATCTGGATCTAATTTCATTATCAGATTTAATAACTAATCTATCTATCACAGCAGAGATATTATGTTTTTTATTTTTTTCTAATTCTGGAAACTCTTCAATAGGATAAACCTTGCCATTTATTTTCACACGAACGTAGCCACTTTTACGAAGATCTTCGTATATACCCTGATGCTCACCTTTTTTGTCTCTAATTATTGGAGACATTATCATTATTTTGGTATTTTCCTTTAACTTCAGAACTTCATCACAAATTTCTGAAACAGTTTTTCCTTTCAATTCTTCACCATGATCTGGACATCTTGGAGTTCCAATTCTTGAATATAATAATCTTAAATAATCATATATTTCAGTGACTGTTCCAACAGTTGACCTTGGGTTATGTGATGTAGACTTTTGTTCAATTGATATCGCAGGAGAAAGACCATCAATTTGATCTACATCAGGTTTCTCCATCATTGATAAAAATCTTCTTGCATATGTAGATAAAGATTCAACATATCTTCTTTGTCCTTCAGCATAGAGAGTATCAAAAGCCAATGAAGACTTTCCTGAGCCTGAAAGACCAGTAATAACAATTATCTTATTTCTTGGTATTTCGAGATCAACATTCTTCAAGTTATGTGTTCTCGCACCTTTTATGAAAATACTATCCATATGAAAAAAAATTCCGTGATGAAAAAATTAAATTAGGTTAAACTTTCTAGATATTATAAGAGGTAATTATGAGTAGAGGCGTAAATAAAGTAATTTTAGTTGGAAATTTAGGGCAAAAACCAGAAATGAGGTATACAGCAACTCAAACAGCAGTTGCAAATCTATCTATAGCTACAACGGAGTCATGGAAAGACAAAGAAAGCGGAGAAAATAGGGATAAGACCGAATGGCATAGAGTAGTCTTTTTTGGGAATTTAGCAGAAATTGCTGAAAAGTATTTAGATAAAGGATCAAGCGTATACGTTGAAGGTAAAATTCAAACAAGAAAATGGCAAGACAAGGACGGCAATGATAGATGGACAACAGAGGTGCTTGGGAATCAACTAACAATGTTGGGCTCAAGGGGTTCTTCTGATTCTTCTGCTCAAACAGATAATTCTTCTAATACGCCATTTCCAGAAGACGACAGTGGGCCTGGTCTCACTGATGACGATATTCCATTTTAATAATACATTTTGTTAAAAGAATATAAGACTATTATTCTTGAAGAAGTTGATTCTGTAGCTATCCTAAAATTAAATAGACCTAAAAAGTTAAACGCATTTAATATGCAAATGTTAGATGACATGCTTGATGCTATTGATGAGATAAATACTAACGATAATATTAAATCTCTTGTTATAACTGGAGAAGGAAAGGCTTTTTGTGCAGGCGCTGATTTATCTTTAGGAGAAAAAACATTTAATAAAAATTTTGATACCAGAGAAGAATTCAATTCAGATTTTAGACGTGATGCAGGAGGTATATTAAATTTAAAGATTTACAATTCACTAAAACCTGTTATTGCTGCATCAAATGGGGATGCTGTTGGTGTCGGTGCAACAATGCAATTACCGGCTGATATAAGAATTGCCTCAAAGAAATCAAGATATGGATTTGTTTTTGCTAAAAGGGGTATAGTTCCTGATGGTTGTGCAAGCTGGTTCTTGCCTAAAATTGTTGGAATTTCATCAGCCCTAGAGTTGTGCTACTCAGGAAAGATTATTGATGCAACCGAAGCAAATAGAATAGGATTAGTTAATTATTTAGTAGAAGATGATCAGTTAATATCTAAGGCTATTGAAATTTCAGACATGTTTTGTAATTCAAGTGCTCCTGTTTCAATGGCAATGACTAGACATATGTTATGGTCATTGTCGGCAGATGATAGCCCAGAGAATGCTCATGTAATTGAGAGTAAGCTAATAGACTCAAGAGGGTTATCTGATGATGCAAAAGAAGGTGTTATGTCTTTCTTGGAAAAAAGAAGAGCAAATTTTAAAAATAAAATATCCTCTGATCTGCCTGATGATTTCCCATGGAGAAAATCACAATTCAAGGACGAAAATTAATTATGCTTTTTCAAGAATATAAATTAAAAAATACAAATCTTAGAAATAGAGTTGTCATGGCCCCTATGACAAGAAATCAATCACCAGGAGGAGTGCCCACTGATGATGTTATTTCTTATTATTCAAGGCGAGCTAAAGCTGAAGTGGGTATGATCATTACTGAAGGAATTGAAGTAAGTCATAAAGCTTCAAGCGCTTATCCGAATGTACCTAGACTTGATAGTGATGACGCTCAAGAGGGATGGAAGAAAGTTGTAGCAGGAATAAAAAGTCATGATGGGGCTGTCATAGCACAGCTTTGGCATTGTGGAGGGTTTAGAAAGCTTGGCATGCAACCAAATCCTGACGTCCCAGGACATACTGCTTCTGGCCTCGTAAAACCTGGTAAAAAAGTTGCACATGAAATGACATTAGAAGATATAAAAGAGACGATTGATGCTTATGCATCAGATGCCAAAATATGTGAGCAACTAGGATTTGATGGTGTTGAGATTCATGGAGCTCATGGATATCTTATAGATAATTTTTTATGGGAAGGTACAAATATTCGTCAGGATTTGTACGGTGGTTCTATTGATAAACGTTCGCAATTTGTTTCAGACATAATAAAGGCGGTAAGAGACAACGTTAGTGACAAATTTATTGTTGGGTTAAGATTTTCCCAATGGAAGCAACATGATTTTGAGGCAAAACTAGCTACAACCCCAGAAGATCTTAAAAAAATATTATTGCCCCCTGTAGAAGCTGGCTTAGATTATTTACATTCAAGTATGAGAAGATTTTGGGAAAGCGAATTTAAAGATTCTGAAGAGAATCTAGCTTATTGGACAAAGAAAATTTCTAATATACCTACTATAGGTGTTGGAAGTGTTGGGCTTGATTCTGATTTTATTGATATGACTGCACCAGCGACCCCAACCAGTATCGATAAAGCTATTGAAGATATATCTAATCAGAAATACGACATGATAGCGGTTGGAAGAGCATTATTATCTGATCATGAGTGGGTGTTAAAAATGAAGGAGGGAAGGCTTGAGGATGTCATTCCTTATACAAAGGATGCTTTGATGAATTTATATTAATATCTACTAATCACAAGGCTTGCGTTAGTTCCTCCAAAACCAAAAGAGTTGCTTAGAATATTATTCACACTAGTCTCTTTTGTAGAAGTAACAATATAGAGCCCCTTAGCTTCATCACATAGTGATTCAATATTAATGGAAGGCGCTATAAAATTTTCATTTATCATCATGATTGAATATATTGCCTCATGAGCACCTGTTGCTCCAAGTGAATGACCAGTCATTGATTTAGTTGAGCTAATCATGGGTGCGTTATCACCAAATAATTCTTTAATCGCATTCAATTCAGCTACATCCCCAACTGGTGTGCTTGTACCATGAGTATTTATGTAATCAATTTGTACTTTGGATTGATCAATTGCACCCTCCATACATCTAATAGCTCCTTCACCAGACGGCGCAACCATATCGTAACCATCTGAATTAGCATAATATCCTGATAATTTTGCTAAGATTTTTGCCCCTCTTTTCTTTGCATGTTCCTCGTCTTCGAGAATTACCATTCCGGCTCCTCCTGAGATAACAAAGCCGTCTCTGTTTGAGTCATACGGTCTTGATGCTACGGTTGGATTTGAATTAAAGTTTGATGATAAGGCACCCATTGCATCAAACAAGCACGAAGAACTCCAGTGTTCATCATCACTTCCACCAGCAATTACCATATCTTGCTGACCATTTTTAATTAAATCTGCTGCGTGGCCTATACAATGAGCACTAGTTGCACATGCTGAGGATATAGAGTAATTAATACCTTTTAGTTTAAGAGCAGTTGCAATGATAGCTGATATTGAACTAGACATGCTTTTGGTGACGCCATAGGGCCCAATTCTCTTTGGCCCTCTTTCTCTAGCAATATCGCCACTGTCTACCATAATTCTTGTAGAAGCTCCTCCTGAGCCAGCAACAATACCAATTCTTGGAGAATCCAAATCTTCTTCATCAATGCCTGCCATTTCAAGAGCATCTGCCGTAGCAAGATAAGCGTATCCAGCTGACTCACCCATAAATCTTAATAATTTTCTGTCAATAAAATCAGATAGATTTACATCTATTGATCCAGAGACACAACTCCTAAATCCCATTTCAGAATATGTATCATTAAAGGCAATTCCAGATTTACCATTTTGAAGATTTGAAAGAACATCCTTATAGGTATTTCCTATACAAGACTTAATTCCTACACCTGTAATAACAACGTTTTTCATCAAAAATTGCTTGGATCTTTAAATAATCCAACTTTTAACCTTTCAGCACTATAGATTTTCTTACCGTCTACAAACATTTCTCCATCCGCTAGACCAACTATAGCACCTCTATTAATAACTCTTTTAATATCTAATTTATAAACTACCTTTTTTGCTTTTGGAAGAACTTGACCAAAAAATTTAATGTTATCAGCACCAAGTGCTCTTCCAATTCCAGGTAACCCAGTCCACAAAAGGTAGAATCCTAAAAGTTGCCACATTGCATCAAGTCCAAGACATCCAGGCATTACTGGATCTTCCTTAAAGTGATATTTAAAGAACCATAAATCAGGATTAATATCTAGAACTGCTTCTACAGAGCCCTTATTATAGTTACCAGAGAAGTCATCAATATTTGTAATTTCATCAAACATTAGCATTAAGTCTGAAGGTAGCCTTCCATCACCTTCTTTTGTAAAGAGCTCTCCATTTGAACATGCAATAAGCTCATCTTTTTTATAAGAACTTTTTGGACTAAACATTATTTATCTCTATTAATTGCAATATTTGCTAATTCTATCATTTCTTGTTTTATACCGAGTTTATTTATCTTTTTGGCATATTTTATTGTTTCTTGATGATATTTTTTTGCCAGTTCATTTGTTTTATTTATTCCATCCAATCGAGAAATTAATTGACTTGTATTGATTTGATGTAATTTTTTATTTCCAAGTAAATTTCTTAATTGTTTTTGTTCTTTTTTATTTGCATTTTTATATGCAAAGAAGAAAGGGTAGGTTACCTTGCCTTCCCTAAGATCTTGATAAGAAGGCTTACCAGTTTTTAGATTGATCGAGTAATCTAAAAGATCATCTCTTATTTGAAATAATATCCCCAAATTTTTTGCAGATTCACTTATATTATTAATATAAGACTTATTAGATTTAGCAAGTATAGCTCCTGTTCTTGCAGCAGCTTCAAATAGCCTACCTGTTTTAAAATAGCTAATTTTTTTCAGTTTATTCAATGATATGTCCAAATTTTTTATTGCATCTAGTTGAATAAGCTCACCTTGAGAAATATCATTTGTTGCAGCTGCAAGTTCCTCTAGGATTTTCATATTCTCCATTTCAACCATTAATATAAAAGCTTTTGAATAAATATAATCTCCTATTAATACTCCATGAGAATTAGTCCAGAGATTATTAACAGACTCTATACCTCTTCTTGTTGGAGAATTATCTACCACATCATCATGAACTAATGTGGCTGTATGAAGTAATTCGATTATTGAAGCCAACTTATAACGGTCTTTATGTTTTTTTGTAGATGAAGAAATAAGATTCAATTTTGCTCGAATTTTCTTCCCTCCAGATTTAAAAATATATTTATAAAGTCCGGATATTGTCTTTTCTTTGATTAGATCTTTTTTGATGAAATTATCAACAAGCTTTAATTCCTTTGTAATATTGGTATTTATGTCCATATTGCTTCATTAAATAGCCCAAAATTCTGTTTAAGTATTGATAATTTCTTCATTAAAGCGTATATTTTGCGGGCTTTTTAGGATTATATTATGTATGCAGTTATAGAAACAGGTGGAAAACAGCATAAAGTTGAAAAAGGTATGGTTTTATCAGTTGATCTTTTAAAAGATGATGTTGGTAAAAAAATAACTTTTGATAACGTTTTATTATATGTTGATGGAGACAATGTTGAAGTGGGTCAGCCCTACTTAGAAAATGTTAAGGTAACCGCTGAAGTAAAAGATGTTGTAAAAGGAGATAAAATTTCTATATTACGCTTTAGGAGAAGAAAGCACAGCATGAGAAAGGTAGGTCATAGAGCAAAACATTCTCAAATAGAAATCAAGAATATTAAATTAGAGAGTAAATAATGGCACATAAGAAAGCAGGCGGATCAAGTAAGAATGGAAGAGATTCTAACTCTAAGAGATTAGGAGTAAAGCGCTTTGGAGGTCAATCTGTTAAAGCTGGTGAAATTCTAATTCGTCAAAGAGGTACTAATACTCATCCTGGTCTTAATGTAGGCATTGGAAAAGATGACACTTTATTTGCAAAATCCGCAGGTATTGTTCAATTTACTTATAAAGGCCCTAAAAAAAGAAAAACAGCAAACGTTATTCCTCAATAACAAAAAATAATGAATTTTATTGACGAGGCCTATCTCGAAATTAAGGCAGGAGATGGTGGCTCTGGAGCATCCAGTTTCAGACGAGAAAAATATATTCCTTTTGGTGGTCCTGATGGCGGAGATGGTGGAAAGGGAGGAGATATTTATTTTCGAGTAAATACAAATATCAATACCCTAGTAGATTTCCAAAACAAGAAAATATTTAAAGCAAAAAATGGTCAACGTGGAGCGGGAAAAAATAAGTTCGGTGCAGCAGGTAACGACTTAATAATTGAAATACCTCTAGGCACAGTAATTTATGATGAACTTACTGATGAAGAGCTTATCGATTGTAATGAAAAATCTGGTGAATACTTAATCGCAAAAGGTGGTGATGGCGGATTAGGTAATGCAAAATTTAAATCAAGTACTAATCAAGCGCCTAGAAAATCCACGCCTGGATTTGAAGGAGAGAAAAGATCCGTAAGATTAGAACTTAAATCTCTTGCAGATGTGGGTTTGGTTGGATTTCCAAATGCAGGAAAGTCAACATTTCTAAACAAAGTTTCGTCAGCGAAACCAAAAATAGGAGACTATCCTTTTACAACCTTGAGACCACATCTTGGGACAATTAAAGGTGCTGAATCAAGTTATGTTATTGCTGATATACCTGGATTGATTGAAGGTGCCTCTGATGGTGCCGGACTAGGAATCAAATTTTTAAAACATATATCCCGTACAGGACTTTTACTTATTTTTGTAGATTTATTTCCAACAGAAGAGTTAGATCCTGTTAAACAAATTAATTTACTTACAAATGAATTAGATTCTTTTAAAGATAATCTTACCCAAAAAGTATCTTGGATTATCTGTAATAAGATTGATCTTATTCAAGAAGATGAGATTGCTATCATAAGAAAAGAAATTGAAACAAAGCTTAAGAAGCCTGCAAAAGATATTTTTTTTATTTCAGCTGCAACCGGAGAGGGCACTATAGAACTTTTAAAATCGTTAGAGACTGAGGTTATAGGAAATAAAAAAGATTTAGTTTAATTCTTTGATTGCTTTAGATAATCTGCTTTTTGTTCGAGCCGCAGCATTTTTATGAATTACTTTCTTTGAAGCAGCACTATCTATTACCTTTTGTGCTTTTTTGAATGATTCAGTTGCCTTTGTCTTATCTTGAGTTTCAATATCCGCCCTAACAGCTTTTACAGCAGTTCTTACAACTGAACGCTGTGCATGTCTTAGCTTATATCTATCAGAGTTTTGTCTTGCTCTTTTTAATGCTTGTTTTGAATTAGCCATAATTTAGATGCGTAGTTTAATTATCTATTGACGATATGTCCATATTTATTAGGTTATATATTACCAAATTGGTGGAGGCGGCGGGAATTGAACCCGCGTCCGTTAATCTTTCAGCCTAACTTCTACATGCGTAGCTCATTCTATTATTTTTAACTTTTATCACCCGAAGAGCAGGGCATAAAAGCTAGCTTGATTTAGTTTTACCAAACTATATCCAAGCAATATAGCTTGGCTAGACTGTGTGTTTAGCCGATGCTTCAAACCACAGTCAATTCTTGCATCGGTTAGCATTAAGCTGCTAAAGCGTAGTTGTCGTTATTTGCAACTATTTTTTTTGTAGCATGTTTTACAAGAATTACTACAATCTTGGCATGCGCTTCGGAGTCCAGTAGAAACGTCGAACCCTATTCGCCCCCATAAGGAAGGGCATTATACATGAATATTTTTTTTTAATTCGATTAGGAGAATTTTCTTGAATTCTTAAGAATTCTGCCCTGGTCACGTTCCCAATCTCTTTTTTTGATATCCTCTCTTTGATCTCTATGTTTTTTACCTTGGCCCATTGAAATATCGCATTTTACGAGGTTATCTTTCCAATATATTTTTGTTAAAACACAAGTAAGTCCTTTTTCACCTTTTAATCTTTCTATTTTTGCAATTTCTTTTTTATGAAGTAAAAGCTTTCTTGATTTTGTTGTATCAATATTTTCTTGCTGAAGAGATGCAGGACTATCAATTTTTACACCTATCAGCCATGCCTCACCCTTTCTTATATTCACATATGAATTCTTAACATCAACTTTTGATTCTCTTAATGATTTAACTTCCCATCCCTCTAGAACAATACCAGCTTGGAAAGATTCATCTAATTTATAGTTTCTAGAAGCATTTTTATTCTTTACAATTAATGCAGGTTTTTCTTTTGGCATACTTTATTATGTATTTTGAACGACTAAGTGCAATATTTTTGTAAGAAATAAATTGAATATAACAAATATTAAATCAACCTTTGGTTATATAGGCTTTTTGCCATTTGCAGTATTTTCTCTAATACCCTGGATAATAGGTGGCGAGATAAGCAAAATACTTATAGTTTTTCAATTAGGATATGGAGCAATCATAATTACATTCTTGGGTGGATTTGCTTGGGGCTGGAGAGATGATCAAAAAAATCAGAAATTAAATTTATCCATTGGCATTGGATTTAGTTTAATTGGGTGTTTAATTCTATTACTTATTTTTTTAAAGATGATCCTTACTTCTTTATTGGTTTCTATAATCGGTTTTTATAGTTTTTACATTTTTGAAAAATCTACAGAGGATTTTAATAATAAAGATATTGACTATCAAAAGTTTAGAAAAATTTTAACTTTACTGGTATGTATATCTTTTTTAATATCAGCAGGTTATTGGATTAATCCTTATAGTAATCCATACTTATAATAA